>DAIQPZ010000017.1:0-27966 GCA_036787065.1 Anaerolineaceae bacterium
AGTGTTTGCGGGTGCGGAGCACCCGCAAACACTCAAAATTCGGGTCTTTTTCACATGGGTCTGAGCAATTAAGAAAAATTATGCCATTAAAGCATAAACAATATGGTCACACGAACCAACATAAAGAATATCATTATAGACTAAAGGTGAACCAGTAATCGGTCCGTTTGTGCTATATTTCCAGCGCAACCTGCCCGTACGGAATTCGAGGCAGTAAAGATTACCATCGGCTGATCCACAATAAATCGAATCCTTATAAAGATAAGGCGATCCACTCACTTGATGTTCAGTTGAGAAACGCCAGATTTCACGGGCGCTTCCGGCATCCACGCAGTAAATATTGCCGTCAGCCGATCCGACAATAATATAATTTTCCGCCTTGCAAGGGGATGAAATTGAACCTTTCCCCATACGAAAACGCCAGATCAGCCAACCCGACTTTGCATCCAGGCAATACAACTGCCCATCCAGAGATGTAAAATATACGCCCCCCTGAGCGATAATCGGCGAAGAGGTGATCGGTCGCTTGGCCCGGAAACGCCATTTTATCTCCCCGCGAAAATCCGCAGAATAAAACTCTCCACTTTCACAACCAAAATAGACCATCTCATTGGCGATAAACGGTGATGATCGCACCGGACCAGACGCCTCAACCCGCCATGCGCGCCGGTTAGAAGCAATATTGACCGCATGCAGGTAATTATCATCCGATCCAATAAAGATATGTCCTTCAGCAATCTTGGGTGACGATCTCACCGGACCATCGGTATAATAAGTCCAAACTACCTTACCCGAACGAGCGGAAACAGCATGCAGCCGGTTGTCCTCGGAACCAAAGTACACGATTGAGTCATGCACGATAGCCTTGCTCACAATACCCCCTTCCGCCGGATACTTCCATTGGAAAGAGCCATCGCTGGCATTTAGCGCATACAGATTATGATCATAGGCGCCGGCATAGATGATGCCATTTTCATATGCCACCGACCCGCGGATTTCATCTTCACACTCGAAAGTCCATAAAGGCTTAAGACCATGGGATTGGAGCGGAATGGTTGCCATATGTGCCTGAGTTGACAGGCGCACCAGGGCGCCGGTCTTGCGAGCTACGGTTAAGAGCGCTTCTTTCATCTCGATAGCGCTTTTAAACCGGTTCTCCGGATTATATTGCAGGCACGTGTTGATCACAGTTTCCATTTCAATTGAAACCGCCGGATTGATCTGGCGGATAGATCGTTCGGAAAAGGTGAAGGGGGTTTCAAGTTGGGGATCGCGCCGGGTCAACATATGGTGAAGTGTTGCCCCTAAGGCATAAATATCCGCTGTCTGTGTGGCTTCGCCACGGTATTGTTCTGGTGGAGAATAACCTTCCGATCCGATCATCGTGCCTTTTACCCCGACTTTAAAAGATTTAGCAATGCCGAAGTCTACCAGCACAATATGATTATATTGATTGACCATGATGTTGGAAGGCTTCATATCCCTGAAGATGATGGGATCGGGCTTGTGGTTATGCAAGAACTGAAGAACATCGCACAATTCAATTGCCCAACCAATCACCTGTTCTTCGGGGAAGAAACCCTGAGTCTCATTTAACAACGCCCCCAGATCTTTACCATGCACAAACTCTAATACAAGGTAAGAACGATCTTCATGGGTAAAATAATCATAAATCCGCGGTATGGCCGGATGGTTAAGCGTCACCAGTATGTTAGCTTCACGTTCGAAGTTTTGTACGATCGTTTCGATAACCAGTTGATCGCGCGCCTGGTTGATCATCTGTTTTACCGCGACCAACTTAACCACATTTGGGAAATGGAGGTCGCGCGCACGATACACAGACCCCATCCCCCCTACACCAATAACTTCCTGAATGAGGTACCGATCAACCAGAGTAGTCCCAGATTGTAACCGCTCATCCGGATTCTGTCCCGGATTAAAGCCTTGTGTCATACGATGGGTTTCCAGTGAAGGCCTCCCAAAATGGAATTATTGGTTTGATTATAAATTGCATTCATTGGAATTGCAACTGATTTACGCCTTATTCTTAATTAATCTGGAGTTTACGATTTAGTCCCATTTCCAGGGGTTGCCGCCTGCCCGAGCGATGTTATGATAAGATAATTATAATTGCCCCCGTGAAAAAGACCCGAATTTGAGGTGTTTGCGCTTGCCAGGTTAACGCCTGACCTTCAAATTCGGCAACTTTCAGGCAACCCGATTGGTTTGGAACAGGAATGATGAAGATGACGAATTTTGAACTGTACCAGTCCCCTTACACCTGGCGTTATGGCACGGACGAGATGCGCCAGATCTGGAGCGAGGCCAACAAACGCAGGCTATGGCGAAAACTGTGGTTGGCTTTGGCTGAAACCCAGGCCAATTACGGCCTGGTAAACCAGAATCAGATAGACGATTTGGCCGCGCATAGTCAGGATATTGATATCCCACGTGCGCTGGAAATTGAGGCCGAAGTACAGCACGACTTAATGGCTGAGTTAAAGACGTTCGCGGAACAATGCCCACTTGGAGGCGGCAGTTTACACCTTGGAGCCACCTCGATGGACATAGAAGACAACGCAGATGCCCTCAGGCTCAAGCAATCTATGCGCCTGATCCTGGATAAGACGCGGCAGTTATTAACCGTTTGGGTCGAAAAGATAGAAGAATGGGCCGATTTCCCGATCCTGGCGTTTACACACATCCAACCCGCAGAACCATCCACCTTGGGTTACCGGTTTGCCACATACGCACAAGATTTGCTGGATGACTGGTTGATACTTGGCCAGATCCATGCAGCTACCAAAGGTAAAGGTTTTAAGGGCGCAGTCGGTACATCCTCGGCCTACATCGACTTAATTGGAGAAGATCATTACCAGGCATTTGAGACCAGTCTTTCAGAAAAGTTAGGCCTCCCATTTTTTACGGTGACCAACCAGACTTATCCCCGCAAACAAGAATATACAATCTTATCGGCCCTGGCAGGCCTGGGTTCATCGCTGAGTAAATTTGCCTTTGACCTGCGCATCCTGCAATCGCCTATGTTTGGCGAGTTGAGCGAACCCTTTGGGAATAAACAGGTGGGCTCTTCTGCCATGCCATTTAAGCGCAATCCTGTTCAATCCGAGAAAATTAATTCACTCGCCCGGCTGCTGGCCCAATTTCCCCGCACTGCCTGGGATAACGCTTCCAATTCCCTCCTCGAACGCACATTAGATGACAGCGCTAACCGGCGCAGCGTTCTGCCCGAGGCTTTTCTGATCGCCGACGAATTATTAAAAGGCGCCATCCGCATCGTGTCTGAAATCAGGGTCGATAAAAGCGCAATTCAACACAACCTGGATACTTATTCCCCATTTTCCGCGACGGAGCGGGTGCTGATGGCAGTTGCCAAAGCAGGCGCTAATCGACAAGACATGCACGAACGATTGCGCACCCATTCATTGGCTGCCTGGAAAACGATCCAAACTGGTTTAGCCAATCCCTTGATCGAGTCAATTGCTCAAGACCCGGCCTTCCAGTTTTATGTGGCCGAGGATGAGATCCGCAGGCTCATGCATGATGACCGCCATATTGGAAACGCGCCTGAAAAGGCCAGGGAACTAGCCAACCTGATTAAACACAACATCCAGGCCCGAGATCAATCTTTATTGGGGCGCTTTAACCAGGCCCAGGTATGACCCAGCGGCCCAACCCGTCCGACTTTTATCATAAGGCGCCTCAAGCAGCCACCAGGTTAAATTATCCGCCTGTACCGGACCCTCCTTAACCAGGAATACTTCGGAATCCATCCCTATGAAACGGGTACTGTTGCCTATACCAGCATCTGAGCGAATGCGCAGGCCATCACCGCTGGTCCCTAATATCTGAACGTAGATGCCCACTTTGATCGAACCATCCGGTTGGCTGGGATTAGATGATGTTTCGGGCGTTGGGGTATTCATGGCTGTCACCGCCGCCAGGACGGGTGTAAAAGTGGGCGCCGGGATTTTAGTAACGACCGGAGTGGAGTAAATAAAAACTTTGTTTTGCGTAGGGTGGATAGTGGTGATCAACAAGCCCACACAAACCAATACAATTCCCGCCAGGACTATCCCCCCCAGCCACACCCAGACATTAAAAATATTTTTCATCCATGTGGAATTGTACCATCATAATACGGCTGGACGATAGTCGGGGCTTTAGGAATTGCCGTGGTGAATCCCCGCATTTTGGGCCCATTCCACGTGAAATCTTGAAGAACCTGATTGTCTTGGCATTATGATATAATCCTCGTTTACAAAAGGGTTCCAATGGGTGAAGTTCCTCTCTTAATGAATCGTTATCAATTGCAACAGTCACTGGGTTCTGGCGGGATGGCCGTGGTTTTCCGCGCACGGGATCTGATGCTGGAACGGACTGTTGCGATAAAGATATTAAGGGAAAACTTCTCATGTGACGTGTCCTTCCGTGAACGGTTTCGCCAGGAAGCCAAAGCCGCGGCCAATTTATCTCACCCCAATATCGTCACCGTCCATGATTTTGGCCTCGATACAGACCGGTTATTCATCGTGATGGAATATGTTCCGGGCACCGATCTCAAAACTCTATTTAATCAACGCGGCAGGTTTTCAGTGGATGAAACCCTCCGGCTGATGATCCAGGCCTGCGCTGGAATAGGCTACGCGCACAGAGCCGGCCTGATCCACTGTGATATTAAACCGCACAATATACTCGTCACCCCCGATCAACGCCTTAAGGTCACCGATTTTGGCATCTCGCGCGCCATGTCTACCATTCAAGATGACGAACACAATGACGTCGTTTGGGGTTCACCACAATATTTTTCTCCAGAACAGGCTACAGGCTCTGCGCCATCCCCTGCCTCGGACGTCTATTCATTGGGCATCATCATGTATGAAATGCTCACCGGTCAGCTTCCTTTTAATGCCGAAGATGCAACCGAGCTGGCCCGTTATCACCGTGAGGTCGACCCCGTTCCACCACGCCAACTTAATCCGGCTATTCCTGAGCCATTGGAACAAATTATTCTTAAGTTATTATCCAAGGAACCATCCAACCGGTACCGCACTGCTGACCAATTAGGCCGCGTGTTGATCAACTTTAGCGCACGGCTGGCAGAATTAAGCACCCAGCCCAGTGCTGCTCAAACACAGCCCGCGGCTCTACAACCATCATTTACAATGGCAACCATCGCTGAAGAGGCGGTTCAAGAGGACCACGCTTTTGATATTGATTGGCTAACCATCGGATTGGGCCTGCTCACCGTGTTATCTGTCGGAGGACTCGTCCCCTTCTGGTTGTTCGTCTGGCTTTCATTAAATCCACCGGTTAAATAAGAGCGCATGCCTGTTATTTTATCCGCCTCAATCTTATCCGCTGACTTTGGTCACCTGGCCGACCAAATCCACATGGCTGAATCAGCCGGAGTGGATTGGATCCATGTGGATGTGATGGATGGACGCTTCGTTCCGCATATCACCATGGGATCGTTTATCGTTGAAGCCTGTCATAAAATCACCGGCCTGCCGATTGATGTCCATCTGATGGTAGAGCAGCCAGAACGACAGTTAGAAGCCTTTGCTCAAGCGGGCGCCCAAAACATATCGGTGCACGTGGAAACCTGCCCGCACCTTTACCGGACCCTCCAAATTATTCGGGAATTAGGCTGCAGGCCTGGAGTGGTGTTAAACCCAGGGACCTCGGCAGAATGGCTATCTTCAGTGCTGCACCTGGTGGATCTGGTGCTGGTGATGACGGTAAACCCAGGCGCCTCTGGCCAGGTTTTTATCGCTGAAACGCTCGTAAAGATCAAAAAAATCCGGGGTATGTTGGATGCAACGCAACAACCTGCCTTGATCGAAGTAGATGGCGGGATTACCCCGGTGACTCTTCCGTCCGTTTACCAGGCTGGCGCGCGAATAGCGGTCGCTGCGACCGCAATTTTCAAAAATCCGGACGGGATCTCTACCGGTATCAAGCAGTTACGCGCGAGTGTGGATGATTAAACAAAAATCACGGCTTTCGCCGCGATTTTTGCCGAGAAATTCATGAAACGCTTAAACGCTCTTTACCATCGTACGAATGCACTTGGTGCAGAGAATTTTATGGACCTTATGACCCCGCAGCATAACCGATATTTTTTGCAGATTGGGATGAAATGCCCGATTCGTTGCATGCAAAGAATGACTCCGGTTATGACCAAAAGTCGTTATTTTCCCGCAGTTTTCGCACTTAGCCATTTTCGTATCCTTTCACGCAATAAATTGCACGGAATAAATCCAGCAAAAATTCACTGTGTTATCAGCAAGGAAACATTTTACCATAAACCAACTTGATCATCAAGCCAGATCGTTTTTATTTTGTAACTACTCAGCCGCGAGAAGAGAGTTCCCGAATTTGAGGTGTTTGTGGGTGCTTCACACCCGCAAACACCTTAAATTCGGACCTTATTCACATGTGCCTGAGCAGTAACTTTATTTCTTCTAGCAAAGGGTAAAAAATGAAAGACGGAACCAACCCACTCGGAAATATTTATGTGTCTCACCGAGCGATAGCCACAATTGCCTGCCAATCCGCCTTACTCTCTTATGGGGTGGTAGGGTTAGCCGCCAAAAATATCGCCGTCGGATTTGCCCAGGCTATCTCAAAAGATCCCACTTTGGGTGTGGATGTTCACTTCGATGGGAAGAGCCTGGAAGTTAATCTTTATATCATTATCGAATATGGTACACGGATCACTTCAGTCACGGCCAGCGTCTCAGACAACGTCCGTTTTCAGCTGGAAAAAGCGCTTGGATTATCCATTAAACGGGTCAATGTTCACGTTCGCGGTTTGAGGATCAGCAATCCTGACTAAATAGGGTGCACGAGGGGTCCTGTACAGGTTTTGATATTATTGATATTTAGGAGAATTATGAATGTTGATGAGCAGTTCCCACACGATACCAGTGGGCAAAATAACCCAATCTATTCAAGTATCGATGGTCAGCGATTAAAGGTTCTCATTGAAGCCTCCCTCGCCTGGTTAAAAACAAACCAGCAAATCGTCAATGACCTGAATATATTCCCGGTGCCTGATGGCGATACTGGAACCAACATGGTCCTGACCATGCAGGCCGCCTACAACGAAATATCCAGCTCTGGAGAACATAACGTTGGACGCATGGCGCACGCCGTAGCGCAGGGCGCTTTAATGGGCGCCAGGGGAAATTCTGGTGTCATCCTCTCCCAAATCTGGCGTGGGTTCGCCCGTGCCCTGGATAACCTGGATACCATGGACACACCCACATTTGTCCGTGCCCTCGGTGAAGGGCGCAATACCGCGTATAAAGGCATTGTCCGTCCGGTTGAAGGGACTATCCTGACCGTAGCAAAAGATATTGCCGCTGAAGGCGAGAAAAACCTGGAGACAACCACGGATTTTTTTACGGTCCTGGAAAATATCGTTCAGGCAGCCGATGTTTCAGTCAAACACACACCTGAGCTTCTACCGATATTAAAGCAGGCGGGTGTAGTCGATTCGGGCGGTAAGGGATTATTCTATATTTTTGAGGGTATGCTGCGTTATTTAAAGGGCCAGTCGCTGGACATTCCAATGGCCACTGTCCAACCCCTTTCGGCCATGACGCTCCAAGAAGCCAAAGGTGTCATCGAGCCCGGGCAGGATTATGAAGTGGTGGTCGATTTTACCCCCGACCACCCGTTGGATATCGAGCGGTTTTATTATGAGCTCACCCAATTCGGCACATCGATCCAGGTCGGTGAGGGCGATGGGATGTACCGTATGCACATTCACGTTCCCACAGAAAAACGATATTATCCGATTGATTACACCATGAAAATGGGCACGGTCACACGGGTGATGATGGAAAATTTGATCGCTCAGGTTCAACATAAACAGGTTGACGCCTTAAAAGCCAACAAAATAAGCCTGGCTTCCGTCGAACCCGGACAAATCGCGGTCGTGGCCATCTCACCTGGTATTGGCATCACCCGTATCTTTGCAAGCCTGGGTGTGGCAGCGGTGGTGGATGGCGGACAAACGATGAACCCAAGCACCGAAGAAATCCTCAAAGCCTTTGAGAATTTACCCACCGATCATATTATCATCTTACCCAATAATAAAAACATAATTTTAGCGGCTCAGACGGCATCTAACGTCACGGTTAAAAATGTAAAAATCGTCCCGTGCACCACCATTCCTCAAGGACTGGCAGCCATGCTCAGACTTTCTCCTGATGGGGACCTGGACAAAGTCTTCAAAGAGATGACAGAGGCGATTGCGGATGTGGATACCGGTGAAATTACGATCGCCACCCGTTCAGTAAAGATGAATCGTGTCCAGGTTAAAAAAGGGGAAGTGATCGCCCTGTACAATGGCAAGCTGGTATATTCTGCTTCGAGCATTGAGGAAGCCTGTCTGGGTCTGTTAGCCAAAGCCAATGTATCGGAGCGGGAAAGGATCACCTTATTTTATGGATCGGACTTACAGGCCTTGGAAGTCAACCGTATTGCCGACAAGATCCGTTCAGTTTACCCTACGCATGAGGTTGAATTGCATGAAGGCGGACAACCCCACTACCAGTTGATCGTCTCCATCGAATAACCTATGAGTTCTGTCTGCGTCCTCACTGATAGCACCGTTCAATTTTGCAAACCATCCTTCCCCGGACATCATCTGATAAAAACGATTCCCATGCACGTTCATGTGAATCATTCTTTTTACAAAGGTGACTCTGATGTAAAGGTCACCGAGTTGCCAATTTCAACCCGGGACACAGATGTGCCTATCTCAACACCGCCAACGATTGAAGAATTCAAACAGACTTACATGACTTTAGGGCGGGAATATAATGAAATAATCGTGATACTCCTTTCCTCTCACCTGAGTTCGACGTTCATGAATGCCAAACAGGCAGTGGCTCAAGTTCAAGGACGTGTAGCGGTCCAACTAATAGACTCCCAAACCACGTCGGTTGGCCTCGGTTACCTGACAGAAATAGCCGCCGAAGCCGCCGCCAACCAGGCATCCCTGAATGAAATAGAACGGTTGATCCGCGGTCAAATTCCCCATATCTACTCGGTTTTTTGCATTCCGGGATTAACCTATATTTACCAGGCAGGCTTTATTGATTATGCCCAGGCGATGGTCGGGGAAATGCTAGGCTTACTGCCAATTTTTACGTTAGAAGACGGACATCTCACACCACTCGAAAAGGCACGGAATCTCCGCCACCTGACCGATTTTTTCCAGGAATTTTTGGACGAATTTAATGACCTTTATCAGATCTCGATGGTGCAAAGCATTCCCCCAATGACGCATGAAGGAAAAATTTTACGCGAACATGCCACGTTGAATTTTCCTAAGGTCCCCTTTAGCGAGCACCCGATTAACTTATCACTCGCTTCTCTTTTTGGCCCGCGCAGCATGGGCGTTTTTGCCATTGAAATTCCTAACTCAAAATAGAAATAACAGTATGCCGCACACATCCATTGATAAATTACAAAAAATATTTCGACTTGAATCGGAGCGAGGCTACGATAACCGCGCCGTCGTGGGTGGATTATACAAAATGGCCAACTCCTGGGAAGCTGAAGCCAGGTCTGAGAACCTGCCCGATGATTGGATCAAATCGGTCCTGTCTGGCCTTGCTGAATATGCCCAACACGAACCTGAAGGGCGCTCCAGGCTATTAGCCGGGCTTTGGCGATTATTGCAAATACCCCGCGATCGCCCCCGCCTGATCCCTTATAACCCTCACCGGTCCGAACCCGCGCCACAAAAAAATCCAGCGAAAAGCCCGGATTTTCCTCTAGATGGAGCCATTTCAACTTCAGGCAATCCCTGGCCTCCGCAGCCGCAAAATAACCGCAGTGAGACGACCAATCCGGTCCAGTTATCGCGGCGCCACCCCAGATCGGCGCAAACGTCCAACCAGCCTGTCGAAACAGAAGGGTTGGGAATAAATGCGCCGCTCACCGTCTTGCCCGGCATTGGACCCCATTATGCCGAAACACTGGGTAGCCTGGAACTAAACACGTTGGGAGATCTATTGTATTATTTTCCCCGACGTTACGACGATTTCAGCCAGTTAAAACCGATCAACCGCTTGAACTTTGGTGAAGACATCACGGTGATTGCCACAATCCAAAATGTGGCCGTGCGCCCCACACGTGGAGGCCTGACACAATTAATTGAAGTGACCGTCGGTGATGGCACTGGTTCGCTGCGGCTGACCTGGTTTAACCAACCCTGGCTGGCCAAAAAGTTCAAGGTTGGAATGCCGTTGTCAATTTCTGGCCGGGTTGAACAGTTCTTGGGCCGGCCAGTGATGAACAATCCAGATGTGGAGACACTCGACCAGGAATTTTTACATACCAACCGGATAGTTCCAGTATATCCATTAACCTCCCGGGTTACCCAACACTGGCTGCGCAACGTCATGTATAAAACGGTCAGCTATTGGGCTCCTCGCATGGTCGATTATCTTCCCGATAGCATTCGCCATTCGGCCAATTTGCTCGATCTTTCCACCGCACTTTATCAAAGCCACCTGCCCGATTCGATCGAAAAACTCAAAGCGGCCCGAGAACGCCTGGCCTTTGATGAGATATTTTTCTTGCAGTTGGGCGTGCTGCGCCAGAAGAAAAACTGGCAAGCCGCCGCAGCCGAGAAATTCGAGGCGCCGCAAGATTGGTTGGATGCCCAACTCGCCGAACTGCCTTTTCAATTGACCAACGCCCAGCATCACGCGATAGAGGATATCCGCCAGGATCTCTACTCGGGCAAACCGATGAACCGCCTGCTGCAAGGGGACGTCGGTTCAGGGAAAACCGTGGTGGGTGCCCTGTCAGCCGCGATTATCGCTCGAGCTGGCGCGCAAACGGCACTGATGGCCCCTACCAGTATTCTGGCAGACCAACATTACCGCAACCTGACCCGCCTGCTAGGCCCGGCCGAAAACGATTCACCCAACCGCCTGCCGGCGGGCCAAATCCGCCTGCTGGTCGGCGACACGCCGGTGGGTGAAAGAGAAGAAATTCATCAGGGATTGGCAGATGGAACGATTAAGCTGCTCATCGGCACGCACGCCTTATTAGAATCCCCTGTGGTATTCCAGCACCTCCAACTGGTGATTGTGGATGAGCAGCATCGGTTTGGCGTCGCCCAACGTGCGATGCTGCGCGCCAAAGGCAAAAACCCTCACCTGTTGGTGATGACCGCCACGCCCATTCCACGCTCATTATCCCTGACGGTGTATGGCGACCTCGACCTGACGGTCATGGACGAGATCCCGGCTGGACGGCAGGTTGTTGAAACCCACGTGCTGCATCCAAGGGAAAGGGAACGGGCGTATATATTAATCCGCTCCCAAATCGAAAAAGGTTACCAGGCCTTTATCATTTACCCGTACGTCGAGCAGGGTGACAACGACGAAATTCGCGCCGCGGTTGAAGAACATGCCCGTATACAAAAAGACATTTTTTCCAACTACCGGGTGGGGTTACTGCATGGCAGGATGAAACCCGAATTGAAGGATGAAACTATGAGCCAATTCAGGGAAAAACAATACGACGTGCTGGTTTCGACAGCGGTAGTCGAAGTGGGTGTGGATATTCCTAATGCCACGGTGATGTTGATTGAAGGCGCCAATCGCTTTGGCCTGGCTCAGTTACACCAGTTCCGCGGGCGGGTAGGACGTGGATCGGCAAAATCCTTCTGCCTGCTGATCCCTGAATCAGATGAAGCGGTTGAAAATGAGCGTCTGGCCGTGATGGCGCAGACCCACGATGGTTTTGTGCTGGCCGAAAAAGATCTGGAACAACGCGGGCCGGGAGAATTCTTAGGGACCCGCCAATCGGGATTTTCATCCTTGAAAATGGCGGCTCTTATGGATGTGCGTCTGATAGAAAAGGCGAGAGCGCAGGCGCAATCAATTTTTAATACCGATCCAAATTTTGAAACCCCAGAAAACCAACCTTTGCTCAACACACTGCATCGCTTCTGGGGAGAAACCCAAGGAGACATCAGTTAAAAAAATGGTACGTGCTATTTTTCCGGGGACATTTGATCCTATCCATTACGGGCACATCGATATTGCGCGGCGTGCCTCACGTTTATTTGATGAATTGATCGTTTCTGTTTACGATCGCCCTTTAAAAAATTTGTTATTTTCGCCGGACGATCGTCTATCATTCGTGCGCCAGGTATTTACCGGTGACCCCAAGATTTCGGTCACGGGATACAGCGGGCTGACCGTGGACTTCTGCAAATCGATCAACGCTCAGGTTATCGTGCGTGGCTTGCGTGTTTTTTCCGATTTTGAGCATGAATTTCGCATGGCACTGGCTAACCACCGCCTGGCAGCGGACATCGAGGTTGTGGCGTTAATCACCAGCGAAGAACACACTTTTCTCTCCTCGACCACGGTTCGGGAGATTGCTTCATTAGGCGGAGATACCAGCAGTATGGTGCCAGCGCATGTGGCTGTCGCTTTGAAAAAACGTTTTCGAGAACTGGGAGACGGCCAAACTGTCGTCCAGCCTACATCTTTGAGAGATTGATAGTATTATCGTAACTGCTCAAGCACACGTGAATAAGACCCGAATCTGAGTGGTTTGCGGGTGCTTCGCACCCGCAAACCACTCAAATTGGAGAATTCTCTTCTCCCAGCTGAGTATTTACAAATTATCGACAAAGTAATTTGACTTATTTAACATTTTGATTTAAACTTTGGTTTAGATCTTGCAACATCATGTTGAGCAAATGATGCGGAGGGAATAATGGATATACTACATCTCGTCGATCGCCTGGAGGAACTATTCAATGAAAGCCGTCCAATCTGGTTCACTCATAGCGTGATCGTGGATGAGGACCGCATGCTCGACTTGATCGATCAAATGCGGGTCTCGATACCTGAAGAAATAAAGAAAGCACAGCAAATCCTGGCACAGAGAGATCGGATTCTGGCCCAGGCACAAGAAGAGGCGAACCGCACACTGGCGCTTGCCCGTGAAAAAAGCGAACAGATGGTTGAGCGAGATGGGATTTCTCAAGCTGCCCAAGGACGCGCCGAGCAGATCATAGCGCAATCCCGCCTGGAAAGTGAAGCCACCAAGCGGGATGCGGATGAATACGTCCTCGAATCTTTGGCCAAACTCGAGATGGAGATGGACCGTATTTTATCCCAGGTGCGGAATGGAATCCGCACCCTGCAATCCGAAAAGCCGAAATAAATACGCTTATTCCTCTTTATCGGCCAATTCCTCTTCTTTTTCAGCCCCATCGCTTTTCGCGTTACCTTTTCTCTGGCGGTGGGGTTTTTCTGTCGGCGGGTGGATTGCTACATTGATAACCTGATCCATGTGGGTGACAGGGATAATTTTCAGGTCAGTGAGCACTTTCTTGGGGACATCAATTAAATCTTTGACGTTCCGTTCGGGCAGAAGGATGGTTTTTAACCCAGCCCGGTGTGCCGCTAATATCTTCTCACGCACGCCGCCCACAGGCAAAATACGTCCGCGCAAGGTAATTTCCCCGGTCATACCCACATCTTTATAGATTTCACGCTCTGTAAAAGCTGAAATCAAAGCCGTCGCGATAGTAATTCCAGCGCTCGGTCCATCCTTGGGAATAGCGCCTTCCGGAATGTGAATGTGGACATCCAGCCTTTCAAAGATATCAGGGCTAAGGTCAAACTGGCGCGCCCTAGATTTCAAGTAAGATAAGGCCGCCTGGGCCGATTCCTGCATTACCTCACCCACCTGTCCGGTGATCTGCAAGTTCCCCTTCCCTTCCAGGACGAGGATCTCCACCGGCATGATCTCCCCCCCGTTTTCAGTCCAGGCGATGGCAGTGGCAACCCCAATCTCATCCTGACCCTCGGCTTCGGTGGTAAAAAACTGCGGTGGTCCCAGAAATTTCTCTACGAAGGCAGCCCCTACACGGGTGGGATAACGCTTCTTTTCAGATTTTAACCGGGCAACTTTGCGGCATATCCGGCCAATTTCTCTTTCAAGATTGCGAACGCCAGCCTCGTAGGTGTATTCGCGAATGATTTTGCGCAACGCCTGATCTAAAAATTCAATTTCATATGGCTCGAGGCCACATTCTTCCAATTGCCTGTAGATAAGGAAGCGTCGGGCAATTTCTATTTTCTCTTCTTCGATGTAGCCAGCGAATTCAATTAATTCCATCCGGTCCAACAGCGCCGGTGGGATATTGTTGATCGAATTCGCTGTGGTGATGAACAAGACCTTCGAAAGGTCGTATGCCAGTTCCAGGTAATGATCGGAAAATGCGAAATTTTGTTCGGGATCGAGCACTTCGAGCAGCGCCGCACCGGGGTCGCCGCGAAAGTCGGCGCCCAATTTGTCAATTTCATCCAGCATGAAAAGTGGGTTAACCGTGCCGGCCCTGCGCATGGTTTGCAACAAACGGCCGGGTAATGCGCCGATGTAGGTGCGCCGGTGCCCACGAATTTCTGCCTCATCTCTGACTCCGCCCAACGACAGGCGGACAAATTTGCGCCCAAGGGCCTCAGAGATCGAGCGACCCAAGGATGTTTTGCCTGTTCCAGGCGCGCCCACAAAACACAAAATGGGCTGCTTTGATTTCTTGGGGTTAAGGCTCTTGACCGCGATATATTCGAGGATGCGGTCTTTGACTTTGCCCAGACCATAATGGTACTGCTCCAGGATATCCGCGGCGTGGCGCACATCCAGGTTATCCTCTGTGCTGTTGACCCAGGGCAGCTCAAGGATCCAATCCAGGTAAGTGCGAATAATACCCACCTCAGGCGTCATCGCCGGCATCTGGGTCAACCGCTCCATCTCTTTGCCTGCGGCAGCCAGAGCCTCACCCGGCAATTGGGCCGCCTCGATCTTAACTTTCAACTCAGCGATCTCGCGGCTCCAGATGTCTCCTTCCCCCAATTCTGTTTGAATTGCCTTCATCTGTTCGCGCAGGTAAAACTCGCGCTGGCTGTGATCGACCTCAGTCTGCACCTTGGTCTGGATTTCATCTTCCAACTGTAAAACATCCAACTCTTGAGCCAACAGCCAGTTAACCCGCTTGAGGCGTTCAATCGGATCGGGCAGCATCAACAGGGTTTGGCGTTCTTTGAGGGGTAAAGAGATAGCGGTGGTGATCATATCCGCCAGCCAACCCGGCTCCGAGATATTAATCGAATACAGATGAGCCTCATCCGGTAAACTGCGGTCGAGCTGGACGCAGCGCTGGAATAAATCCCTGGATGCGCGCATGAGCGCATCCACTTCGTGGTCCACGTCGTTGGGCTCATCAATTGGCCGGCAGCGCACAATGATAAACGGTTCCTTTTGCGGGAAATCGATCACTTCTACCCGTCGCCGTCCCTGGACCAAAGCCGAGTTATTGCCATCCGGCAAGCTGAGCAAACGCCCAACCGCCATTTCGACTCCTACCGGTAAGAAATCTTCCAACCCCGGCTCGTCAATTTCAGGATCCTTTTGGGTCAACGCAATGACCGTCTGAACATTGAACTGGGCTTCCTGGATGGAAAGCAGGCTGGGGCCTGGAGAGATAAAGATGGGCGAAACCATATGGGGAAATACCACCAGGTCACGCAGTGGCAGGACTGCACAGGTAATCCAGCCATTTTCATCTGGCTCAGTATTCGGGATCCGGTATAGTTCTTCCGTTCGTTGGTGCAGTGCTGATGAGAATTCATCCTCATCCTCTTGCGGTGAGGGCCAGTCATCACCTTTCATCGATCATTTCCTTTCAACTGATAACGAATGGACTGGCGCCTGGCTGGATCCATCTGCATCCAGACCGAACGCGCTGCTGCTGCAATAAACAAACTGCCAGAAACGACAACAGCGGTTTTTTCACCAGCCAAAGATAAAGCATAAGTAAAGGCTTCTTCAACAGGCAGCACAGCTTTCGCCGGGCAGCCAAATTTATGCGCTAACGCCACCAACATTTCGGCCTCAATCGCCCTCGGGTGGATCGATTGAGTTGCCACGACCCTATTGACCCGCGGTAAGAGCTCCGCGAACATTCCTTCGATATCCTTATCCTCCGAAGCCCCAAATAAAAGGACAATCGGGACAGAGGGAAAATAATCATCCAGCGCAAGCCGCAATTTTAATGCAGAATCACGGTTATGCGCCGAATCGATAATCACCGGTGGTTCTTTTTGCATAATTTCGAAGCGTCCTGGCCAAAAAACAGAGGCAAAACCCTTTTTTATCTCCTCGTCCGTCAAGGTCAGACCCTCTTCGCGCGCTATCACCAGGGCGGCATAAGCAGTCGTCGCATTTTCAACCTGGTGAAGGCCTAAGAGAGGGATGGTCAGGCTCAAAGGCTGCCAGCATCCATTTGTATGGCTAGAATCTAACAGCTCATTCATCCTATCCTGTTCATCCGCGCGCCAGACCCATAACGATTGGTTATCTAACGAATGGCACACAGGCGCATAAAGAAAATCCTGGCCTATCTCGAGTAAACGAGAATGCCTTTCCGAAGCAATGGTACGGATGACTTTTCTGGCCTCATCTTTTTGAGGAGCCAGAACGACCGGCACACCCGGTTTAATGATCCCGCCTTTCTCACCCGCAATCGCTGTTAACGTATTGCCCAAGACCGCCACGTGATCGTAGGATAAAGAGGCAATAACCGCGACCAGCGGGGTGACCACGTTGGTCGCATCCAGCCTTCCACCTAAACCCACCTCAATCACCGCGGCCTCAACCCCTTTTCTGGCAAAATAAAGGAATCCGATGGCCGTGGTCAATTCGAAAGAGGTTAACCCAGGGACCACCGCCACATGCGGTTTTATCTCCGCGACCAACTCGACCATCTCAGCATGTGAAATGACCGCTCCATCCACCTGGATCCTTTCACAGTAATCCTCAAGGTGTGGCGAAGTGTAAAGACCCGTCCTCAGGCCCGCTGCACGCAAGGCACTGGCGCACAACGCGGATACAGAACCCTTCCCTTTCGTACCGGCGACGTGTATGATCGGGTACGCCTTGTGCGGATTGCCGAGTCGCTCGAGCAGCACCACTACCCGGTCAAGGTTGAACTTTTCCGGTGAATAACGAAAAGAACGCGTCAGACTGTAATCGATAAAACTATACAGGTAATCTAATGCTTCCTGATAAGCAATTTCATTTTCCATAAAGGCTATGTTTTCTATTGTAATTACACAGGTGTAAAAAGAGAGTCCCCGAATTTGAGGTATTTGCGGGTACTTCGCACCCGCAAATACCTCAAATTCGGGTCTCATTCACGTGTGCGTGGGCAGTTACTTATTATCCTAAATTGTAAAGGATTTTACCCGCCGGATAGACTTTACGCAAGGGCCACCCAGATAACCCGCTATGGATGGATAATCAGGGTTCATGGTAAAATGCAATCATGCCAATCGGGATGTTAACACTCCACTTATTGATCCCAGGTTGTACTTCGCTTAAAGAAAAACGCAGCCACGTAAAACCCATTGTGGCCAGACTTCACCGGGAATTTAACCTGTCTGTCGCCGAAATGGGAAGGCTGGATGCCTGGCAAGAAACTGAAATAGCCTGCGTGACGATCAGCAACGATGTCGTTGTGGTGCAGCGCACCCTGCAATCTGTGACCGCTTTTGTTGAAAGCCACTGGCCTGACTGCCCCATTTCCAGCGAGAAAAAGGAAATTATTTAATGGATTTACAGTTAAAAAATTTAAGAGCCATTGTCACGGCCTCCAGCCGTGGATTGGGGCTCGCCACGGCGCGATCGCTTGCCCAGGAAGGCGCCAGGGTTGCCATCAACGGCCGCGAGCCATCCAGACTGGAAAAAGCTGCCAACAGCCTCAGGCATGACACCTCGGCTGAAGTGTTGGCATTTCCAGGTGATATCACCGACCCGGACTTACCGGCTGCCATTGTCGAACAGGTCGCCGCGAGTTGGGGCGGTATCGATATCCTGGTCACCAATTCGGGAGGGCCAAAACCCGGCCCATTTGAATCCTTCTCAGATGAAGATTGGCTGCAGGCATTTCAATTATCCTTTCTCAGCCATGTACGCCTGATCCGGGCCGCCCTGCCTTTCTTGAAGAAATCTCAAGCAGCCAGTGTTTTAACCGTCACATCCTATTTCGTAAAACAGCCTATCCCCAATATGATTTTATCCAACAGCATCCGCTCGGCAACCATTGGGCTCACCAAAACGCTGGCCTTGGAATTGGGCTCGGAAGGCATCCGCTTTAATTCAATCTTACCCGCCTGGACTGAAACCGAACGGACTTTATCATTGTTTGCCAACCGGGCTAAAGCCAATGGGACCACGGTTGAGGAAGAATTGCAAAAACAGGCCAGGAATAGCGCTATCGGGCGCATGAGCACCCCACAAGAATTTGGGAATGTCGCAGCATTCCTGGTTTCGCCCATTGCCTCTTACCTCACGGGTGTAATGTTATCGGTAGATGGTGGATTATTTAAAGGAATTTATTAATGGGATTATCACCACAAGCGATTGAAAACCGCCTGGAGCGGATCTTGCTGCGCGTCCAAAAACCCGGTCGTTATGTGGGAGGTGAGTTAAACCAGGTGGTAAAACCCTGGGATAAGAGCCGCACCCACGTTGCACTTATTTTTCCGGATTTATATGACCTTGGCCTCCCCAATTTAGGCCTTGCGATTTTATATGATGGCTTAAACCGGCGCGATGACGTTCTGGCGGAACGGGCTTACAGCCCCTGGTTGGATATGGAAACCCTGATGCGGGAAGCCCAAATTCCGCTCTATTCACTGGAAAGCAAACATGCCATCGCCGACTTCGACATTATCGGGATAACCCTGCCATACGAGACCCTGTATACCAACGCTCTAAACATCCTGGACCTGGCTGGCATACCTTTATATACCAGTGAACGCGGCCAAGAGCATCCCTTGATAATCGCCGGCGGGCAGTCCACCTATAACCCTGAGCCAATGTCACCATTCTTCGATGCTTTTGTCATCGGCGAGGGCGAAGAAGTGATCCATGATATCGTCGACATTTATCAGGATTGGAAAGACAGCGGTGGTTCCAGGCAGGCGCTTCATGAACAACTGGCACATATCCCCGGCGTCTACGTGCCCTCTTTATACCAGGTCAGTTACCTGGATGACGGCCGCATCGCCTCCATTACCGCCCAGGACGACTCCATTCCAATGCCGGTGGTCAAAAGGGTGCTGCCTATCCTGCCTCCACCCGTGACCCGTTTCCTGGTTCCTTCGGTGGATGTAGTCCATAACCGCGTTTCGGTTGAAATTATGCGCGGCTGCACGCGCGGCTGCCGTTTTTGCCACGCCGGAATGGTCAACCGGCCGGTGCGCGAGCGCCCGGTGGCTGAAATCGTCCAGGCTATCGAAACGGCTTTGGAATGCACTGGACACGAGGAAATTGCCCTGCTTTCACTCTCCTCGTCAGACTATACGCACATTTCGGAGCTGGTAAGGGCAGTCAACGAAAAGTTCGCCGGCAGGCACCTCGAAATATCTCTGCCTTCTCTTCGCATTGAATCTTTCTCGATCGATATCATGGATCAACTCAAATCCGTTCGCCCGTCGGGTGGTTTTACATTGGCGCCAGAAGCGGCCTCCGAACGCATGCGCCAGATCATCAACAAACCTATCAGCCACCAGCAGATCATGGATACGTCACGGGCGGTCTTCGAACATGGTTGGAACA
This sequence comes from Anaerolineaceae bacterium, assembly GCA_036787065.1. GTDB lineage: Bacteria > Chloroflexota > Anaerolineae > Anaerolineales > Anaerolineaceae > JAJYIW01. The sequence continues at coordinate 19,705 of DAIQPZ010000017.1, forward strand.
GTCTTAAACTTTACTTTATGATCGGGCACCCTTCCGAAACCATGGAGGACGTGCAGGCTATCATCGATCTGTGTCACGAGATCATGAAAGAAGGCAAGAAAATCGTCGGCAAGAAGGTCAAAGTCAGCGTGGGCATCGGCACCTTTATTCCCAAGGCCCACACCCCCTTCCAATGGGTCTCCTGCGATTCAGTCGACCAGGTCCGTCAAAAGCTCAGTTTATTAAAACAGGGCTTGCATCATCCTAACCTGAAAATGACCTGGAACCAGCCCGAAGACAGCCTGCTTGAAGCCTGGTTAGCGCGTGGGGACCGGCGCTTGGCAGACGTGATCTACCGGGCATGGAAAAAAGGCGCGAAGTTTGACGCCTGGCAAGAACAATACCGTTTCCCACTCTGGATGGGCGCCTTCACCGAAACCGGGTTGGACCCCACCTTTTACAGCCACCGCACCCGCGATCTGGACGAGATCCTTCCCTGGGACCACATCAGCTCTGCCGTACAAAAAAATTTCCTGGCAAAAGATTACGGATGGAGCCTGGAAGGCCGCTCCCGATTGGACTGCCGCGAACAATGTTACGCATGTGGCATCGTCCCCACCTTCACCGAGCTGCGCCTGCAAACCGCTGGCGCAGATTGGAAATGTCCTTAATCTCTTATAAAACAATATGCCCTATCGCATTCGCCTGACTTACACAAAAAATGGCCCGATCCGTTACAGCGGGCATCTCGATTTATATCGCATCTGGGAACGCGCCATCCGCCGTTCGCACTTGCCGATCGCATTTTCCCGTGGGTTCCATCCCCAGGTACGTATAAGTATGGCCTGCGCCTTACCACTGGGCTTCACCAGCCAATGCGAGCTGATCGACCTGTGGTTTGTCGAACCCGTTTCACTCGATGGGGTTCAGGTCGCATTGGCCCTCGTACTACCCCCTGGGCTGGAAATCCTTCAAACTCAAGCGGTTGATGAACACGCCCCGCCCTCACAGACCCAGGTACGATCCAGTCTTTACCAGGTCACCTTACTCGACCCCCTGGATTTCACCTGGCTGGATGGCCAGGTTAAGCAGCTTCTGGCCTGTCCAGAAATCCGGCGGGTCTGGCGAGAAAAGCCATACGATTTACGCCCGTATATAGAAGACCTGGAATGCTTATCTGAAGATGACCAGGGTCTCCCCAGGCTGAGTATGCGGTTGTCTGCCCGAGAAGGCGCGACCGGAAGACCCGAAGAGGTGATCGATGCTTTGGGCGCCGATGCGACCCAGGCGAGGGTTGATCGAATAGCATTGTTCCTGGCATGAACAGGCAGACTTCCGCTGCAATAATTGCGGCATGCGACATGTGCAAGAAGAACCGCTCGTGATAAAATAGACTCGAGAATGAATGTTCCCGTGGCCTAATGGATAAGGTAATGGCCTCCGAAGTCATTGATGAGAGTTCGAGCCTCTCCGGGAACACACGACTGAAAAAATGATGTGTCAAGCTGAAGCTGGCACATCATTTTCATTTAAACCAAAATACCTGACAGTTTGATTGATCGCCCGTTAATTTGTGTCAACATGAATTAGAATTGAACTATACTAATGTTCGTAACATGCTCAGCCGTGCGAAGAAAGTTACCGAATTTGAGGTATTTACGCTTACCAGGTAAGCGTAAATACCTCAAATTCGGGCTAAATCAGAGGGGTCTGAGCAGTAAAAATCCACAGGAGCCATATGAGCGACTTAATCGAAGCAGCATCCGAACACCAAGAGACACCTAGCCCTGCTACAGTACCTTCGCCGGTTGACAGCTACATCCCAAAGTGCGTCGTTTCAATCCATGCCCATCCGGACGACCAGGAATTCTCCGTCGCGGGTACCCTGGCGAAATGGGCCGGGGCCGGAGCCGATATCATCAGCATCGTCATCACCAACGGAGACGCCGGCAGCAACGATCCACAATATGACGAATCCTATAAACCCATCCTGGCCAAAATGCGCGAAGGCGAACAAAGCGCAGCCAATCAGATTATTGGAGTGAAAGAAACCGTATTTCTGGGTTATCCTGACGGGACCCTGGCGCCATCGCTCGAGCTTCGCCGCGAGCTGACCCGCCTGATCCGCAAATACAAACCGGATGTGGTGGTGAGTGGCGATCCTTCCAGCCGCTTCTTTGGAAATTCCTATATAAACCACCCCGACCACAGGGCCGCGGCGGATGTGGCATGCGACGCGGTCTTTCCATCCGCTGGAACGCGCCTGATTTTTACCGACCTCTTGCACGAGGGCTACGAGCCGCATAACGTGCGTTATCTGTATCTGCACGGCTCCGAAAAGGCGGATGTTTGGGTCGATATCTCAACCACCATCGATACCAAAGTGGCGGCATTGCGCCAGCATAAAAGCCAGCTCGGGGAATGGGACGTCAATCAGGCGATGCGTGAATGGGCCGCATCGTCCGGAAAAGAACAGGGGCTGGCCTTTGCCGAATCGTTCCGCAGGATGGTGCTCATCGAGGAGGGGTAAACCCAATGGATGATCAATCACTCCAGCAAGAATTGGTGCGCTTGCGCGCAGAAATCAACCAGCACGGGTATCGTTATCATTTGCTGGATAGACCCGTGATCAGTGATCTGGAGTATGACCGGTTGATCAACCGGCTGAAGGAAATAGAAACCGAGTACCCGGAATGGATCACGCCCGATTCACCCACCCAGCGTACCGGCGGCGCTCCATCCGAAAAATTCATCAAGGTACGCCACCCATCTCCCATCCTCAGTCTGGGGAATGCTTTTAATTCCGAGAACGTGCGCGCCTGGTTAGATCGTATCGCCAAAGTCGATGAACGCGTGCTCCAGACCGATTTTGTGGTCGAGCCAAAAATTGATGGATTGACTGTCGTCCTGCATTACCAGGATGGCATATTGGCCCAGGGCGCTACCCGCGGAGATGGGGTGATAGGTGAAGATATCACCGCCAACCTGCGCACGATCCGGGCCATTCCCTTGCGCATTCCAGTGGATGCCTCTGGTCCAAAACCACCTTCCTACCTGGTGGTGCGGGGTGAGGCCTTCATTCCCATCAAAGAATTTGGGCTGCTAAACCAAAAGTTACAGGAAGCGGGAGAAAAGACATACCAGAACCCGCGCAATACGGCCGCCGGTTCGCTCCGCCAACTGGACCCTGCCCTCACCGCTTCGCGACCCCTGACCCTTTTAACCTATGCGGTCGCGGCCACGGATGGGTCCCTGCCAACCACGCAATGGGGACTGCTGGACTACCTGCGATCGCTGGGTTTCCCGGTCACCGATCTGGCTCAGCACTGCCCCGATCTTGAAACGGCTATTCGCGTATGTGAAGACGCCACCCAAAAGCGCGACCAATGGCCCTTCGAAGTGGACGGCATGGTGATTAAAATTAATAACCTGCGCCTGGTATCCGATTTAGGCGTGGTGGGCAAGGATCCCCGCGGGGCCATCGCGGTGAAATTTCCCGCGCGCGAAGTGAGCACCCTGCTGTTGGATATCGGCGTCAACGTCGGGCGGACCGGTGTGCTCACTCCTTACGCCATCCTGGAACCGGTCGAAGTGGGGGGGGTGATCGTGAAACGGGCCACATTGAATAATTTTGATTTCATCAAGGAAAAAGATATCCGCCCCGGCGACCGGGTGATGATCAAACGCTCCGGGGATGTGATCCCCTATGTCATTGGACCCATCCTGGACGCGCGCACAGGCAGCGAACGACCATACCAGCCACCCACTACATGCCCGGCCTGCGGACAGCCTGTTGAAAACCTGCCCGGAGAAGTGGCCTGGTACTGCGTCAATGCTGGCTGCCCAGCACAGCTCGTGCGCAACCTGGAACATTTTGCCTCACGCGGCGCCATGGATATCGTTGGCCTGGGGATTAAAATCGTCGAGCAGTTGGCAGTCGAGGCGCTCGTCAAGGATGTCGCCGATATCTACACGCTCACGAAGGATGATTTGCTCAAGCTAGGGGGTTTTGCTGATAAAAAAGCCGATAATTTGCTGGCATCCATCGACACATCACGCCAGCGGCCCCTCGCCCTCTTGCTTACCGCCCTGGGCATCCGCGGCGTGGGTGAAGTGGTAGCGCAGGATCTGGCTCATCAGTTCCCAGATCTGGACACCCTCGGCCGGTCGTCGCTGGACGATTTACAACTGATTGAGGGCATTGGACCCAATATCGCTCAGGCGATCGTCGATTGGTTCGACCGCCCGGCCAACCAGGACATATTGAGGAAATTAAAACAAGCCGGAGTCTGGCCGACCCACCAGGCTGCCATCCGATCCCTTGAAGATACACAGGCGGCGTCCGTCCTCGCGGGCCAGACCTTTGTCATCACCGGTACACTGCCCACCTTTTCGCGCGATGAAGCCAAAACGCTGATCCAGAAATATGGGGGTAAAGTGACCGACAGCGTCAGCAAAAAGACGGCTTATCTGATCGCGGGCGAGGCAGCGGGTTCAAAACTGGAAAAAGCGCGCGAATTGGGTGTCCCCGTGCTGGATGAAGCCGCCTTACGCGAAATGGTGAAGCGAGGCGCGACTCAATGAATGCCATCGTGCTAAAGCCAGAACGCGAAAAATCGGTCCTTCACCGCCATCCCTGGATTTTTGCCAGCTCGATCGGCAAACTCGAAGGATCACCTGGAAAGGGTGAAACCGTGCGCATTGGTAACACAAAAGGCCAGGTTCTGGGTTGGGGCGCCTACAGCCCGGATTCACAGATCCGCGTCAGGGTCTGGTCTTTCGACCCGGCAGAAACCATCGACGTCGCATTCTTTAGGAAAAAATTGCTCCGGGCCATCGACCTGCGTCAAACCGCAGCTTATGACTCGCGTACCAATGCTTACCGCCTGGTGCATGCCGAATCGGATGGCCTGCCCGGTTTGATTGTTGACCAGTATGGAGAAGTATTGGTCATGCAGTGCCTGAATGCCGGGATAGAATTCTGGCGCGACCTTCTGGCCGATCTCTTGATGGAAATCACCGGGGCAGTCTGCCTGTACGAACGTTCTGACGCTGATGTGCGCCAACTGGAAGGTCTGCCAGAACGGAACGGGCTTCTGCGAGGCCATCTGCCAGAGGGCGATCTGACCATCCAGGAAAACGGCCTTTATTTTAAAATCGATATCCAAAAAGGCCACAAGACGGGTTTTTACCTGGATCAACGCGCCAACCGGGCGCGGTTGCTTAGCCTGGTAAAAGGGCGATCGGTGCTCAACTGCTTCGCCTACACCGGTGGGTTTGCTATTTACGCCCTGGCAGGTGGAGCGACTTCTGTGGTGTCGATTGATACCTCGGCGGATGCATTGGCGCTGGCCAAAGAAAACCTGGCATTGAACCGGCTGCCCGCCGAAAAAGCAGAATGGATGGAAGGGGACGTTTTTCAGGTCCTGCGCCAGATGCGCGACCAGGCCCGTTCATTCGACCTGATCGTGCTCGACCCGCCAAAATTTGCGCCAACCATCGCGCAGGCCGAAAGGGCTGCCCGTGGATACAAAGACATCAACCTCCTGGGATTAAAACTGCTATCACCAGGAGGCCTGTTGTTTACGTTTTCATGCTCCGGGGGGATCTCACCCGACTTGTTTCAAAAGATCGTCGCCGGCGCCGCTTTAGACGCCGGGGTCAATGCCAGGATCATTGGAACGATGACCCAGGGACCCGACCATCCCATTGCCTTAAATTTTCCAGAAGGCGCTTATTTAAAAGGGCTGATCCTATCAATTTAAACCCGGGTGGGTGAGTAAATCTTCCTGGGCAGGTTTAAAGCGCGCCAGGCTGTCTGCCAGGCCACCCGCCCGGTTACGTAGGAGCCAGACCTGGGGGAAGATCACCAGGATTTCATCCAGATCTTTCTTCAGCGTCTCCCGCAGCAAGGTCTGCTCGGCCATGTGGGTCGAGATCGCTAGCATACCGCGCAGGCAGGCATGTTTTAACAGCCGCAGAACCAGTTGGTATTCTCTTTTCACCACTTCCGCATCCGGGCAGGCCAGCCTGGCCTTTTCCAGATCAACTTCGGCCTGCGCAATTGCCTCTAAAGGCTGGTTAAACACGCCCGGTGGCATCTTTTCAGAATATTCTTTTATCTTGGCCAGGGGGTATTGGAGCAGCCCAAAAAACGCGGTTGAATTGGGTGTCTGGAAAGCCAGCATCTGGTATAAGTTCCCAAGCTGGTAGACAATCTCGCCCATGAGATGGCTTTTATCTTGAAACGCAAAATGGTTGAGCGCTGGACGGATATCCATGCCCCGATTCGCTTCGACACACCAGGCATAAGCCGCGCCGGCCGCAAAACCCAGGTAGCTTACCGGCAGTGGCTGCCAGTGACCGTTATCTCCCCAATCGGTGATCAGGTATCCGACTGCTCCATGTTTTAAACCATTATCTGCCGCGTTCAACAGGTTACCCAGGGCATTATCCGTCTTCCCGGCAATCGTGTTCCAGGTGGAGGTTCCAGGACACACATAAAATGGGATCCCGGCCGCCGCGAACTGTTCCCCATGCTGTTCAAATGGGTGGTCCGCTTCATAGCCCCACTCCAGGGCAATCGCATCCCGGGGGATTTGGGTCACCAGTTCGGGATGCTGCAGGATAATGTCACCCCAAAACTGCATCGTACAACCGCGCCGCTTGAGATCGAGGTAGATTTTTTTGACGTAGTCCAGGTACACGGTTCCTGCGCCGCGCGCTTCACAGGCTGCCCGGCTGCGCCCCTGACCGACATCAAACGTCTCATCGCAGCCCACATTGACTATCCGGCTGTTGAAATAAGGCAGCAGTTCATCATACAGCGATTGGATAAATGCCAGGCTGGCAGGGTCCTCCGGGCACAGGCTGAATGGGCCATCCATGCCTCCCCAGGGCGTCTCGAAACTTGAAACGACCTCACTCAACCCGGCATATTTAGGATGGGTCAGCCAGCGGGTCATGTGTCCAAAAGAATTCTGATTGGGCACGAGCTCGATAAAACGTGCCTGGCAATAGGCATCCAGAGCCAGGATTTCCTCCCCGGTCATAGGAGATGCCTTTTCCCATACCTTATGATGGTCGCGGTAAGCAAAGGTATGCTCGGTATATAACTGTAGCTGGTTTATTTTCCAGGAGGAGAGCAAGTCTACCAGGGCAAAAAGCGTCTTCATCTGGGGAACTTTATCCCGGCTGATATCCAGCATGACCCCGCGCGCGGGGAAATCTGGCCAATCTTCAACTGTCACGCAAGGTAATGTTTTATGGGCGTGAGAGATCATTTGGACCAGGGTCTGGACCGCATAAAAAACGCCCGCCGCATCGCTGCCGCGGATATCGACCCCATCCGGGGTAATGGTAAGCCGGTATCCTTGCAGCCTGGCGGATTGATCCGGGATAATATCCAGGAATATTCCCCTGGATGGATGCAATTTCATCGGGTCGGCTGCGATCGCCAGGTTTAACCCGGTGATCCTGGCGACGGCCGATTTGAATTGGTTAGCACAAAAAGCGAGCTGGGATGGACACTGGGTATTAATCGAAATTGGACAATCGTCCGACAAGATAAAATTTCCTGGTTCTTGTGAAAACAGGCGTGGGTAAGGAAGTAAAACCAATGTTTCGATCATGGGTGAAAATCCTTTTCTAAAATATGGACCTGACGGAAAGGTTTAAAACAGAACTTGCCGTAAAAATCCAGCAATCCAGTCCAATCAATCAATCACGGAGCCTCGAACGCCCACTTCTTTATAAACGACTCAAACCAGAGTCCATCATTAATGCCCCGTAGCCCATCCCTCTGAGGCGATGGCTGGCCCCCACCGTTCCCAACTGGCCCCATGGCCGGGACAACCTGGCCATGTAGTAACGCGCTAATGGGCGAGGTGAATCTTCAAAGGTCAGGTTAACCATGCCGTTGATTTCGGTTTCTACCCAAAGCGTCCGGTAATCCGTGAGGCGATCCCCCTTTCGAACGGCTTCCTCGAATTCGAACAACCACCGGTCGGGAAATTCATTCAGTAAAAAATCGCCCATCGCTTCGGTCTGTTCAGGCTGTAAAGGCCGCACACAATCCAACCGGCTATCTTGACCTGGCTGGTAGCCCTGGAGGTCATGCGTCACGTCCCAAACAGTCCCATTGTCCTTAAAACCCAGCTTGAGGAAAAATTCTTGAATGCCCAGCTCGACCGGAAGGCCTGGAGCAAACGGACGAATGCTCCCTCCCAGGTGGATCAGTTTGCAGCCCTTTGAGACCAGCCAGGTCTGAGCCCAATTGAAAAG
>DAIQPZ010000017.1:27976-28629 GCA_036787065.1 Anaerolineaceae bacterium
ATCGCTGCCGATGCCTTTCCTGGCATGATCGGGTAGAACCGATATCGCATCGATCCACCCATGGTTCATCAAACTGGATAACAGCGGGGAAGGGTTGCCCATTTCATAACTTGCCAGGGCAAATCCAACGGGTTGATCAGCATAAAAAACCATTTGGCCTTGCTGCTCCACACCCGATACCACCAAGGTGTTAAAGCGGGCGAACTCCGGGGTAAAGGCAAGGTTTGGCCCACAGGCCTTGTTCCATATATTGGCAACCGCTTGCCTGTGCCGGCTATCCTGCGGAGCAAACGGCGTGCAACGATATTTTTTATCCATGAATGGCATAAAACCGGCCGCCTTTCCTGGCATGACGAACGATCATAATTCTCAATAATTATTTTACTTGATTAATGGGGTTTATACCTCACGTACTTGCTTTCGATGGTATGCAGGAAACACTACAATGCCGGCGTATACCTCTCCCCGAGCACCCTGAAAGGGAGGGAATTTCTTACCCATCCCTTTAGGGAGGGGCAGGGGTAGGTAAACGCTGGATGCCTATAATCCGGATAACCCTCGTTACCCAAAAGTTGTGTCCATCTGGAACACAACTTTTTCGATATCTTTCAAGAATAAAGGGGTTGGACAAATTATGGCAAGGGGTGCCACAT
>DAIQPZ010000078.1:0-11369 GCA_036787065.1 Anaerolineaceae bacterium
TGTAACTATTCAACCATGCGAAGAAAGTTGCCGAATTTTAGGTGTTTGCGTGTGCGAAGCACACGCAAACACCTAAAATTCGGGCCTTTTTAACAGTAGCCGGAGTAGTTACCATGAATTATACTTAAGGTGTGATATCTATCAAATTGCTGGGCAGCCCACAGATTGTTGACGATCAAAGCCCGATCCGGATCAACCGGCGAAAAAGCCGTGCTTTTCTGTATTACCTTGCGGCCAACCCAGCGCCTCTCACCCGCGAACACTTACTGGCCTTTTTTTGGCCCGATCACGAACGATCTTCCGGCCAACAAATCTTGCGCACCACGCTGCATGAGCTGCGCAAAGTGCTCGGTGCGGTATTGGTGGCAGAGGATGAGGTCATCGCGCTGTCAACCGGTGTCGACATAGACGCCAGGAAATTTGAAACCATCGGCTCGATCCCACCGTCTGCGCCATCCCAACTTGCTGCAATTTTAGACCTTTACCAGGGCGACTTCCTCGAGAATTTCAATCTTCCCAATTCATCTGAATTTGATAACTGGCAAACATTCCAAACTCAATATTACCGCCGTTTGTATATAAATGGATTGACCGAGTTGAGCCAAATCTATACATCGGCTGGCGATTATCAGAAAGCGCTGCACACGGTTGATTTCGCCCTGTTTATTGATCCCCTGCAAGAAGATCTCCAACGCAGTGCTTTACGTCTGCATTATTTGGCCGGTGATCGTACCGGCGCTATTCGCCGTTATGAGATGCTGCGCAAGCTCCTCGATGATGAAATGGGAGTTCCACCGATGGCTGAAACCCGCCAGATCTACCAGGCGATCATCACGGACTCACTCCTCATACCAGAGACGCAACCTCCAACTACAACTCGTCCATTGACCTCGCGAGAGATCACAAAAATCCATACCGAGATTCCCTTCACAGGCCGCATTACCGAGCTGCATAAAATGCACGAACTGTCAAAAGTGCAAACCCATCGCTTGATTTTAATTGAAGGCGAAGCAGGCATCGGTAAAACCCGCCTGGCAGAAGAGTTTATCCACCAGACTCAGGCGATCATGCTTTTTGGCGCCGGGCATGAGTTGGAACAGGGTCTGCCATACCAACCTGTCATCGAAGCGCTTCGGAGCCTATCAAACGATCCTGCCTGGCCAGCCCTGCGTAGCTCAATCCAACTGCCCGAGTTATGGAAAGCAGAGACTTCACGACTGATGCCTGAGCTTTTCCCCCATCCTGTCAGTGTGGTGGCAAATGCAAGTATCACCACCACTGAAGCCAGACTGTGGGAAGGGATTAACCAGCTGCTGCGAGTCATCAGCCGCCAACGCCATGTTATCTTCTATCTGGATGATATCCATTGGGCCGACGCATCCACGCTGGCTTTGCTGGGCTATCTTTTAAGAGAGCCCGCCGACCCATCCCTAATGTTCCTGGCATCATCCCGTCCAGCCGCCCCACGTTCGCCACTCACCATGCTCCTCCATACTCTCACGCGGGAAAATCGCCTCGCGCGCATCTCCCTTTCACGTCTGACTTCAGAGGACATTCTGAGCTTTTCAAGTTACTTTAGTGCCACAGCGGCCGTGGCCTTAGCAGCATGGCTAGACCGGAATTCAGAAGGCACACCCTATTTCCTGGTCGAGTTAATCCGATATGCCAGGGAGAAGGGTCTTTTAAAACCGGATGGGCAGGTTGAGCTGGATGCTTTGACCCAGTCTCCGGTAGTTCCCTCGACCGTGTATTCCATCATCCAATCACACCTGGCAGAGTTATCCGAGTCAGCCCGGCGAGTCCTGGATGCCGCCGTAGCCATTGGCCGCGATTTTGAGTTGGAAGTCGCCACACTCGCCTCTGGTTTGTCTGAAAATGCAGCCCTGGACGGTCTGGATGAACTGATCGATACCGGGTTGATCGACCCATTAGACGACAACCGGTTTACTTTTCATCACAGCCTGACCATGGAAGTCGCCTACCGCGAAATGGGGGAAGCCCGCCACCGGTTAATGCATCGCCGGGTCGCAGAGGCGATGAAAGGTATCTATCACAACCGCATCGACTCTGTCACCGGCTTACTCGCGTGGCATTTTACCGAGGGCCGCGCCCCCGACCTGGCAGCCCCATTCGCTTTTCGGGCTGGACAGCAAGCAGCCAGACTGGCCGCCTGGCGTGAAGCCATCGGTTTCTTTGAACAGGCCCTGGCCGGAGAGAATAATAATAAACAGCGGGTGGCTATTTTCCTCGCTTTAGGCAATGCCGGCATGCAAGTCGGTGAACTCTCCAAAGCAGCCGATTATTTCCGTTTAGCAGTTGATCTGTCACAAGGGTCAGAGCATGGCCGGTCGCTGAATAAAGCTCGCCTGGGATTGGCCCAGGCCTATTTGCTGCAGGGGCGATATGAGGAAGTGCTGTCGATCGTCCAGCAGGTTCTCGAAGCCCATGGATCTGGTTTTGCCGCGGAGGCTGAGTTGATTTGGGGAACAGCCCTATCCCTTGAAGGAGCTGACCTGGAGCAGGCCGGCGAACACTTACAACGCGCCGAAAAACAGCTTTATTCGACGGGTAAGCCGGATCCCGCTGGACTGGCGCATATCAAATTCGAACAGGGCAGCCTGGCGGCACAACAAGGCAACCTTGAACAAGCGGTGGATTTATATAAGGAAGCATTGAATGTTGCTCAGGAAGACGAATCAGCCCTATTATGGAAGATATTGGCCCAAAACAACCTGGGGTACCATCTTTTATTGCTTGGCGATCCGGCGGCTATCCAATATGCTCAGGCAGGGTTGAAACTGGCGCTGGAGAAGGGTGTGCTCACCCAGACGGCATACTTATATTCCACGTTGGGAGAAATCGCTCTGGCGGGCAATGACCTGGAAACGGCAGAACGCCATTTTATTGAAGGGCTGCGCCTGGCGAAACAATTTTCAATTAATGAGAGAATTGCCGGCCTGACGGCCAACCTCGGCCTGGTAGCTGTCGCCCGAGGGCAGAAGGACTTAGCTATCCACCATTTGTCGACAGCTTTGGCACAGTCCGACGCCCTTGGCACGCGGCACCTTTCTGCCCAGATCCGCATCTGGCTGGTACCGCTTTTACCCTCAGATGAAGCTCAATTCCATTTAGTAGAAGCCCGGGCGATTGCAGAAGCCGGCAACCGCCAGCGGTTATTGGCCGACATTATCCGCCTGGAAAAACAATTTTCTCAGGGATAACGCCAGTTGTTTACGCTTTTGTTGACGCAAATGCCACGCCCCCACTATATAATGATTGTATTAGAATAAAAAAAATGTAACTGCTCAGCCATGCAAAGAAAGGTATCGAATTTGAGGTGTTTGCGAATACCTGGTAAGCGAAAACACTTGAAATTCTGGGATTTTTCACAGGGGCCTGAGCAGTTACAAACAAATTGTATACAAGATTTTTGGAGGATATTAAAATGGGCTGGACAATTGATGCTTCACACTCACAAATCCAATTTTCGGTGCGTCACATGATGATTTCGAATGTGCGCGGCCGCTTTGAAAATTTCAGCGGCGTCGTAGACCTGGATGAACAGAAACCTGAAAACAGCAAAGTTGACGTAAAAATCGAGGCAGCCACCATCAATACGCGAGATGCTCAACGTGATGGTCACTTGAAGTCACCCGATTTCTTTGAAACAGATAAATACCCCACTATTACTTTCGTGAGCAAACAGGTTAAGCAATCTGATGCTACTCACGGCAAGATAATCGGTGACCTCACCATTCGCAATGTAACACGTGAAGTCGTGCTTATTGTTGAATTCAACGGCATGGCTAAAAGCCCTTGGGGAACCACCAGTGCTGGATTCAGCGCTGAGACCAAGATCAACCGCAAAGATTGGGGCCTCGAATGGAACAAAACGCTAGAAACTGGCGGGGTGTTGGTAAGCGATGAAATCACGATTAGCATCGATCTTGAATTGGTCAAGCAGCCTGAAGTTGTTGCGGCGGCCTGAAGAATAGTTCGCTCTCCTTAATCCACAGTTCAAATAGGATGGTTGGCGTAGCTGGCAGTAAACCTCAGAAGGCCTGCCAGCTACAATTCATTATCAAGGTAACTGCTCAGCCGCGCGAAGAAAGATGCCGAATATATGTGTTTTGCGCTTACCCAATAAACGCCTACGCCTAGAATTCGGGTCTTTTTCATAGGAGCTTGAATAATTACACATACAGGAGTTGTCAATGAGGACACCAGTTCATGTACTTGGTTTTTCAGGCAGTTTAAGGAAAGCCTCCAACAACAGTGGCTTATTACGCGCGGCCAGAAAAGTTTTACCGGATGAGATGACTCTGGAGCTGTTTGACCTTTCCGTCGTCCCCTTGTTCAACGGAGATATCGACGCCATTGATCCGCCAGAAGGGGTTAAAGCCTTCAAATCCCGGATCGCCGCGGCAGATGCATTGTTAATCGCGACACCCGAATATAATTTTTCCATACCCGGCGTTTTAAAGAACGCCCTCGATTGGGCTTCAAGACCACCAAAAGAGTCCCCCTTAAGCGGGAAACCCCTGGCCATCATGGGCGCGGGCGGGATGATGGGGACGGTCAGGGCCCAGATCGCATTACGCCAGATGGCCGGTTTCTTAAACCTGCTTACCTTGAACCGGCCCGAAGTGCTGGTCACCCGCGCCTGGGAAAAATTTGACGCGGAGGGAAATTTAAAGGACGAAGCGACTTTGCAGCAAATCGGCGATCTATTAAAAGCGCTGGATACCTGGACGCGCCGTTTACGGGTCCCGCTGGATGACATCCCGCAGGGAGCAGTCAGCAGCCACCCGGTCTCAGTCAATTAACCATAAAAGCCCAGGATAAGCGCAATGCTTTATCCTGGGTTTTTAATTTAATCCCTCATTCTTTGCTCAATAGGGTTTCAGGCAAAAGTTCTTAAGGGGTAACGGCTCAGCCATGCCAAGAAAGTTGCCGAATTTTGAGTGTTTGCCGGTGCGGAGCACCGGCAAACACTCAAAATTCGGGTCTTTTTCACACAGGTCAGAGTAGTTACCTTAAATGTGGTTCACCGGGTAAGGTAGTTTTTCTCCACTCAAACCGGCCAGGAGATTTTCAACTGCCATCAAAGCCATACGAGTCCGTGTAGCAACGGTCGCGCTGGCGATATGGGGGGTAATCGTTACGTTTGAGAGCGCCAGTAACGGGTGGGAAGATGGCAATGGTTCCGGATCGGTCACATCCAGGGCGGCGTGGGCCAACCGGTTTTCTTTGAGGGCAAGGTACAGAGCTTCCGTATCCACAACGGGCCCCCGGGCGGTGTTGATCAAAATCGCCGTCGGCTTCATCAAGGCCAGCTCGCGGGGACCGATCAGCCCGCGGTTTTGGGGGGTAAGGTTAATGTGCAGGCTGACAAAATCAGCCTGGCGCAATAAATCATCCAACTCTGCATAGCCAATCCCCAATACCTTTTCCAGGTCTGGCTTGCGCTGGTTGTCGTAATACAGTATTTTCATATTAAAACCCCGCGCGCGCCGGGCGACTGCCTGGCCAATCCGGCCCATACCCACAATTCCGAGTGTTCCCGCATAAAGATCGCTCCCCAACAGCAAGGATAACCCCCACGTCTGCCACTTGCCGGCGCGGACATAATCCATACCCTCTACCACCCGGCGTGCGGCGGTCATAAGTAGGGCAAAAGCAAAATCTGCCGTGGTTTCGGTCAGTACTCCGGGTGTATTACCAACCGCGATTCCCCGCGACGTCGCAGCCGGAATGTCAATGTTGTCGAAGCCGACCGCACACTGGCTGATGACTCGCAGATGGGGCGCCGACTCGATCAGATGAGCATCGATGCGGTCGGTTAGCAAACATAAAAGGCCTTCCTTATCCTTCACCTGCCGGAGGATTTCCTCATAGCCGGGTGGTGTATCCACATCCCAAAGCACCGGATCACAAAACGTCATCAACCTCTCTTGAGCTATATCTGGTAGATGCCGGGTGATATAAACTTTTGGCTTCATAATCGACCTCCCACAAAAATTCAAAACCTGAGGTCTTCGGGAATTGCCGTATTGAATCCCCAAAATGTGGTCCATTCCACGGGAAATCCCGAAGAACCAAAACCTGAGTCTAGGGCTAATTTGTTAAATGCCATATAATTAAGAAAATGCGATCAGCCTGAAACAATTTTACTCAATAAGTTTTGTTTTTTGGTTGATTGCCACACCAATTGGTCGTTTGATCACGAATTCGACTTAATACACTTTCGGCCAATCATCAAGGGTCATTGTCAAGGGTTTGAATTAGGGAGAAATATGGTTGAAGAAGATCCTAGAGTCCTTGAGCTTCGTGCCCACCGCGCCAAAGCGCAATCTGGCGGTGGCGAAGATCGCATATCCAAACAACATGCAAAAGGGAAATTGACTGCACGCGAACGAATCGAGATCCTGCTGGACCCCCATACGTTCAATGAAATGGAAGCATTTGTGATGCCGCGCAGTGAGCACATTGAAAAGTATCACGGAGATGGCGTGGTCACGGGCCACGGCTCAATCAACGGGCGGACCGTTTTTGTCTACGCCCAGGATTTCACCATCTCGGGCGGCGCATTGGGTGAAATGCAGAGCCAGAAAATCTGCCAGGTCATGGACCTGGCGGTCCATGAAGGCGCTCCAATCATCGGGCTGATCGATTCAGGTGGAGCGCGCATCCAGGAAGGGGTTTACAGCCTGGGGGGTTATGCCGAAATCTTCAAGCGCAACGCGTTGTACTCTGGTATTATTCCGCAGATCAGCCTGGTGATGGGCCCGTGCGCGGGCGGAGCCGCTTATTCCCCCGCCCTGACCGACCTGATTATTATGGTTGAGAAACAGTCCTATATGTTTCTGACCGGACCCGAGGTGATTAAATCGGTAACCGGTGAAATCATAGACTCAGAAAGCCTTGGCGGCGCTGAAGTTCACCTCTCCACCAGCGGCCTGGCGCATCTGATGGCGCCTTCCGATCAGGATGCGTTGGTCTGGTGCCGCACGATTTTAAATTACCTGCCATCCAACCACCTTGAAAACCCACCCCGCATCGACAGCCAGGACAACCCCGAACGCATGGATGATTTTCTCAATACCATTGTGCCCCTGGACCGTGGGGTACCCTACCGGATGCACCCCGTCATTGAAAGCGTGGTAGACCGCGGGTCCTTTCTTGAGCTGCAGCCCACTTTTGCTCCCAATGCAATCATTGGGCTGTCGCGCATGAGCGGCGCGAGCGTTGGGATCGTGTCGCAAGAGCCAGATGCCAATGCCGGCGTCATTGACCTGGATGCAGCTGATAAAATTTGCCGTTTTGTCCGTTTCTGCGACTGTTTCAACATCCCCCTGGTCACATTTGTTGACTCACCCGGATTTTTACCTGGTGTCGATCAGGAACACCGTGGCATCATCCGGCACGGCGCAAAAGTGCTGTACGCTTACGCGGAAGCGAGTGTGCCCAAGATCAGTATTATTACGCGTAAGGCTTATGGGGGGGCATATATTGTGATGAGCAGCAAATTCCTGGGGTCTGACATTAATTTTGCCTGGCCAAGCGCAGAAATCGCCGTCATGGGACCGGAGGGCGCGGTCAATGTGCTTTACCGGAAACATATCGATTCCGCCGCCGATCCCGCCGTAGAGCGCGCCAGACTGATTGAAGAATACCGCCAGCGCTACCTGAACCCGTATGTGGCTGCCGGCGCAGGTTTTGTCGATGATATTATCGAACCACGCGAGACACGTGCGAAAGTCATTTCAGCTCTGGCCGCTTTGCAAAACAAAACCGTCGTCCGGCTTCCACGCAAACATGGTAATATTCCGGTTTAATACCGGGTTTAGGATCGAATTCGAAACCTGATCAGGGAAAAACCATGCACACAAACACGATCAACATCAACGCAGATAGTTCAGGCGATTACGTCAACCTGGATAAGGCGGTTGAAGCTGCCGATTTTGGCGATACCATCGTCCTTTCCGAAGGGGAACATTGGTTGGATTATCCATTGGTGATTAATAAATCCATCCAGTTGATTGGCGCGGGGAGTGATACGACTCTGCTGATGTGCCAGGGTAAAGATTGTGTGGTCGAGTTTGAAGGACCTGGCATATTCCAGGCCAACGGGATCGCCTTTTGGCATGACGGCAAAGCCTGGGCCGACGTGGTCAGGGTCAGCGGTGGTAAAGTGGCATTTAAGGCCTGCCGCTTTACAGGCGGAACATGGAGCGACGATGCCGAATCGGGCGGTGATGGCCTGATCTTCACCCATGCCACCGGAGGGAGCGTTCAGGAATGCGAATTTTACGACAACCAATTGCATGGCATTGAAGTCAGCAACGAGGCAAGCCCCGTTTTGGAGGCCAACCTTTGCGCCAATAACAAAGAAAATGGCATCGCCTATTTTGATGAAGCGGGTGGATCGGCTCGAAACAACCGCTGTGAAGGAAATGGGCTGATTGGTATTGCCGTCAACGGTACGGCGGCGCCAGCGCTTGAAAACAATTTTTGCGTGCGCAACCGTGAGACTGGCATGGGCTATTTTGAACGCGCTGGCGGCCAAGCGGTCGGTAATACCTGCCAGGAAAACGACTTGTATGGACTGCTGCTTCAGGATGAAGCCGATCCACGCCTGGAATCCAACAGCCTCGATAAGAATTCGGTGGCAAACCTGTTAGACCGGCGAGCAAAAGGGTTTTCAAAACAATCCGTTTCGGGCGCGGCAGTTCCACCCAGCTCATCTATCCAACCGGCATCATCCCAAGATATACAGGGACGAACGATCATCGCGGGCGCCGCCAGTGGGTTTGCGGATTTCGCGGATGCTATCCAGTCAGCCGGAGAAAATGGCACGGTAAAGCTTCCACCTGGCGGCTATCTTCTCGATCGCCCGATCACCCTGCGCCAGACTATCCGGTTGGTGGGTTCAGGTCAGGATGCCACCTTCGTGATCTGCCGGGAGGAAGGCTTCGTGGTTGAATTCGATTGCCCTGGGCTTTTTCAAGCCGAAGGGATCACCTTCCGGCACGAAGGTAATCAATGGGCAGACGTCCTCAGGATCGCGAACGGCGAAGTCGATATAAGTCACTGCCGCTTTACAGGCGGCATCTGGAGCGACAGCGCTGAAAAAGGGGGTGACGGCCTGGTATTATCCGGGTCGGCTCGGGGCAGCGTTCACAATTGCGAAGCCTCTAACAATGCTCTGCATGGCATCGAAATTGGCGATCAGGCTCACCCATCGCTGGAAGAGAACGTCCTCGTGCATAATGACGAGGACGGTATTGCCTTTTTTGAGAGCGCCGGGGGTAAAGCAATTAAAAATCGCTGCGAAGACAACAGCCTGTTTGGCATAGCGGTCAACGACCAGGCGCACCCTGACCTGGTTGAAAATGTCTGTTCGCGGAATGGTGAAGCCGGGATTGCTTTCTTCAACCAGAGCAGCGGAACAGCTTCTTCCAATTGGTGCGAAGAAAATGCGGATTACGGCCTTGAAATCACCGACCAGGCAGCGCCTTTTCTGGTGGGGAACCTGTGCAATCACAACCTGGGCACGGACATCTCCAATACCAGCGAACGCGCGCCCGTTTCATCCCCGGTTGAGCTATCCGCGCAAGATACGAAAAGGCCAGACCCAGCCGTTTCAGACCAACCAACTGAGGATGTTTTTGTAACGGTTGGGTTAGATGGAGGATTTACCACACTGGAAGAAGCGCTGAGATCAGTCGGAGCCGGTGCAATGATCCATTTGTCCACGGGTGAACACATTCTCACGCGGCCGCTTTGGATCAACCAGGCGATCCGCCTGGTCGGTGAGGGAATCGATAAGACCCTGATCCAGTGTGATGGTGAAGGGTGTGTGATCAGCTTCACCGGTCCAGGGCTGCTCTCTGCAGAGGGGATCACCTTCCACCACCAGGGACGCGAATGGGCCGATTGCGTCGCCATCAGCGGGGGCGAAGTCGATTTTCTGCGCTGCGCGTTTACCGGCGCTGTCAACGATCGGGAAACCGCCCGGGGGGGGAATGGGCTGGCGCTATCAGGAAATGTCTTAGGCAGCATCGCGCGTTGCGAGGCGATCCGGAACCAGAAAAATGGCATCCTCGTATCGGACCACGCCCAACCGGCTTTATTGGCCAACATCTGCCGCCAAAACAAAGAAGCGGGGATCGCCTTCAGCGCTGCCTCAAGCGGGCTGGGCCGGGAAAACCACTGCCTGACCAACAGCCTGTGCGGCATTCTGGTAACCGGTCAGGCGCACCCCACCTTGCGGGATAACACCTGTGTCCAAAACGATGGCGATGGCATTGCCTACGACGAAGAATCATCCGGTACTGCACTGGAAAATAATTGCAGTGGCAATCAAGCGGACGGGATTTCTATCTGCGACAGTGCTGCGCCTGTCTTGGAGAGTAACACTTGCCACCAAAACGAGGCATCCGGGCTCTCATTCTCTGGCGCGTCCCGCGGGACCGCCCGAGAAAACCATTGTGACGATAACGCGGATCAGGGGATTGAGATCAAAGATGCGGCCCAACCGATGCTTGAATCGAACGCTTGCAATCATAATGGGGAAGCCGGGATCGCCTATTTCGACACATCCGGGGGCAAAGCCTGGGGCAACCAGTGTGAGGCCAACCGGCTGTATGGGATCGGCGCGCAAGACCGATCCCAACCTATGGTAGAGAGCAACACATGCCACCAGAACAAACAGGCCGGCATCTCCTTCACCGGCAGCGCCTGGGGCGTGGCGCGTGAAAATATCTGCACCGATAATGGGCATTACGGCTTGTCCGTGACTGAAGCGGCTCACCCTGAGATGGTCGCCAACGAGTGCCGGGATAATTGGGTGGAGGATGTGTATACCGGCCAATCCAGTTTGTAAAACCGAATTAAAACTTGACACGCATCCACCTTGAACGTATAATAGCCGCTACGTTCCTCGTTAGCTCAATTGGCAGAGCGGGCGGCTGTTAACCGCTAGGTTCGAGGTTCGAGTCCTCGACGAGGAGCCATAGGAGAAGACGCATCCGGATTTTGGATGCGTTTTTTTTATTTACTCTTAAAGTTTTGCAAAAAACAGAAGTATTCGACTATTTACGCTAATTTTACTGATTAGGTCTAAAGATCTGACAGGACTGGACGAAACTAGTATCAGTAAGAACAAAAGAACCTTGACAGCAGGATATTTGAACGGTCTGAGCAAGTAAACCCTCATAAAATCACGGAGGTTCTATCCGAAAAAAACTGGTAATAAGAATTTTGTGCTTTCACGACCCCAGGGAAAGGCTCTCCACCGGCTAGGACGAAGAAACCGATCCCTTGATAATGGCGTTCGCGGGTATGCTCGATGGTAGTTTCGAGAA
>DAIQPZ010000231.1:0-3644 GCA_036787065.1 Anaerolineaceae bacterium
TTCCAATGACAATGTCTCGAATTAACTCGGAACCGGTGAAATGTTGTTCAATATGCGGTGTCTGAGGCAAATGCTTTACTCCAGGGAATATCCATTTATCCAAATCGTTGAGATCATTGTATCTTCTCAATAAAGGGGATGGGGGTGAACACACCGCCTCCTTTATTGAGAAGTTGCAGACCAATATTACTATAAAATGCTGATTCATACACGCTGCGGCGGGGTCGAAATTGCCAGTCTCGCTATGCTCCAGGACCAGACCTTCTGGGAAACCATTGGGCGCACGCTTTACTTCACGGTGGTCTCGGTGGGGCTTGAAATGCTGTTGGGGTTGGCCATTGCCCAACTGATCCACTCCCATCCCTGGGGTTGGAAATTTTTGCGTTTTGCCCTGATTATCCCCTGGGCCGTGCCCACCATCGTAAACGGAGCCATGTGGCGTTGGATCTATAGCGCCGATTTCGGGGCATTAAATGGATTATTAATGCAGTTGGGATTGATTAAACATTACGTGCCCTGGCTATCCCTGCCGGACGCAGCCATGAACCTCGTCATCGTGGCTGATGTGTGGCACACCATGCCTTTGGTGGCCCTGATCCTTCAGGCTGCCCTGGCAACCCAACCGCAAGAGCTGGATGAAGCGGCTGCCGTGGACGGCGCCAACGCCTTTCAGCGTTTCTGGAGCATCCGCCTGCCCCTGCTGCGCCCGGCCATCCTGGTGGCGCTCATTTTGCGTACCGTAGATGCTTTCCGCGTCTTCGATATCGCTTATATCATCACTAGCGGTGGGCCGGCCTTCAAAACGGTCACCATCACCTATTTAACTTATCTGAACACGTTTTCGTACGGCAAACAGGGAACCGGCGCTGCGCTGTCTTTCCTGATCTCCATCATCACCATCATCATGGCAATTATATATATTCGTTTTCTTTACCGGCCTGAGGAATCGTAATTATGCGTTACGGAAAGTTCTTAAACAAACTGCTGCTGTTTCTTCTCACTATACCGGTGCTATTGTTTATATTTGGGCCAATTCTCTGGCTGTTCAGCGCCAGTTTATCTACCCAGGTGGAATTGTTTTCCGTACCGATGCATTGGATACCCCAGCATCCCACCCTGCAAAATTACCTGGACATTCTTTTCCCCACCCTGGCGGTTTCCTCGGTTCCACGCACATTTGCCACGGCGATCCTCAATTCTCTCAAGATCGCCTCATCGGTAACGATCATTTGTATCCTGATCGGAAGTCTGGCGGCGTATGCCCTGGTTCGCATTCCATTTAAATTCAACCGCGCCATCCAGCTCGGTATCCTGGGCACCCGCATGATTCCGGAAGTATCCCTGGTGATCCCTCTCTTTATCCTTGCTTCCAGCCTGAACCTGATCAACACGCCGATCGTGCTGATCATTGCCTACCTGAGTTTTGCCCTGCCGTTTGCCATCTGGATGATGGCGGCTTTCTTCCAAACCGTTCCCATTGAGCTGGAAGAGGCCGCCCGCCTGGATGGCTGCTCGCGCCTGGGGATTTTGTTCAGGGTGATCATGCCCATTTCAATCCCCGGCTTGATCTCCACCGCTATGTTTGTATTTCTGCTGGCCTGGGATGAATTCTTCTACGCCCTCATTTTCACCAGCACCCTGGCTGCCAAGACCGCCCCGGTGGCAATTGCCGAATTTATCGGCCGCTATGCGGTCAATATTACCGGCATGATGGCGGGCGGTATCCTGGCGGCGCTTCCGCCCGTGATCCTGGGGCTTATTTTCCAACGCTATATCGTCAGCGGGATGACAGCCGGCGCAGTCAAGGGCTAACAGCGGGAGAAAAGCAAGAACAGCGTGATTTTGCCCCACCATGGTGGGGCAAAATCACGCTGTTCTTGCTTTTACTCATTAATCACGTTACCAATTGGTAACAAGTCTGGCATTCCCTTGACACAGACAAAGGTTATGATTAACCATATCGTAAGCGTATCTGTTCTGAAATTGATCAGAGGTAATCACCGCCATGAAATCTCGCCCCGATTTATCTTTTGCAATCCTATCCAGCTTATTCATTCTCTTGCTTTCAGCCTGCGGGCCGCTGGATATTAAGATCGAGCCAATCGCAACCAGCACCCAGCCTTTTCCCACCCCGATCCAGGTGATCCAAACTCCTTTTGCAACCCCCGCCCCGTCCCAGCCCACGCCCACTACCACCCTGCTGCCTGCAGCAACCAGCACAGACGTGGCGGACCTGCATCTGAAACCCGGAACTCCCGTGAAAATCATGCTCACAAAAATGTTGAGTGACAACAATGGTTGGGCAATCGGGCAGGTGGACAGCGACCTGGTCCAGCATATCCTTTTCACCGCCGACGGTGGGCAGACCTGGAAGGACCGCACCCCGCTGGATGGAGTCTCCACCGTCCCAGCCGGTGGGCTGTCGGCCGTGGCTTATTTCGCAACCGATAACAGCGCCTGGGTATCCTATACCGAGGGCACCCCAAGTGGGAGCCTGGAAGCGCTGGTAGTATGGCACACAGCCGACAACGGGGTCACCTGGCGGAAAAGCCAGCCGCTCGATTTAAGCGGGGTCAATATGGAGTTCCAAACCCCATCTGACTTGGGTTTTCTCGATGAACAGCACGGTTGGATCATGATTCACCTGGGGGTTGGTATGAGCCATGATTATTTTGCCATTTTTACCACTGCAGACGGCGGCACAAGCTGGCAGCGTGTCCTCGACCCCGACACAAAATATCCTCTGATGACATGCTACAAATCCGGTCTGGCCTTCACTTCTCCAGCCATGGCCTGGATTACCGGTAACTGCCCTGGACTGATGCCCGGTTTATTTTTCTTCCGCTCGGTTGACGGCGGCGCCAATTGGACTGCGTTAATCCTGCCCGTCCCGGCCGGAAAACCCGCCAATTACTATGCCCAGGAGGGCGAAATAGTGTGCGGAATTCCAGCCATCAACTACGCAAGCAGTAGTTCCCTGGTGGTGACTCTGAACTGCCAGAATATCAACAATAAAACGGCCCAGTCCTGGCTGTATGCCAGCAGTGACGGCGGGCAGACCTGGAAGCAGTACCTGCTGCCGCTGCCCTACAACAAAACGGACCTGATCGGACCGGATGAGGGCTTCCTGGTTGGCTCTGCAACCACGGATCCACAGGCAAACGGGGCCGTCTATCATTCGGCGAACGGCGGCAGCACCTGGTCCTTATTAACCTCAACAGCCTGGACGGGTCTGCCTGATTTTGTCGACGACCACACGGGGTGGGTGATTGCCGAACACAACCAGGAAAAAGCCTTCGTCCATACTATTGACGGTGGGCGCACCTGGATCGAGATTAAGCCTGTCATTGGATTTTAAAAATGAACCAATCTGCAAACGGCGCACTCAAAGCGGGACGCCGTTCGATTGACGACGACCTTCAGGTTTTCAACCAGCTTGTCCTTCAGAACCAGGATGAGGCATTCACCCTGGCCTGCGACCTGCTGGGAGATGAAAACCTGGCCTGCAAGATTATGGAAGAGGTTTTCCGGCAGGCGTTTGGGAAATACCGGGCGCCTCAATCCGGCTTCCGGCTGGAAATTCTACAAAGGATCACCGTGTGCTGTGTTAAAAAAGCAAAGGTCCTGGCAGGTCCGAAGACACT
>DAIQPZ010000079.1:0-11185 GCA_036787065.1 Anaerolineaceae bacterium
CGTGGGCGTGACCGTTGGTTTTTCTTCATCTTCCAGCGCTGAAATCGAAACCGCCAACCAGCCAGCCTGTCCAGGTAAGACGCTGAAGGTAACCTTGACCGCCGTGCCGACTACTAAGTTTTTGCTTAGCTGAGTGGTCTGATTTACAAGAACATTTTGCCCGCTGATCACCCATGTGCCGGGTAAATCTGGCTTGGATTGAATCACACCGGTAAAACTGGCCCTGGTCCCATCATCATCGGCCGGTTCAATGGATGTAGCCACCCAATCCCCATTGGATTGAATGAGTCCACGAACAGATGCCAGTGTTCCAATCTGGAAGGATCCCAGAATCTTCGTCTGTGTTGTGACTGCAAACTTAACCCCGGCGACCGTCCATTGCGTATCAGACATGGCGCTGACAGGTCCCTTGAGAGCAAACTGGTAAGCGGGATTCTCCAGGCCACTGCCTGTCAAAGCGGTCGTCGCCTGCCCAGAAGTCAAAAAGACCTGTGAATGATCAGCCTGAACCTGGACCCGACCATGCACCACTGAAAATATCGTCCTGCCGCTGTCATCGATCGCCACGTTAAATGCGGTGCCATGCACGCTGACCAATCCGGAGGGTGTATTGACTTTGAAGTAACTTCCACTGCCTTTCAAAGGGATCACTGCATGGTCAGTGACACCCGAATTTTGGGTCAACAATAATTTTATAGAACCGAATAAACCACTATCAAGTGTGGTCAGGGTTACATCCGTCTTTGGCCCGAGTAGGGTGCGGCTGCCATCCTTAAAAACCAGGGTTGCTCCAGAATCTTCATATGTTTGAATGCGCTCACCCTGGTTAACCGTGGTGTCAGCGGATAATAATTGCCAGTCGGTTGAATTTTCTGACGAAGCCACCTGAACCAGACCACTGATACCAGTGAGTTGGGCATGATGAGCATTGGCAGCGTTAACCGCATAAACGCCCAACCCAATCGCTGAAACGACCAGGATCAATAATGCAGCCATTGCAGCGGTTAAACCACCGCCGACAGCCAGCTTTTTCCAGTTCATTTCCAACCAGCTTGCGAGCCTGATATTGTTTGACTTTGAATGGATGTGAGAAACTCCTGTGAGCCTGGCCTGATGAACTCCGGCTACAAAAGAACTGAGCTGGGGATGGTTAAGATCCCGGGTATTAACCGCCAGGTGAATTAACGGCGCCAATTCGCGATCCTCTGGGGGCAAATCCTCAAGGACTTTTTCCAGGGGAACACCCTTTTCAACCTCGGACAGGTAAACTTGTAAAGAATCATCTAAATTAATCATAACCAACCTCCTGGTTGGCCTCTGGGCCAACCTCCTGGTTGGCCTCTGGGCCAACTTCCCGGCTTTCTAGAATAATTTTTAAAGTTTTCAAAGCACGCCTTTGTAACGACTTGATCGAGTCTTCGCTGCGATGTAAAACCAATGCCACTTGCGCAATTGGCATTTGCTCGATAAAGCGCAGGATTAAGACATCCCGCTGGCTATCTTCTAATGTGATTATCGCCCTTGCCAAACCCGCGCTGGTCAATCGATATTCAACCGCCGTATCAACGGATGGAGCTTGCCCATCCATTTCTTCACCAATGGGAATTTCGGGATGCAACCTGTTATGCCTGTAATGATCAATCGCCTGATTGCGGGCAACCTGAAACAGCCAGGCCCGAAACGGAATTTTTCCGATTGCAACCGCTATTAAAGATCGGACCATTATTACAAAGACATCACCGGTTAAATCTTCAGCCGTTTGGAAATCACCGGTACGGTAATACAGGTAACGGAAAATACTCTGGTGGTATTGTAAATAGATAGCACCAGCATCATTCAATTTGCCATCATTCTGCGGGTTGGCTGTCTTCACCTGGATATTTAGCTCTTTTGATATGGTGTCATTCAATATATTTTCCAATTGTCAGGTTATTAGATGGTTCGATTTAGTTGTCTGGTTAATTTGCTTCTCTACAAGTTATAACGATCAACTCATGAAAAAGAGTCATGATCCACAATTTTTCGTACTCGTTTTACCGGGCGTAAACGATCACCTGCCAGAAAAAGGTCTGGCGATAATAACGCCGTTTCAGGCCATTTGCGCCAATGACTTTCTCAATCTCCTCGGTCGGATGGACAAAGAAACGGAATGAATTGCGTTGCAGACTCTGTAAGAAACCAATCACTATTCCCCCAAAGCGCATCCACCAGGTATCCCGCGGGAAAACAACCCCGTAATAGCTTCCAGCATGCGCAGACGACAATCCCACCAGCGCGCGCATATCAGGGTAGCAGCAGATCACCCTTTCCAGGGTGACAATATCCGCACGCGGGATCTGGGACGCCAGCTCAACAAAGTCGCCAAACTGGTAGGTCACGCGCTGGGCCTGTCCCTGGCGCTCGGCCTCCTGTCTGGCAGCAGCCAGGTAAGCCCTGGAAGCATCGACAGCGGTGGCATGGTCAACGCCATCTTTAAGCAGCTCGTGCTGGATCGCACCCACCCCACCGCCAATATCGAGCAAGGTCAACCCGCTGATCCCGAGCGCTTTAATCGCCTCGATCAGCAGGCGGGTCGTTTTAGCCGGTCCGTGGGTGCGATACTCGCGTAACTCGCGTTCCGCCATACCGCTGTTGAAGGTCTTTTCGATACCCCGACATTGCGGACAACTCATAAGCAACCTCCAATCCGGGATTAATCCTGCTCTTCGAGCAGTTCCCTGGCCTTCTTAGTCACCTTACCGCGTTCCTCCGTATTCAGAATTCGTTTGCGAATGCGGTAATTAAGCGGGGTCACTTCTAACAGCTCATCTTCCGCCAGGTACTCGAGCGCTTCATCCAGGCTCATAACCCTGGGTGTCATCAGGCGAATTTCGATATCCTTATTGGACGAGCGCATATTGGTCAGGTGCTTTTTCTTGCACACATTCACGGTCACATCGCTTGGGCGCTGCGTCTCTCCCACCACCATACCCTCATAGATTTCCATCCCCGCCCCCACGAAAAGGATGCCGCGTTCTTCCGCATTTTTCAGTCCGTAGGTCACCGTCACACCCGTTTCCCAGGATACGATCGAGCTGGAATTGCGCGATGGGATGGTGCCTACCATGGGTCCATATTCTTTAAAGTTAGAATTCATCACACCCATACCGCGGGTAGAGGTAAGGAACTGGTAGCGAAAGCCGAGCAGCCCGCGCGTCGGAACGATGTAAGACAGGTGAACACTGTTATCGGGGTTGTTGACCATATCAATCATTTTCCCACGCCGCGAACCCAGCATTTCTACCACGGTCCCGACCGTGTCTGGGCTGGTTTCGACGTGTACCTCTTCGAAAGGTTCGAGCAGCTCGCCGTTTTCCCCTTCATGGAAAATGGCCTCAGGTTTGGATACCTGAAACTCATAACCTTCGCGGCGCATGGTCTCGACCAGGATAGCTAGGTGCAGCTCACCCCGTCCTGAAACATTAAAAGTATCCGACTGGTCGGTCTCCTCAACCTTCAACGCCACATTATTGCGCAGTTCGTCAAATAAACGTTCGCGCAGCTTGCGCGAGGTGCTCCATTTACCATCTTTACCAGAAAAAGGTGACGTATTTACCCCGAAGGTCATGCGTACGGTAGGCTCTTCAACTTTGATTTGGGGTAATGCGATCGGGTTGATTGGGTCAGCCAACGTTTCACCGATGGCAATCCCTTCCAGCCCGGCGATCGCCACGATCTCACCCCCATCAACGCTGTCCACCTCAACTTTATCCAGACCCTGGTGAATGTAAAGATAGCGCACCCGTTCGGGCAAGATCTCTCCGCTCAGCGAGATGCGCGCAACCGCCTGTCCGGCCGTCATACGGCCAGCAAAAATGCGGCCAACCGCCGTCACCCCACGGTAATCATCGTAACCCAGGTTCGTCACCAGCATCTGCAAAGGCGCATCCAGATCGACCCTGGGGGGTGGTACATGGCGCAGGATCGTCTCGAAGAGCGGCTGCAGGTTGGGGCTTAAATCCGGCGTCATACCGGCCTGGGCCGTCAACGCATTGGTATAAACCACTTGAAAATCGGCCTGGATGTCATCCGCACCCAACTCAATAAATAAATCGAAGGTATTGTTTAAAGTGCGGTCGGGATCGGCATCTCTGCGATCCATCTTGTTGATCACCACGATGGCGCTATGGCCCATCGCCAGGGCTTTTTTAAGCACGAAGCGGGTCTGGGGCTTCGGACCTTCAGCCGCATCGACCAGCAGAAGCACACCATCCACCATATTCATCACCCGTTCGACTTCGCCCCCAAAATCCGCGTGACCAGGCGTATCGACGATGTTTATTTTGACCATCTGCCCGGTTAATGGATCCGGGATAGTAATAGCGGTATTCTTTGCCAGGATGGTGATGCCGCGTTCCCTTTCCAGATCATTTGAATCCATCACACGGTCAACTAACTGTTGGTTTTCACGGAAAACACGCGCTTGCCTGAGCATTCCATCGACCAGGGTTGTTTTGCCGTGATCGACGTGGGCAATAATTGCTACATTTCTTAAATCGGTTCTTTCTATAATCATTTAAATGACGACCTGAATTTTAGCCTTTACATAAGCTTATTAGTTCCCGTGGGATTGGCCATATTTTGAGGTATTTGCGGGTGCGAAACACCCGCAAATACCTCAAAATGTGGGGATTATTCACCACGGCATTTCCTCAAGAACAACCTTAATACATACAAGACCTCGGCCAAACTGGCCGAGGTCGTTCGGCATGCACTGTATGGTATCATATCAGAGGGTGCACTATTTGGGAAGGGATGACCCTCGGTATGGATAACCTTACAGGCACAGTCGAACGCGTTACATTTTATAATCCTGAGAACGGCTACTCCGTCATCCGGATCCGCCCGGAACATCAAAACAGTCCTGGCCTCAGCCGCGAAGGACTGGTCACCACGGTAGGGAATCTGCCCGAGCTCACACCCGGTGCTTTTGTGCGCCTGTCTGGGAGGTGGGAAAAACATCCCGAGCACGGATTGCAGTTCAACGCCCAGGTATGCGATCAAAGTCTGCCAGCCACCGTGGAGGGCATCCGGCGTTATTTAGGTTCGGGATTGGTCAAAGGGATTGGCCCGCGTCTGGCGGAACGAATTGTCAATCAATTCGGTGAAAAAACCCTGCATGTGCTGGATAACCAGGCTGAACTGCTGACCGAGGTTCCCGACATTGGAATTAAACGCATGTTGATGATTACCGAAGCCTGGGAACTGCAAAAAAAGGTCAAGGAAATCATGCTGTTCTTGCATGGGCACGGCGTCAACACCAGCCTGGCCGTCAAAATATACAAACAATATGGGGACCAGTCCCTGCAAGTGGTGCAGGCCGATCCATACCAACTGGCTCAAGATATCTACGGGGTCGGTTTTAAAACCGCTGACAAGCTGGCGCGCGATTTAGGCCTGCCCGCTGACCACCCCTCCCGATTGGAAGCCGGTCTGGTATTCGCGTTGAACGAAATGGTCAATGATGGCCACGTTTATTCACCGCGGCAGGCTTTGTTGGACCGGGCCACCGAGCTGCTTGAGGTTGATGCGGCGCTAATGACCCCCGCCCTGGAAAGGCTTACCCGGGAAGACCGGGTCCGGCTGGACCGGCTTAAAATGGGAGAAGCCTCTGGTGACCCCCAAAGCGTGGATGGCACACAAAGCCTGGGGGAAATACAGGCGGTCTACCTGACCCCGTTTTACCACGGTGAAACGGGGGTGGCTGAGCGCCTGCGCGGTCTATCCCGGGTGGAGCAGTCCCGTCTCTTTTCACTACAGCAGTCACTCCCAGGTGTGGATCCATTATCCTTATTGAAGACCCATCTGGCAGAAGGCCAATTAAATGCCGTTAAAATCGCTCTCGACGCCCCGGTCAGCGTCTTGACCGGCGGTCCCGGGACAGGCAAAACCACGGCGATTAAAGCTCTGATCGAGATCCTGGAAGCTGAGCACCACCGTTATGCACTGGCGGCGCCCACGGGACGGGCCGCGAAACGCCTGGCCGAGTCAACCGGGCGACCTGCCAGTACGATCCATCGCCTGTTAGGGTTTGCCCCTGGCAAGGGATTTCAGTACAATCAGGAAAATCCTTTGCCGGTGGACCTGCTGGTGGTCGACGAGGCCTCGATGCTGGATATCTTGCTGGCGAACCACCTGCTCAAAGCCTTGATCCCCGGCATGCACCTGCTTCTGGTGGGCGACGTCGATCAACTGCCTTCGGTCGGGGCCGGCGATGTTTTGCGCGATATCATTGCCAGCCAGTCCATCCCAGTGACACGTCTGACTCAAATTTTCCGCCAGGCGGCGGATTCGCAAATCATCACTAACGCCCACCGGATTAACCAGGGTCAAATGCCATTAATTACACCAGAGAACCGCGATTTCTTCCTTTTTCCCGCCAGCACCCCAGAAGAAGCGGCGCTATGGGTCGAGAAAGTAGTTTGTGAGCGCATCCCAGCCCGCTTCGGACTGAATCCTAAAAACGAGATTCAGGTGCTGGCGCCGATGTATCGTGGGCCGGCCGGTGTCGATGCGCTCAATAACCGTCTTCAAGCCGCGCTTAATCCCCCATCCCCTGGTAAACCGGAACGCATGCTGTTTGGTGCGTTATACCGCACCGGCGACCGGGTGATGCAAACAAAAAACAATTATGATAAAGACGCTTATAACGGCGATATTGGCTGGATCACAACGATTTCCATCGAAGAGCAAACCATCCTGGTCAATTTTGATGGTCATGAAATCAGCTATGATTATTCTGAAGCCGACCAGTTGACCCTGGCTTACACCATTTCAGTACATAAATCTCAAGGGTCCGAATTTCCGGCCGTCGTGATTCCTCTGGTCACCCAACATTACCTGATGCTCCAGCGCAACCTGCTCTACACCGCGGTGACGCGCGCCAGGCAGCTCGTTGTACTGGTAGGCGACCGGCGCGCCATCGCGATCGCGGTGCATAACAATAAAGTCGCCAACCGTTACTCCGCGCTGGACCAGCGCCTGAGTCAGGATCATTCTATATAAAAAGACCCGAATTTTAGGTGTTTTACGTTTACCAGGTTAACGGCTACACCTTAATTTCGGTAGCTTTGTTCTCGCAGATGTGCAGTTTCTCTTAAGGTATAATCAATCATCGTGAACTTACTTCACTGGTTTACAAACCCAAATATACCCCCGTCGGTTAATAAAAGAAATTTTCTCAATGTCCAAATCGACGCCATCGGGATTGGGTTAGCCGGTGCGGCTGCCCCCTTTCTACCGGTTTTTCTTACCCGCTTATCCGCAACAGCCCTTCAGATCAGCTTGCTGACAGCCATGCCCGCCATCACCGGCCTGATCCTTTCGATCCCGGTGGGAAATTTCCTTCAAAGCCGAAAACAGATCGTCCCATGGTTTAGCGCGGCGCGCCTGATGGTCGTGCTCAGTTATGCCTTAACCGGATTGGCGCCTTTCATCTTGCCCAGAGACCAGGTAATTACCGCGGTCCTGGCGATTTGGGCAATTGCCACCATACCCCAGACCATGGTCGCGATTGGCTTTTCGGTGGTGATGAATGCCGTGGCCGGACCTAACAGCCGGTATGAATTGATGACCAGGCGCTGGTCGATCCTGGGTTTTACTACTTCAGTCACCGTGATCATTGCCGGGCAGATCCTTGACCATCTCGGCTTCCCGTTCAATTACCAGCTCGTTTTTATGGGGCTGTCGGTGGGCGGGTTGATCAGCTATTACTTTTCAAGTCACATCAAACTGCCTGACTTTGATGTAAATCTGGCCGGAAAAGGTAAGCCTTTTTTAGAAATCATTAAAACCTACGCCACCCTGGTGCGGGGCGAAAAAGCGTTTATCTCGTTCACCGCCAAACGCTTCATTTTCCTCACCGGAACAGCCATGGCTGCCCCAATTTTTCCATTATATTACGTGCGCCAGGTGCACGCGTCGGATGCCTGGATCGGCGTCATCAGCACAGCCCAGTCGGCGATCTTGATTATCGGGTATTTCTTTTGGTCAAGACAGTCCCGCCGGCGTGGCAATAAAATGGTGCTGTTCTGGACCACCTTAGGCCTATCGCTGCATCCAATCCTGGTGGCCTTAACCGGGCAAGTATGGTTGATCGCCGTGTTTGCCGGGCTTTCAGGCATATTCCAGGCTGGATTAGACCTGGTTTTCTTTGATGAGTTGATGCAAACTTTTCCCGCGGAATACAGCGCTACCTTTGTCTCGCTGGCGCAGAGCTTACAGTATATGTCGTCGATTATCGCTCCCCTGGTTGGATCGATCCTGGCTAACCAGATCGGCCTGGGTGGTGCCCTCATCGTCAGCGCCAGCATTCGCATGATCGGTTGTTTATCTTTTGCCATCAGCTACCTCAGAACGCGGAATCTGGCGCCGGTTGAGGAGTAGAAACCCTTTCTTTGTTATAATGTAATGACTCAGAGTCCCCGAATTTGAGGCTTATGCGGGTGCTTCGCACCCGCATAAGCCTCAAATTCGGTCCTTCTTCCCATGTGCCTGAGCAGCAACGTTATAATTGGCTTAACGGTAGAAAGATGAACTGACGACGAACATCCTTGTTACGACATACAGGAGACTTTCTTATGAACATTCCAAAAGAATTAAGATATGCGAAAACTGACGAATGGATCAGGGTCGAAGGCAATATTGGCACAATCGGTATCTCCGATTATGCCCAGGAACAATTCTCAGATATTATTTATGTCGAATATACCGTAGCGCCAAAAGAAAAAGCTGACAAAGACACGCCAGCCGTCACCCTCGAATCGGTGAAACACGTCGATTATCTGCACCTGCCGGTGAGTGGGACGGTATTATCGGTCAATGAAGCGCTGCCTGAAGCACCGGAATTGGTTAACAGCGATCCATACGGCAAAGCCTGGATGGTTAAGATCCAAATGGGCGACCCGGCCGAAGTTGAAAGCCTCCTGGATGCGGCCGCTTATGAAGCCTATTGCGAGGAACGAAACCACTGATATGTTTATCCCACATACTGAAGCTGAAAAGCGTGACATGCTCCATACCATCGGTGTGGAGCAGTTGGAAGACTTATTCCAGGCCGTGCCCTCTGCTTACCGGTTCCCGAAATTAGATCTTCCACCCGCCCTGACCGAAATGGAAGTGGTCCAGCAAGTTCAAGAAATCGCCGAAGCCAATGAAACCACGCACGATTTGATTTGTTTTCTCGGCGCTGGCGCATACAACCATTACATTCCAGCCGCGGTAGACAGCATTTTACGCCGCGGGGAATTTTTCACGGCGTACACCCCATACCAACCCGAAATATCCCAGGGCACCCTGCAAGCCATCTTTGAATATCAAAGCCTGGTCGCGGCTCTCACCGGGATGGAAGTGTGCAACGCCTCTCATTACGACGGCGCAACGGCCGCGGCTGAAGCCGTGGTGATGGCTTATCAGAATTTCAGGGGCAAAAAGGAACATATCGTTGTTTCCCCAGCGGTTAACCCGCAGTATCGGGCGACCATTCGCACCTATACCCAGGGATACGCTAATCTCTCCTTCATTGGGGATGGCCCGGAGTCGGATCTTTATGCCAGCCCGGACGCCTTAATCCCTTTAATAGATGGCGGAACCGCCCTGGTGCTCGTCCAATACCCTGATTTCTTCGGACACGTTTACGACCTGACCCGGTTGGCCCAGGCTGCCCACGCAGCCGGAGCCATGCTTGCGGTGGCGGTCAACCCCACGGCGTTGGGCCTGTTAAAACCGCCGGGTGAATTTGGCGCCGATATCGTCGTTGGAGAGGGCCAACCTTTAGGTATCCCCTTATCCTACGGCGGTCCCTACCTGGGCTTGTTTGCTACCAGGAAGGAATTCGCGCGAAAAATTGCGGGGCGGCTGGTTGGCGAAACCGTGGATAAACAAGGTAGGCGAGCCTATGTATTAACCCTGACCGCGCGCGAACAACATATTCGCCGTGAAAAGGCCACCTCCAACATCTGCACCAACGAAGGGCTTCTGGCGCTGGCATCCACCGTTTACCTGAGTTTATTAGGTAAAAATGGTTTAAAACAGGTGGCTGCTTTGTGTTACCACAAGGCGCATTACGCCGCCAGCCAGATCGCGGCCATTCCTGGTTATTCCTTGTGTTTCGATGCGCCGTTCTACCATGAATTTGTAATCTGCTGCCCAAAATCGGTTGAAGAGATCAATGGGAAGCTGCTTGATCAGGGCTTCCTGGGCGGTTATGACCTCGGGCAAGATTATTACCCACTCAAAGACCACATGCTGGTGGCGGTCACAGAAACCGTGTCGCGTGAAGAGATCGATGCATTTTGCCTTGCCCTTAAGGAGGCGATCGATGACTGAACCCACTCTTTATGAGCTTTCATCGCCAGGCCGGATCGGTGTACGCTATCCCAAGATCGATGTTCCGGAGGCCGATCTGCCGGAAGGGCTTGTGCGTGAACGGTTACCGCTGCCAGAGCTGGCTGAGATCGACGTCATCCGCCATTTCACCCACCTGTCGAAATTAAATTACTGCATCGATAGCGGCCTGTATCCGTTAGGCTCGTGCACCATGAAGTATAACCCGCGGGTAAACGAGGATATGGCCCGCCTGCCAGGCTTTGCCCTGACACACCCACTGCAGCCGGTCGAGACCGTTCAAGGCAACCTGGCGCTGATGTTCGAACTGCAGAAATGGCTCAGGGCGATCAGCGGCTTTTCGGCGGTCAGCCTGGTCCCAGCGGCGGGCGCCCAGGGTGAATTGACCGGTGTGCTGATCATGCGCGCTTATCACCTGGCGCGCGGCGACGCAAAACGAACGCGCATCTTAATCCCCGACTCGGCCCACGGTACAAACCCCGCCAGCTCGGCCATGAGCGGCATGGAAGTCGTCTCGATCCCATCCGATAAAAAAGGCAACCTCGATATCGACGCGTTATGCGCTGCCTGTGATGACCGGCTGGTGGGATTAATGCTGACCAACCCCAACACATTGGGCCTCTTCGAAGAACACCTGCTCGACATCATTCAATGTGTGCACCATGCTGGCGGCCTGGTTTACGGTGATGGCGCCAATCTCAATGCCCTGCTCGGGATTCTGCGCCCGGCCGATATCGGCATCGATGTGATGCATTTCAACCTGCATAAGACCTTCTCAACCCCACACGGGGGGGGTGGGCCT
>DAIQPZ010000080.1:0-2171 GCA_036787065.1 Anaerolineaceae bacterium
TCCAGATCCAACGCGTGAACAAAAAAAGGCTTACGACCTCAACCCCACCCGCGACACCCACTTCACTCCCCACGACTACCCGCACATTAACGCCGATTCGGACGAATATTCCATCGGCCACGCCCACCATTGCTCCCTCTTCAACATCGACACCGGCGCCCACCACGACAGCAGGACTGAGTATCACTACTTTTGGGGTAAACCCTGGCGGTAGTGACGTCATTCCACACCAGTTGATCCGAACATCCGATGACAGGCTTTATTTCTTTGGTTATGCCGGCAATGGATCAACTACCCTCGATGTTTATTGGACAACTTCACCTGGCCTACCTGGCTCAACTGGAGATTTTTCCGGCAAGGTCGCGCTAACTTATCCTGCCAACCTAATCTCTGTTTCACCCGCCTACGATGGCGCCAGCACCGTCCACATCATCACCAACTCAACTGATGGCGCCTTGAAGGATGTTCCCTTCAACCTCAGTTCCAACAGCTTTAAACCCGCGAGGGTCCTAGATACTGGCCTCACCAGCGCCAATATCGACGTTGGCACATCCGGCGTATCCGCGGCTTTCGACGCGACCGGTAAATTGAACGTAGCCTACTGGTCTGGCAATAATCACATTCTGTACCGGGCTTACCAATATAACCCGTCCACCGATACCTTAACCAATGGTACCGGGCCCACTCAGGTGGATAGCGCCGGCAGCGCCAACCACCCCAACCTGGCGGTTTCGCCAACGGATAACTCACTCACCATCGCCTGGGTCTCTCAGGCTGCTTCCCCGGCCACCCTCTTAACCCGGACCTATAAGGCGGGTGCCTGGGGCGCCATCCAGGCCGCCAGCACAGCTCCAGTGTGGACCAGTCCCAATTCTGGGATCAACATCGACCAGGGGCCGTCCCTGGTCATCGACACCAGTGGGGTTAAGACCCTCGCCTACATCGAAGAATATAGGACCATTTCTCCCTACGATTATGGAAGGGTACACGTTGTAGTTGATCAGGGTTCTGGCTGGAACGATACCTACGCCGGTTTTTACACCCATGATCCCGCCCTTGCCATTGACAATAAAGGGAACACTTACATCATCGGGCACGGGTATCCATTTAATCCCAGCCCTTGTAACACCATCGATAATATGTGTGTCTATGTCAGAAATACTCCAGGTAATTGGACGCCGAAATTGATCGCCGCCCCCACTGGGTCCAATTCCTTTGACTCGAGCCCTTCTACAAAATGGTCAGTCGTGGGAAATAATCGAGCTGATACGGTCGAGTTTGTATTTCCGGAGGCTATTAACGGCAGTTATGTCAATACCCTGATCCATTATGGGCGGATCAATCCGGCCGGCGGATCCCCAACTTCAACCCCGGCGCCAACCGCTACACCCACCACCGGTCCCGCACCCTCAGCGACGCCATCACCCACATTAGGTCTGGCGCCGACATTCACTCCCCCGGCAATCAGCTTATCTCAATTAAACCTCCAGATCACCCAACCTGCCGATGATGCTAACCAGGATGGGACAACTTTATCTACCAATGAGTCAACCATCTGGGTCGGAAATGGCGCATCAACCACTGCCAGTTTTACCGGTCTCAGGTTTAACAATGTGATCATACCGAATGGGGCTACAATAAAGTCGGCTCTACTCATGCTATATTCGTCCCAAGATCAATGGATTAGTATCAATATCAATATTACCGGGGACTTATCCGCCAATAGTTCTGCCTGGTCAACGACCAACCTGCCTTCTCAAAGAACACTGACTTCAGCCGGTATCAATTCCGCCACCGACGTTAATTGGAGTGTCAATACCTGGTATTACCTCCCGGATATTACGACAGTGGTCCAAGAGATCGTCAATCAAAGCAGTTGGCAAAGTGGAAACAGCCTTTCTATTATCATCAATGGAACTGGCAGCGCTTACGCTAGAAAGTTTGCCACCAGTGAAGATGGCTCTCCGGCCTTCGCGCCGAAGCTGATCATCACTTATCAATAAAATCTTTACGAAACACCAGCACGTCCTGGCGCTTTGTGAACCCAAACGATTCATACAACGCCAGGGCTGCCATAATTATCTTATCCCCTTGACCTGAGAGATCACGCCGGGTAAATGCCATTTTGCTCTCCTTCTTATAACTACTCAGGGTTGAGGTGAAAAAGACCC
>DAIQPZ010000080.1:2271-11037 GCA_036787065.1 Anaerolineaceae bacterium
TGTTACAAAATATGTCCCGATTAACCCAGATAGATTTTGTTGTGTATGACTGGTGAGCAGGTGAAAGAAATCCTGACGGGTAGCGATGCGGTACTGGTATTTCGACACATAATCCTTGATAAAAGCAAAAAAGGCTTCATCGCCGATCTGGCCGCGCAACGCATCGATGAACTGCGCACCGTGCAGATAAACCGCGTTGCGATAGGGTTCAAAACCCTTGAAGTCATAAATAGACTGGTTAATCCAACTCGTGGGGCTATAGTAATTGACCCTGAAATCCCACCACCATTTAACCAGGTCAGGATAGGTGTGTTCGTAAAAAAGTTTTTCAGAATAGGTAGCGAAGGCTTCATCCAACCAGGGTTCCAGGGCCTGGTCGTTACCAACCTGGGCAAAAAACCATTGATGGGCCGTCTCGTGCACGGCAATGACGGTCAGGTAACCTTTGGGTGTGCCCTCATAAAGGTTATAAAAGCCCTTACTCAAAAAAAACAACCCGTCATACTCCATCCCGTCCAGAAAATCACCCTCTACTACGGTCAGGTGGGTATGCTGGTATGGGCCGAACAAGTTCGAATAGAGCGTCACGGCATCGACGGTGTTTTGCAGGGCAACCTGCCCGGCCCGCTGGTCGATTGGGAATGTGTAGCTGGTCACTTCCACCACTCCCGCTTTCTGAGATGAGACTTTGTAAAACGGGGATGCTGACCAGGCGAAGGTGCGTGCATCCCTAAGCTGGAAATGCTGTATGCCCGCCGGATCGACCCGCACAGGCGCCGCGGCGGCGATCACCAGGCCTCCAGGTGGGTTGGCAAGGGTCAGGTTCACCTCAAAATCGGCGGTCGGGTATACCTGGTGCTCCCCGTAAAACCAGGGAGAGTGGATGAGCCAACCCTGGCCCGGCTGGTAAACCGGCAAGTAGGGGAACCAATCCACCAGGTTCGTCTGGTTGGCTGTGTACCCAAAAATCGTAGGGCGGACCGAGTCGGATGGGGGTGGGATGGCAGGCAAATAAAGATCGTATACCAGGTTGACTGTGCTGCTCTGACCAGGCGCCAGGGGTACCGGCAAGGGAATGTTCAAACGATTCTTATCCAAGGTATAGCCCGAGACCCCTTTGCCATCAGCCAAGGAAATGGATTTAAAGGTAATATCACCGGGGTGGTCGTTGGGCTCCACCTGAAAAGCCAGGTCAGTGTATGCCTCAGGACCGGGGTTGGTTAATTCCACCACTTCAATCACACTCAGGTGATGGGCCAGATAGTCAAAAGTCACATCCAGGAGATATTGGCTTTTCTCACCCACCGGATTGGGTGAAGGTGTCAACACCTGGGGAGTGGACGGACCGGGTGATACCGCCTGCGTTGACAAGTTCACCAGGTTAAGAGTCGCTGCCGGTGTTAATGTGGCATGCGGTTCAACTGTGTCTGTCACACCGGTTGGAGACACCGGCTGTGTGAATGCCGTGCTGGGCGTGGGCGATTGGTCAGTCATGAGAGGCGGGCTCACGCAAGCTCCCGCTAAAAGAAGCAGTCCCAGGCATAAAATGCGCTTAATCAATTTCAGGTAGATCTCCAACGTATTCAGGCAGGTTTTGGTGCCCCAGGTTCTGGCGAATAGCCTGCGACTCGCCAATGTGGTACCAATAGTGACAAAGGTTGCGGAAGAGCAACGTTCCGATCGACTCTTTCATCGGCTTAGCTTCCAACTCAAAATGGTTCTTGAGCATCTCTGACGTGAGGGTGTTCAGATAGACATCGGCGGTGGTGGTAATGACCTTCCAGGCCGAGATCATCTCAACCAGGGATGGGGTAGTAGGCTGCGACCCATACCCCACCAAACCACGCAGTTCGGGGAACAGGCGCTGTCCCTGGGCCATACGCACCCAATAAAAGTTTTCCTGCGTCGCCAGGTGGCCAATAATCCAGCTTAAGCAGTTCATCGGACCGACCCGTACAAGACCGTCCTCAGCCGATAAGCCGTCATAACCACGCAGCAATTCGCTGCGCACAAAACGGAGTTGGGTCACATAAGGATGGATCATACAAATTTCCTTTCATCTTCATTAATCCAGGCGGGATCGCTGGTAAACTCACGCTCCAATACTTTTTTTATTTTGTCACCTTAAATAAATCTCCTGCGCTGTTGCCTTCGACCTCGGGAAAATAAAACTGCCAGGCGTGGGCCGGGATGATCTGGAACTCACCCATCTGGGTGGGGATCAGCTCGTATACCAGCTCATACGTCCCAGCCGGCAGGTAATCGGCACTCCAGAGAATGTGATCGTCGTAAATTGAAGGCACAGTGAACCA
This sequence comes from Anaerolineaceae bacterium, assembly GCA_036787065.1. GTDB lineage: Bacteria > Chloroflexota > Anaerolineae > Anaerolineales > Anaerolineaceae > JAJYIW01. Next base: position 4,584 of record DAIQPZ010000080.1, read on the forward strand.
CCACCAGCCCCACCCGGCAGAAAATGGATTTGCCGGGTCATAATCGACCCCTGGTTGAGGCGTCTGAACACCTTGCTGGTTGGTCTTTAAGGACGGATTAAAGATCGTCGTACCGGCAGGGATCGTATCTTGAACGTTCAGGTGATACATCGCGGTGGGCAAACTAAGGGTCAGGTGAACGGTGATGGGTTTTGCTGGCCCACTGCCAAGCACGGCGGAGTGGAGCACAGCACAATTGCCTGGCTTGCATTCAGCGCCTGCCGGGTAGTAAGCACGCTCAAGGCTTAAGCCATGGTCTACCGGTTTGGCTGTATCCACCGGTAGGTTCAAGCGTAGATCAACCCGGTAATAAAGCCCGCCCGGGCCAGCGTCGCGGCTGATCACCAGCCCGTTGGGATTTACGGGGTCGAGATTGGCCACAGGAAGAGTGGCCGTCACATTGGTGAGTGTGTTAGGCCCACCCGCCTGGCCTTTTGCCAGCGGGGCGCCATTTACTGACGCTGAAAAAGCGTATGTGGCCTGTAAATCGCCAGTGCCTTTCAACATTTCGGTCAAAGCCATCACCACCCAGGCAGTCTCGTAGCTCGAGCCCCAGGCGCCGGATGGAGAGCGCTGGGCCATCAAATACGCCATAGCGCCAGTCAATCCCAGTGCAGCCGGGTCCAACTGGCCTAGCGCGTCCAGCACCACCGCGGTGGTAAACACCGGGGATCCGGGCAAATGCCAATCCGTCCCAATCACTTCCCAATGCAGACTGGTAGCGGTTTGAACACCACTGGATTCCAGGTCATTCACCAGAGTCTTGGTGCGATCGTCGTTTTTTGACAGACTGTTCAAGGTCAAGGCCAGAAACGCTTGACCCCACGGGCTCAACGCCTGGCGTTGGTTATACAAGACATCGCTGGTGGATTCCAAATCTTTCACACCGGCTATGCGCAAGGCGTAAAGCTGGAAAGCCAGCCCATCTAACGCCCAGGGTTGAGTATCCGGTTTAACCGCGGTCACAATAGGTAAAAGGAACTTCTGCGCCCGCTCTAGAGCATCGGCTGGCACACTGAAACCAGCCTGGCTGACACGACTCAACCCATACAGGCTGTAAGCCGTCAGGTATGCGTCGCTGGTTATATCCTGGTGGCTGGAAACCGGCCACAAACTCCACCCCCCATCCGGGTTTTGGCGGTTGAGCAGGTTGGCAATGCCTTCTTTCACCGTTGTATCCAGCGTGTCTTCGAACGCAGGCGTCTTAACCCCCATGGCACGTAGAGACAAAACCGTTTCCAGGTTTGGCAGGAAACGCGATAGCAGCGTACTGGTATCCTGATCGTGTGAGGAGGATAAGGCTTCCAGACCGCCGATCATCACCGCGGCCAGTGATGGTGAAAGTTCGAGGCGCAGGTCACCGCCTTGAGCTTTGAACGATTGGGGCAGGCTGATCACCTCGAGGTGGTCCCCCGCTCCAGTAAGCATGCCAGAGGTGCTGAAGGTCTGCGGTGCACTGAAAGTCAGCAACGGCAGGCTGCCATTTTCTGGAATTGAAGCATCCTGCAAAGCGCCCGAACTGGCCTTGAACACCAGGTCGGCTTTATCCGCGGTCTGCGCGGTCACCCACCAGGTTACCTTCTGGCTGCCGTTGGCGGAAACATTCACCATCTGGCTGGCCTGAACCGGCAGGTCAAGATCAACGCCCTTGGCCTGCAATTCCACATTAACCTGCAGATCGCCCGCGGTGTGGTTGTATACCAAAGCTGCCAGTGCGACGTGGTCGCCAGCGACCAGGAAAAGCGGTGTCTCAGGAATGATCATCAACTCTTTTGTGGTTATGATCTGTGTTTGCGCCTCACCGACCCGTGTATCTGCCGTCAGCCCACGCACATCTAGCTGCCAGGTGGTCAGGTTATCCGGCAGATCAAAACTCACCTGGGCTTTACCATCCACGCCTGTAAGGATCTCGGTGCTCCAGAAAGCTGTGTCCTTGAAATGCTGGCGCAGCACCAACGTTTCTTGACCACCTCCGCCACCGCGCCCAAATCCGGGTGGGTTGAGGATTGACCGCCAACCGTAACCCGCCAACGACAGACTGGTGTGTGTCCCCAGGGGCTGGGGGGAATAATAGAAATCTGTGATGCCGGGCGCGTTTGGATCTGCCAGTTTGAGCACCGCCAGATCGACCGCGGAGAGAGAGAAACTGCCCTGGACGGGTTTGCCCCGTTCGTCGCTGGCCTGGATCGATACGGTCACTTTTTGCCCTGGCACAGCTCGCGGTGGATCCAATGAGAGGGTGACTTTTAATTTCTCAGCCCCAGGTTCCACCTGTAGCCCGATGTAACCCTGGCGAAAATCAGGCCGGCCCTGTCCGGTCTGGCCCAAGATGGTCACCGAAATAAAAACATTTGGCGCCTCGACCTCGGTCAAGGGCAAAGAAAAATTCATCCCGGCGCCGTCCAGGGTTATAACACTGGCTTGCATTACCCGGCTGCGTTCAACACTGACCAGGGCATACACTTTCTGGCCAAATGGATTGGGGATGAACACCTGGGCGGTCTGGCCAGGCTGATAACTGACTTTGTCCGCGGTCAGGTGGATCTGCTGGTCAGGGAGGTTGGGCCAGGTGTTTTCACCCGCGCCGCCCACCCAAATCGTCACCTGGCTGATTGCGCCACCCCCTTTAACCTCCAATTGGTAAATGCCAGGTTTATCAGGCGTAAAGGAAAGACGAGCAGTTCCATCCGGACCCGTGACCGGATTGGCGTTAGCCAGCGGCTCCGACGTCCTTGTATAAGCCGGCAGACCAAAGGGGCCCTTGTTATCTTGCTCAACCCACGAGACCCGCGCAAAGACCGCTTCGAGAACCCGGCTTCCAACTGGGTTACTCTGCCAATCGACCGTCTTGAGGTCAAAACCCAGGCCGCTGCCGGCTTGCCCCGTCCACCCATCCGGATGGATGCCAATGTAACCTGCTGCTGAATGCACCAGGGCAGAATCGCGCACGCTGACCGGCAAACCACCCTCATCCCGCAAAGTCACTTCAAGGGTTAGTTTTTGCTCCGCGCTGTTTCGAAGGTCTGTTTCGGTTAAATGCAATGTCAGACTGCCATCGGGAGCAGTTTTATTATCCCCTTGAGCCACCAGGTTCCCGTTTGAGCCAGCGAACGCGCCGGACAAGGATACAGGGAGCAGCCAGCTATCATCCACCGGCCCTACTTGATAACCAGCCAGGTCAAAACTCTGGCCTTCACGGTAAAGCACCCAATGCAGTGCCAATCCACCGGCCGGGGCGCCGAAGAAATAACTGGCGTTCACTTTTGCTTGTAGTTCCTGTCCGCTCAGGATAGCCTGTGGCGCCAGACTGACACTCAGGTTAACCTGTGGCTTGCGATAATCTGCCACCACAAAGGAGAGGGTATTGAGAGTCTCTTTCCCCTGGCCGAGGGAGATCTGATAACTTCCTGGTGCTGCGTCAGCCGGTAGAACCAGGCTGCCGTGCAAATCGCCAAATGCGGAAAGCGGCTGGTCGCCTTCAAACAACACCGGCGCCTGTCCGGAAATACCACTGCCACCCAGGATAGTCAGTTTGACCTGGGTGAAATCGGGTAATTTATAACGCCCGTTATCGCGTGACCGCAAAATCGCGCGGTAATACACCGTCTGTCCTGGCCGGTAAATCGGGCGGTCGGTGTAAATATACGCAGTGTTTGGGTTGTTATCATATTGAGCGCTTATACCGAAATCATCAGGCGCCAGACCCTGGCTCCAGGACGAGATCGCCACCCCAAAATCAGCGTCACCCGGCTGGCCAACCATGGCGTAATACGTCTGGTAAAGGTTCTGTTGTAGGGGAAGATCCAGGGTTACCAGGCCATCCTGACCGGTTTTACCCGCTGCCAACATCCCGCCATTCTCATCCAGGATGGATACAGCCGCGTTACTCGCCGGGTTACCCCCATCGGCTGCTGCAGCCCACACCAGGGCTTGATCCGGGCTCAACTTGAATGTTACCTGTATTGGACTGATCGCTATGAGCAAATTGGTGATACCCGTCGCCCCGTTTTTCTGCAGCTCCGGGGCCATGATCCTTAGGAAATACCAGCCCGGCCTGAGCGGTTGGTCATTGGCGCTCACCGGGAGCTCCACCACATGGCTGTGGTTTTCTCCCGGAGGCGCCTTATAGGTCCAGGAAACCGTATTTACCGAGGAGAAGTTATTACGCAGTTCATAACCTTGCGGCCCAGCCAGTTTCAAGAAATCAGCCGATGAGAGTGGGCTGAGGGATAAATTTAATGAAGTCAGGTTTACTACTTGCGCCTGAAGGCTTTTATCCTTCGGGGTCAGGTAAACCACCCCGCTCCCACCCGCTGAAATAGTGAAGCTGGGCTCATCTTGGGGTGTCGTAAAATTAAGACTGGCTGCCTGACCAGAGTGCTTACCCCAGGCGTCGGGCAGATCCGGTGAAATGGACAACGCAACCTTGCTGTTAGCCTGGAAATAACCTGATAAACTGACCTGTAAAGTGGTTGGATCCTGGTAAGCCGACAACAAGGACACTTCGGGAGTGAAAGAAAAATAACTTTGCAAATTGCGAGAAGTAAGCGGGACATTGAAGGTCAGGTTGATGGTGCCAAACCCGGCAGACAGGCTCTTCATGGCCTGTCCTTCAGTGGGTTCGGATGCGATCACGGCCAGCTCTGGATAAGTGTTCAAGGTGACCGAAATATCCTGCCCAAGAGGTGTTCCGCCGCGAGATGTAGCCTGGCCCTTAATCGTGAGGAGATAGGGAGTAGCGCGCACCAGCAGGGCGGAAGGTGTGAATGTGAGCGTCGTACCCCGGTCATCCCAGCTAAATTGCCCAGCCACTGATGTGGCGCCCGGATCGGTGAGGCTGAAGGCCGATTGCACACTGGCCGGGTTCATGGCAATATTAAAAGATAGGGTGATGGGACCATCCAATCGCAGGGGAGTCTTAGCCGGCTCGATGGCGGTGATTTTGGGTAATGCGGTGGTGAACGACCAGGTTTTCGTCGTTCCAGCCTTGATAACCGCTCCCGCCACACTGGTCAGTACCGGGTTGGCGCTGACGGTGTAGGTTTTTCCTCCTGCCAGAGAAGGCTGCGGATAGAACACGTAAGTACTGGTGTTGATCCATTCGCCTTTCCCTTGTGAGATGGGATCCAGGATCAATCCCGCCGGTGAACTGGTCCCGGACGCGTTTGAACCCAGTGGAACGACTGCCTGGTTGAATGAAGCCACTACGGCGGAAGATGGGTCCACATCAATGGCCCTATCTTTGGGCAAGAATTGAACCACCTGTAAGGGATCCGGTGTGGTGTAATGGATCGTGGCGGGCTGGAGCAGAGCCAATCCATTGGCAGCCCGGGCGCCGGACGTTACGGTCAGATTGATGGCAGACGAAGGCTGGTATGGTTGGTCAGGCTTGAATACAAGTGTGCGGTCGTTGGTCCAGTTAAACTTTCCGCTCAAGGTGGGCTGCCCCTGGATGGCGCCTTCCACGGATGGCTTATCCATCGACTGGTTGAAGGCCAGGGAAATCGTACCATTCAGCGCCATCAAGCTGCCAGGGAGAGGATCGGCCTCCACCAGAACTGGGGGGAGTGGGTTTATTGCCTGGGTTAACGCGGTGGGAGTTCGTGCGGACTGGGAGGGAAGCGGTGTTCCCCCCTGCGTCGATTGGGAGAGCGGTGTAGAAGGCACAGGGGAAGGCTTAGGCCCAGTTGTCGTCAAACTGCATGCCAGGCTGACCAGCACCAAAACAGTTATGATAACGGTCAACCGGTGTGGAGGTTGATCTCGGCGATATTCAATAGTCATGGTTTCCTTCCATTCGAATGGTCGATCTGACCGCGCGTAACCGCTCAGCCGTCAGAAGAAAGTTGCCTTTTTCACGTGGGCCTGAGTCATTACGCCTGCGCATAATTATACCTGATGGAATGATCCTGTCCTTAAAAAAACTGCCCCCGCAAAAAGTCTTTGGCAGGGGCAGGTGATCGTCCAGAACTATTTTAGCTGACAGTGCCGCGCAGGCGTGGATCGAGCGCATCACGCAAGCCATCACCGATCAGGTTGAATGAAAGTACGGTCACCATGATTGCCAGCCCTGGAAAAAACACCAGGTGCGGAGCGTTGAACACACTGTTGCTCTCTGAGCCCAACATCAAACCCCATTCAGGTGTGGGGGGTTCAGCACCCAGGCCAAGGAAGCTCAAGGCAGCCGCGTTTAAGATTGCAGAAGCAATACCGAGTGTCCCCTGCACAATCAGAGGCGTCAGTGCATTCGGTAAAATACGGGTAAAGACCAGGCGCAGGTTTGAAGCGCCCAAAGCCCGCGATGCATCCACAAAATCCAGGTTTTTAACTGCCAGAACACTGGCTCGCACCACACGAGCATAAACCGGGGTAGACACGATTGATATGGCTAACAAGGCATTTATCAGACCCGGAC
>DAIQPZ010000232.1:0-3531 GCA_036787065.1 Anaerolineaceae bacterium
AGATCCTTCACCCCCATCGCAAAGCCTCAGGGGGTTCAGGATGACAGAGTAGGGCGCAAAGCCTCAGGGGGCTCAGGATGACAGAGTAGGGGCAAAGCCTCCGACGGGTTCAGGATGACAGAGAGAATGCCGGCGCCGGTCAGGGCAGGTTTTCACCCCGGCCAACGGTGTACAGGCGGTACCACTCCTCACGCGTCAATTCAACCCTGTCCCCCTGGCAGGCAGCCTTGATCCGCTCGGGGCGGGTGGTCCCAATGATAGCCTGGATTTTGGCCGGGTGGCGCAGAATCCAGGCAACGATGATGGCTTCACCCTCCACGCCTTTGATTTTCGCCAGTTCAGCCACCAGCGAAGCCGTTGTGGTGTGAGCCTGGCTGGGATTGTCTGACTTGCGCCCGGTCACACGTCCGTTGACCAGTGAACCCCACGATTGCAACGTAATATTGTGCATACGACAGTATTCGATGGTACCCACGTTGCGCGCCATGCGGTTGACGTACTGGTTAAAATTCACGCCTTCATCTAATAAGTGGGTGTGCATGACGTTAAACTCAACCTGGTTGGCGACGATGGGTTGGTGGAGATAGCGTTTGAGCAGCTCCATCTGGGGAGCAGTCTCGTTGCTCACGCCAAACCAACGCACTTTGCCGGAACGGTGCAGGTCATCAAAAGCTTTGGCCACTTCTTCCGGCTCAACCAGCGCGTCCGGACGGTGGAGCAGGAGCACATCCAGATAATCCGTCTTCAGACGGCTCAGGCTGCCTTCGACCGTGCGCAAAATATGCGCGTAACTGAAATCATAACGGGTCACGTCGCGCGGGTCGGGCTCTCCGCCAAACCGGATGCCGGCTTTGGATTGGAGGATGATCTTGCTGCGCAGCCCTGGCGACTCCTGCCACATAGCAGAAAACACCTCCTCCGATTTTCCCCGGCAGTAGATATCGGCGTGGTCGAAGAAATTGATACCTTCATCCAGCGCGGCGCGGATGGCTCGAATCGCATCTTTTTGGATTTGCGGGGTCAATGGAGAGGTGTCCCAGCTACCCCCTAATGGCATGCAGCCGTAGGCCACACGTGATACTTGCAAGTCAGAACTACCGAGTGTTTGTGTTTTCATGCGGATATATCTCCTTTTTTTCCGTCCGCCAGGACCGGCCGGCGGGATAAATAAGCTGAAATGTGTGATCGTTGGGTTGCGCGGGAAGGGTCAGGCGACCCATGGCATTATAGACTATATACAGAAAAAGACTACTCGTAGTGAGTAGTCTTTTCAAAGATGATTCCTAACAAGTCACATATTCCGCCCTATCTCGTGCCTGTTGCTTAATGTCTATCATATCACGTGACAAAGATAAAACAATCCACCTTAAGGATGGTTTGTATATCACCCGATAGAACGGGTTATACGTGGTCACATCTCGGTCGGGCTGCGCTTCAGCCAATTCAGCGTTAATATCACGCACCATCTGACTCAAATCCACGCGGGTCAGGTGAATTTCTGCCCGCGAGATGCGTGACAGTTGCAGCAGGTCCTCGATTAAACGGCTCATGCATTCAGCCCCACCGCAGATGTGTTTGAGATGATTCTAGCCTTCGCTGCCAAGCAGAGAAGTGTATTCCTCTAATAAAATCTGGCTAAAGCCGCTCATCGAACGCAGTGGAGCGCGCAGGTCGTGTGATACAACCCGCGAGTGTAATATCCCGCGGATGCACCTTTCCCAGAATGTACTTTTCCGCGGGTGTACTTTTCCCCGGATGTTTTTTCCGCCTAATCCCGAAAAACGCCCTCGTTCTATCGAGGACGCTTTTGCTCCATTTCGTGTATCTCGTGTGGTTCGTGGTAAAAAAGCTCCAGACTGTGTAGGCACGATGGTTTCCAGTGAAACGCTCAGCCCCTTAGCAGGTGCAGCTAATAATCAAACCATCTCTTTCGCATTTTTGGGCAGCCGCCGCACATGGCGCAGGTGAGCGCTCACCTTGTCGTCGTCGCCATGTGGATAGTCAAAACCGAAATGCTCCGCGACCTGGCTCGCGGTTATTCTGAATAGATCGGTCATCATGAAAAGGGCTTCCCACGTCGCCTCGTAGCTGGCATCCGAATAAGTTTTCTCCAGCATGGCCCAGAGCTCTGGATCGAGGTACTGCTGGAGGTATTTACCCAATTTGCCAGGGTTCCGGGAGAACCTGGTACCCACCCCCACGTACCAGGTGAGCATTTTCATGAGCTGCTCCCTGACCACCTGGTCGGCCGTGGATTTGGCATAAGTGATTTCTTCTCGCCACAACCCCTTGGCCACATAAGGGCACACCCACCAGAATTCGTTACAGCAATCGGAGAAGGTTTTGGCGTTGGGGGTTTTTGGCAGATAGTCCCGGTCACTCGGCGGTGGAAACGGCTTGATCAACCCGTCTTTATCCAGTAGACACACGCTCAGGCTGTCTTCTTCTAGCTGAAGAAGCCTGGCGATGGGAAACAGACCGAGGTCTATGCGGTTACCATCGGTAAACTGCATGAGATAGGTAAAGCTGCCGTCATTCCCGGGAGGCGTATCTTGCATCGCCTCGGGCATTTGCATGATCATCCTTTCACCGAAACGGTTCACCCAGGTTGGGTCATCCTTGAAAGAACCCACCTCGCTGACGATGTAGAGGATGTCATAATCCTGGAAGATATCCCGGCGCGCGTCCGGGTTGGCGCGTGAGCCATTCATGATCACCGCGCGGATGCGATCGTCGTCCTTCGCGGTGTTTATAATGAGATCGAGCATTTCTTGTTCGCTGCGCATGGTTTCCTTGAATGTGGTTATAACGTGTTGCGGTACAGGCACGGATGGGTAATGGCGGATAAATGCTCACATCTACATATTGTCATCGTCATCATGCTGGACGAAGCGCCAAATGCCACCCGGTCTCACCGCTATAATTACTGCTCAATCAGGTGATGGAATTAACCGATTAGAGTGTCACCAGGTAACCAGCGAGTTGGTCAAATGTCTTGCTAAAGCCCATTCTGACCCCTGCTTGGGCGTCTTCAAACGTTTTTCTCTCTGTCTCTGTCGCCTTATGCGGGCCTCCCCGCAGGATTAGTGTCGTTTTGCCATCATGTTCATCGAGGGTCAGCGTATTCAAAACTTCCCGCGGCCAGGTTGGGCTCATGGGGTTCCGGGCCAAATGACCCTCTTCATCCGTAAAGGAACTGATGAAGACGATCCGCTCCGATGGGACGATTTCGCGGTAAACAAACTTGCCCCACACATAATTACGGTCAGAAGATTGTAAGCCGTATAAAAAAATGCCACCCGGGCTGAAATCCATCGTGACTACCTTGATCGAGAAACCTTTCGGTACCCACCAACGCATAAGGTGTTCGGGTTTCTTCCACATCTTCCAAACGAGTGCCTGCGGAGCGTCGAAAATACGCTCAATGACGAGCTCGGAGGATTCTCCATCCTTGGTATTATTGCTTATGGCTTTCTTTTCAGTCATTTGTTGTGTCCTTTCTTTTGTCTATTATGATACACCCCAAGTGAA
>DAIQPZ010000233.1:0-3527 GCA_036787065.1 Anaerolineaceae bacterium
GCCTTGCGGCACATGGCCCTCAACCATGCCTGTCTGCCAATTCCAGCACCAGCGCGCAAACAGGGGATATTATAACATAAGGAATTATCATGTCAATTGTTTTAGATGCCATGGGAAGCGATGAGCGCCCCGCCCCTGAATTGCAGGCTGCCGTCGATGCCGCCCGTCTTTACAAAGAAGAAATCATCCTGGTTGGGGATGAAGCTGTGCTGAAACCGCGTTTAGCCTTATTAAACCCGGATGGGCTGCCGATTTCAATCGTCCATGCGCCCGAGGCGGTCGATATGTCGGACCATATCGAAGATGTGCGCAAGAAAAAAGATAACACCATGCGTGTCGGTATGGATTGGGTCAAAGCTGGCAAAGGCTCCTGTTTTGTCACAGCCGGCAACACCGGTATGGCGATGTATTATGCCGTAAAGACCTTCCGCAATATTCCTGGCGTCATCCGGCCCGCCCTCACCAGCCTGTTCCCAGTCAAAGGTGGGCACTGCATCGTCTGCGATATTGGAGCCAATGCGGAGTGCAAACCAGAATACCTGCTCCAGTTCGCCGTGATGGGCAGCATCTATGCTGAAAAAATCCTTAACATCAAGAACCCCCGGGTTGGGCTGCTTTCCAATGGCGAAGAGGCCGGCAAGGGCAATGAATTGGTCAAAGGTACCTATCCATTACTCCTGGCCTCCGGACTGAATTTTGTGGGTAACGTAGAAGGCAAGGAAGTTTTTAATGGTGAAGCCGATGTGGTGGTTACGGATGGCTTTACCGGCAATATCATGTTAAAATCCACTGAAGCTGTGGCCAACCTCATCATGGAAACATTGAAAGTAAGCCTGAAGGGCTCATTCCGCACTAAAATAGGCGCTTTGTTGGCCAAACCAGCTTTTGATGGGGTCAAGAAATTGATTGACCCTTCAGAGATTGGGGCTGCGCCCTTATTAGGCGTAGACGGACTGGTCTTTATCGGTCATGGGCGCTCAGATGCCAAAGCCATGACCAACGCTCTCCGCATAGCCCACCAGGCCAATGAGATTCACTTGATCGACGCCCTCCGCGAAGCCGTCCAAACCCGTCTCGCGGATATAACGCGCACCGTACCAGCTTAATGTCCGATCCATCGTAATTGCTCAAGCCCGTGTGAAAAGCTCCCGAATTTGAGGTGTGTGCGGGTGCTTCGCACCCGCACACACCTCAAATTCGGGAGCTTTCACCCCAAGGCTGAGACGTTACGAACCCTATCAGAAAGTAGAGACTATGAGAATTATCACGAACGAGCCGTTGATTAAGCGCAACCGCATCATTGGCCAGGTTACCACGGTTGGAAGTCTTCTTGTTTTAGCCGGTGGGTTATACCTGTCCTTTCAGTCCAGCAACCCTCAACTAATCAATTATTCTTTCCTCGCTCTCCTGGCAGGCTTTCTGCTCTCACAGGTCGGCATATACTTTGGCAACCGCTGGGGACGCCACCCTCGCCCGGATGAACAGATATCTGCCGGATTAAAAGGACTCGAAGATAAATACACCGTCTACCATTACACCACGCCGGCTTCACACCTGCTGGTGGGCCCTGCTGGTGTCTGGGTTCTTTTCCCTTATGGGCAGGCCGGAACGATCAGTTATGTAAAGAATCGGTGGAAACAAAAAGGTGGAAACTGGTACCTGAAACTCTTCGCGCAAGACACCCTGGGACGTCCTGATCTGGAAGTAACATCGGCGCTGTCCGATATGAAGCGCTTTCTGGTAAGGAAAATGCCGGAGGTCCAAATTCCCGATATCCAGGCCCTCTTGGTGTTCACCAATGACAAAGTCACCCTGGCAGTTGAAGAAACGCCAGTCCCAGCAGTTAAGCTTGACAGGCTTAAAGACACCATTCGCAAGGAAGCAAAAACGTCGCGGACCAGCCCTGAATTAATCAGCGCGATTGTCGATGCGATAGAACAATAAACTTTGCCCATCCCCCCTAACCCCACTTCCCAGGAAGGGGGGAGAATCTAAAAGCCGAAGTTTGTGTGACCGTACGGTCACACAAACTTCGGCTTTTAGATAAACACTCCCGACCAGGCAGTTATACTTTTTTAAAATGCCTGGGTGGACGCACAACCCCATCAAGGCGCGCTCGAGGTTTCGGGCGCGCTGTTTTATCGCTCGTGCTCATTTTCAAGGTGGCTATTTCAGCCATGGTCAGATAACGCCATTCTCCTGGTTTTAAATTTCCCAGAAGCAAAGTCCCAATGCGCATACGGATAATGCGCGCCACGGGCACGCCAATTCTCTTGCCGACCTCGCGAATCTGGCGTTTTTTGCCTTCACGCATCACAATCCGCAGCCAGGCGCCTTTACCCGCCGATTCTTGTAATTCAACCTGGGCCGGTGCAGTCCGGTAACCATCCTCCATCACCACCCCCCGCCGCCAGGTGGCCAACTGCTCGTCATCCGGGTGGATGAAAACCATGACGCGATATTCTTTTTCATGTCCATACCGGGGATGGGTCAGATGGTTAGCCAGATCCCCGTCATTGGTCATCAAGATCAATCCCTCGCTGTCCATATCCAGGCGCCCGACTGAAAAAAGATGGCCAGGGATATTAATCAGATCGCGGACGGTCGAGCGAGCATCATCCGGGTCCATATCGGAAAGTATCCCGCGGGGTTTGTGCAGGGCAATATAAACCGTTTTCTCTTCCTTAGGAATGATCTTACCGTCCACCGCGATGGTATCTTTGGTCGCATCCGCCTTAGCGCCCAACACCACTTTTCGGTGGTTGACCAGGACTCGCCCTGCCGAGATGAAGGTTTCGCAAGACCGGCGTGAACCAAACCCGGCGCGGGCTAATATTTTTTGTAACCGTTCTTCTGACATAAATTATTCTTTCAAAATTTCTTTGGGTTCTGGGGTAATTTGCGCGGCATAGCTCTCTAAAGATGGAATTTCGACCAGTGATTTCAGTCCAAAATATTGCAAGAAATCACTGGTGGTCGCATACAAAATGGGCCGGCCTGGGCCTTCGGCTCTGCCTACTTCCTGAATGAGGCCCTTGCTGAGCAGGCTTTTCATCACACTATCACTGTTGACAGCGCGGATGGAATCCAACTGTGGGCGGGTAACAGGCTGCTGGTATGCGATAATGGCCAGGGCTTCAAGGCCCGCCCGGCTTAGCCGGCTGGTCGCTTCTAACCCCAAGAAGCGTTCCACCAAACCGCCCATCCTGGGGGCAGTTGTCATCTGTACGCGACCGGCCTGCCATTGCAGGCACAACCCACCCCCCTGGCTGAAGACCTCATCCATAGCGTTTAATGCGCCTTCAACGTCGCCGGCTGGTATGTCCAAGGCATTGGCTAATGAGGTGATCGTCACCGGCCCGGAAGCCACAAATAATAAGGCTTCAATACGGGCAAACAAATCTGGATCATTCCGACTTTCAGATAAATCTGTCATGCTATAATTACACCGTCCAATTAAGTGGATAGATTATACTCGATATATGGTTATGGCAAAGAGAGCGGTTCTCCAGGAATTACCGGGGAAG
>DAIQPZ010000081.1:0-11003 GCA_036787065.1 Anaerolineaceae bacterium
GCCGGCGATGCCCAGAACGCGTTTGACCGTCAACCAGACGGATGGGTTGGGTTGTTTATTTTCCGCCATAATCGCTCCCTTCTACCGAAAGCTCAAACAGGAAAACGGTATTGATTTTATTGTTTTTTATTTAATATTATTAATAACATATACAATATTTTACAACTACAATTCAATATAGTCAATATGTATTTTAAAGAATGGTGTCAGCTCGTCTCCTCGATGCGGTCTGCCAGGGCTACCTTATCCCCATCACTGGCTCGTAAGACAATACTTGATTAAATATATACGGGGATCATTGCGATTAGTTGCATCGCAATGATCCCCGTATCCACTTTATCCATGCCTCAGCAATGAGACATTTATTTCAACCGCAAGTTAATCTTCCGGGATCTTGCCGTATACGGCTTCACGCAGACCCTTGATATAGCCGATGGCAAACAGGCGCCCGATGGAAGAATAAGATGGGTTGTCGTTGCTGTCGCCTTCCATGGTGGGCACGTGGTCCGGGCGCAGCACACCCTCGAAGCCGATATCGTGGTAAGCCTGCATGCAGGCGAACATATCGGTCTTGCCCTCATCGTGGAAGGTCTCGACGAACTTCTCCGGTGTGCCGCGCACGTCGCGGAAATGGGCAAAGAAGATTTTGTTCTGCTTGCCAAATTTTCGGATAACGCCGGGTAGGTCGTCCGTCATCAGGGTGAAATTCCCCTGGCACAGGGTGATCCCATTCACCGGGCTGGGGACCAGATCGAGCAGCCGCTGGTAATTATCGATACTGCGCATGATGCGCCCCAGGCCGCGGATGGGTGAAAGCGGTGGGTCATCCGGGTGCATAGCCAGCTTGACGTTGGCTTTTTCGGCCACTGGCACGATGATCTCCAGGAAATCCTTCAGGTTTTTCCACAGTGTGTCTTCCGTCACCACCCCATATTCGGTCAACGGGGCTTTTTTCAAGAGCTCGTAATCAAAACCGGTCGCCAGCGCACCGCCGCGGGCTTCGACGCTGGTCGATGTACGCATCCAGTTAAATACCGGCATCCATTCGTAGCACCACACAGGCACTTCCAGCTTACCCAGGTTATTGATCAGCTCGATGACCCACTGGATCTCTTCATCTTTTCCAGGCAGCCCCAGCTTTATTTTATTCATCGGCGGGCGGCTTTCGAGAACATCGAACACAAAACCGCCGTCCTCATAAGCCGTCTTGATCCGCAGCAGCGACATGTAGCTCCACGGCAGATCATCCGCGCTGACGTTCAAGCCCCGGCTGAAATCCATCCCACCCACAATGTGCTTTACCCCACATTGTTTAACCATCTTCCACAAAGGGGTTGGATGAGGTGACAGAACTTCGGCAATCTTGATCATAATGGGTCTCCTTCCTGGATTTCTTTCAACTATATCACAATTTAAATGGGATTCTCCAAGGTTTCCCGTGGAAGGGACCGCATTTTTGGGTGTGAGCGTTCGGACGAACGCTCACACCCAAAAATGCGGGACTTCACTACGGTAATCCCCAAAGACCCTTGGAAGGCCAATGCGGATGATCCAACCGGCTGGTATACAGATATAATAAGGACTGCCGATCAAAACCGCCCGAGTCCACCGGTGACCGGTATCTCATTCCCCCTGTTTTTATATAATGATGAAAGGAAACCAGTATGAGTGAACATCGAGGAGAACGTGAAGAACTGCTAGCGCTTTACCAACCCCTGCGCGTGGCCGACGTGCGCGATGGCATGGACTGGAACATGCTCCACAACCAGGGGTCTCTGTCGGTCGATATTCGTCCGCTCTTCCGCACGCGAGTCTGCGGGATTGCCCGAACGGCGCGCTACCTGCCCTTCGCGGGTTCGATGCCGAAAATGACGCCAGAAGAATACTCGGCTTGGTCGGACTGGTATTACCAGAAGGTTTGCATTTACCCTTGGATTGAGGCGATCCAACCCGGTGATTTTGTGGTGATCGACCAGAGTGGAGTCAACGTTGGCCTGATGGGCTCCAATAATGCCCTGGCGGGATTTAAAAATGGCGCGACCGGTTACGTCACCAACGGTGGGATGCGCGATACCGATGAGTTGATCCTCGAAAAGATCCCCTTCTGGTCGCGTTTTATCTCCCAGGGCATGGTCCAGGGACGCCTTCAATACGACAGCCACGATAACCCTGTGGCTGTGGGTGGGGTGACTGCCTACCCTGGGGATGTGGTCGTGGCGGATGGAGATGGGGTGATCGTGGTGCCGCGCAAAGCGGCCTTCGATGTGGCAAAGTACGCTCACCGTGAGCTTACCAATGACAAAGTATCGCGGCGTAAATTATACGAAGACCTCGGCCTGCCGGTGGATGATTCAGTAAGCTAGCCCCCGGCCTGCTCTTCAAGGGCTAATTATTAGTGACGTGGCGCACAACGTCACTAATAATTAGCCAAATATTTATTCAGTTCCCATGGAGTCACTTCCAGGCGGTATTCTTCCCACTCGGACCGTTTGGCGTCGATAAAGCGGTTGAAGATGTGCGCCCCCAGTGCCTCGCGAACGACTTCGTCCTGCTCCATATCGTCCAGGGCCTGGTTAAGCGATTCGGGCAAAATTTCCAGGGCTGTCCGCCGGCGCACATCCAACAAATATAGGTTCTCTTCGGTAGCGTCTGGAACAGGTAGTTGGCGGCGAATCCCGTCCAGCCCGGCAGCCAACATCACCGCAAAGGCCAGGTAGGGATTGCAGCTCGGGTCGGGGCAGCGCAGTTCCAACCGGGTTGATTCGGGCATGGATGAGCGTGGCACCCGGATCAGGGCCGAACGATTGATGCGGGCCCAACTGATATAAACCGGAGCCTCGTAACCTGCCACCAGGCGTTTATACGAGTTGACCAGCGGCGCAAGCACACCACACATGCCTTTAGCGTGCGCCAACTGCCCGGCGATAAACTGCTTGGCAATCGTGGAAAGGCCATGCGGGTCGCCAGGGTCAGCAAAGGCATTTTTCCCGGTTGCTGCATAGGTCAGGCTCTGGTGAACGTGCATACCACTGCCAGCGATCCCGCGGATCGGCTTGGGGAGGAACGTGCAGTACAGCCCGTTCAGTTGGGCAATCACTTTCAATGCCAGGCGCAGGGTCACCGCGTTGTCCGCCGTGGTCAGCCCATCCGAATAGCGAAAATCGATCTCGTGCTGGCCGGTCGCCACCTCATGGTGCATTGCCTCCACCTGGATGCCAAAGGCTTCCAGGGTGGTGGCCATCTGGCGGCGCAAACCGGCAGCCATATCGGATGGCGCGTCAAAATAGCTGGCGCTGTCGTGCGGCCGCGGCGGGATCAAACTCCCATCGGGGCCAGGTTGGAGCAGGAAAAATTCCAGCTCCGGACCGGTATAATAATTGAAACCCATGGCGGCTGCCTCAGCCAACACCCGCTGTAATACCGCCCTGGGGTCGCCCTGAAATGGCTGAGCGTCGGGGGTATAAACATCACAAATCACGCGCGCCGTGGCCTCTTCACCACTTAACCAGGGGAGAATGGCAAAAGTAGAGATAACCGGGCGCAGGTGCATATCCGATTCAGCCACGCGGGCAAAACCTTCAATTGATGATCCATCAAACCAGATGCCATATTTGACCGCATCTTCCAGCTCTCTAACCGGGATGGTAATATTTTTGACCACCCCCACCACGTCGGTGAATTGGAGATCGATAAATTTAATCCGGTTTTGCTCAACCTGAGCCAACAGAACTTCGGTAGACGTCAATTTTGCGGGCATAATTCTTTATTTGCTCCCACTCAGCTAGGTGAGAAATTTACCGAATTTGAGATGTTTACGGATGCGAAGCACCCGTAAACATCTCAAATTCGAGCCCCTTCCCCACAAGCCTGTGCAGTTACCTTTATTTTATCGGTGGACAGATTGGAGAACAAAAGCAAGCAGCACAAGGGCAGCCAGGACGGCAAAACCCAGGCCGAGGGCCTTCAGGTAAGATGACTTCCACCAGGGGGTTTTAACCACGTGTTCACCCGCCTTGTCCAAAATCGACAGGTCAACCGTCTCAGGATGCTCGAGAGCGGCAATCAAATCCGGCATGCTGGCAAAGCGCTCATCCGGATTGTGCGCAAGGCAGCGCGCCACCACTGCCGCCACAGGCGCGGGAACGCCCGTTTTGACCCGGTCGAGGCGGGGAGCTGTGCCGTTTAAATGCTGCGCCATCACGGCCAGGTTATTATCCCCATTAAAAGGCGTTTCGCCCGCCAACATTTCAAACAGGATCGTGCCCAATGCATAGACATCGGTGCGTTCATCGCCGCGTTGGCCTTCAATTTGTTCCGGCGCCATGTAATCGGGGGTGCCTGCGGTGGCCGACAGGTTTGAATAAGTCACCCGGTGGGCGCCTTTGGTCAGGGCCAGCCCAAAATCGATGATCACCGGCTGGCCATCCAGGGTCACCAGGATGTTCTCAGGCTTGAGATCGCGGTGGATCACCTCGTGAGCATGGCAATATGCCAGCCCATCGGCAATCTTGATCATCAGAGGGATTGCCTGGTCGAGGGGCATTGGCGCGGAGCTCTGGATCAGTTCACGCAAGGACTGGCCATCCACCTTCTCGGTCGCCAAAAAGGGTGTGCGGTTATAGGTGCCTGTGAAGATTCCTCGCAGTAAGGCCGGGTGCTTGAGCGATGTGACCACTTCCATCTCGCGCTGAAAACGCTCATATTGGGCAGGGTCGCCAATCATCGACCGTTCAGGGATCTTCAAGACGACCTCACGGTGGGTCAGGATGTCATAAGCAACGTAAATATCACTCATTCCCCCTTGAACGAGGTGCGACAAGATCTGAAAACGATCAAATTGATCCCCAATTTGCAGCATCTTATCCGTCATTATAACATAACTACCTGGCATGGTTTTTTCGCCGGAGGAATGAAAACCACTTTGAGCCGGTTTGATCGTGCCCATTCGGGTTAGGCAGAGCGTGCACACGAATAGCGATCACCGAAACATTATCATCCGTCTTATGATCGAGTGCCAGGTTGATTAAATCCTGACTTAACTGCTCCACATCGCTGACCTGCCCGGCCACGTGGGCAAAATCTTCATCATCGATCACCGACCATACCCCATCGCTGCATAAAATCAAACAATCGTCCTCGCGCAGCTCATGCTGGGTCAGGTCGGGTTGGACGAAGAGGCTCAAACCCACTGCCTTGGTCAAAATCGAGCGTTGGGCATGGGTACGGACTTTATCTGAAGATAGGACTTTCATGCGCACCAGGTCGCCTACCATCGTGTGATCGTTGGTCAAGCATACCGATCTCCTATCGCGCACCAGGTACGCGCGGCTGTCACCCACATGCACCATGGATAGAGTCCGGCCGTTGATCACTGTCCCGGTGAGAGTCGTTCCCATCCGGCCAATTCCCAGGCGCTGCGCTTCTTTATACACACCCAGATTGGCTGCCTCGACCCCTGTGCGCAGCGTTTTTAACGGTTTTGAAGGATGTCCCTCTTTGAAATATATTTTAGTTAAGACATCCAGCGCCATCTGGCTGGCCAGGCTGCCATGCGAATAACCACCCATACCATCCGCAAGCGCGAACATCAAACCCATGTTCTCGGCATTGGCCGCGTCTTTATCAGCCGGCAGCCAAATAGAATCCTGGTTCTCCTCACGTACGTAGCCGACATGGCTCAAACCGCTCGATTCAATCTGTGGGTAAATGGGGGTAGTCATCAAACTGGTCTGGTTCGCTTCCTGTCTGATCAAAAAAGTTTGAGTGATCACGGGGTAAAGTCCATCGCAGTTCCTGCGCTGAGTCGGGCGCAGGAACTGCTGTACAGCAGGGTTGCTCAAAGAAAATAAGGAGAACCTGATTCGCTGATCAGATCAACGACTGATAGATTTTTCACTCGTCATCGACTCGACACTGGGCACGATAGCCTGGCCTCTACGAGAGCTGTTGACGACAAAATAAATAACGCTGAGCACCAGCCAACCTCCTGATATACCGAGTGCCAGGAAAGTTGCCTGGGTTGTGGTCCCACCGGTGATGATGCCAAGGTAAAAAATAGCGAATACCATGATGACATTGACGATAACACCTAAAGCCGGTATCAAACCATGCTTGAGCAGGTTGAAACCCTTCTCACCCAGGAAAGCCACCGTGGTCAGGGCGCAGATCATCGCGTATAAAACGAAGGTACCCAGGTTAGACGCCAGGGTGATGCCGATCAAGGTGGTCACACCCCCCAGAACCCCGATGATACCGATGATGGCTGAAACAGCTACCATGATGTAGACTGCGTTATGAGGCGTGGCATATTTATCATGCAGCAGGCCCATGAAATCCGGCATTTCTGAATCCTGCGCCATGGCAAAACTGATGCGCACGCCGGTGTTCATGGCTGCCAGGGTGGTACCCAACAAGGCGATAGCCACGGAGAAAGCGATAATCAACATGAAAGCAAACCCGTTGCCGCCTAGAAAGGTGTTACCAAGCTGAATAGCCATGTCGCCAATCGGCGCACCCGAAGCAGCCGCTGCCGCGATGCCGCTCAATTTCCCATCCGGGGATACCAGTGTATTGCTCAAGGCATAATTGGCCGCGAAGTATTCAAGCAAGTAAGCAAACAGGCCCTGGATCGCTAACGATAGGATGACCCCGCGCGGGATATCACGCCGTGGATTTTTAGCCTCCGCCCCCAAAGCGGTGGACGATTCAAAACCGACCAGGATCAAGATAGCGATTGTCGATTGGAGCAGGATATTGGAGAAACTATGCGGAAAGACAATCGAGCTTGCCACAGGGTGGTACCACCCAGCCGCCGCGACACCCAGCGGGTTCTTCACGCGGAACAGGATCGCCAGGATACTGAAAACAACCAGTGAAGTGAGCTGGATCACGTTAATCACGATGCTGGCAGTGGTCGAACCGTTGATCCCGCGCACCGCGATAAGACCAACCAGGGCGGAAAAGGCAATCGCCACAGCGATCTGCCCAACAATCGGGATGGTCACCCCAAACTGTCCGGCGATATACGTCACCAGCACGGCCATAAAAGCCACCATCACACCGGGATAGACCCAATAGAACAGGTGGGCCGCCCAACCGGTGATAAATTTCGCCAGGCGAGCCCAGCGTTGGTGGCTCGGGTTGGCCCGATCAAGAAAAGCTTTCTCAGCGAAATAATATGCGCTGCCGCTTCCAGCATCCGGGTAGCGCCGCGCAAGTTCAGCAAAGGCAAACGCGGTTAAGAAAGCCACGATTAATGCCGCGATAATGCCAGTCCACATATCCAGCGCAGTGCTATTTCCCTTAATGTCTACACTGGCGGCCTGAAGTTGATAAGTCATCCAAAGAAATGCACCTGGCGCGATCAACGCCATCGCATTGACGGTTACCCCGGTCAGCCCGAGGGTTCTCTTCATAATTACTGGGGAGTTCTGTGCCATCTCTCATTCCTCCTGCTCAAATCAATCCAATAAATTCGGGTCAGCGCTGCACCACTAATATTGGTATGATTGTAGATGAACCACCTCCCTAAACCAAGTACCCATATGGAGGATATTCCCAACCGTAAAAGGAGACATTAAGATCAAACGGCCATTCCCCTTACCCCTGTATGACCCAATTGGGTAAGAAAGGTTAAGCTTTTGTGACCCATCTCCCCTTTCACAGGCAAAGCCGGATAGGTGAGTTTCTGAACTCTCTGAGCAAGACAAAAAACTCGGGGCTGCTCTTTTGAGCAGCCCCGAGTTTTTTGTCTAGACCCCCCGCGTTGGTTGGTCACCCCAGTTCGATCTGCAACGCCAGGACGCTGGCGGCGGGCAGGATCAGGGTGAACAAAGACCCAGACGCTGGCGGCGTGAAGGGTTGAGGCTGGTTCGCATCCGGCTGGTCGAAACGGTTGTGCGCGTGGATCTTACCGATCAAACCCTGGGCCGAACTGCTGGTAGCGGATGCGCCGCCCAGCAGATTGATTTTAACCTCCACCGCTTGCTCCGCGTGGCTGTTGAAGATATCCAGCGTAGTGGCCGCGTCCATCGCGGCACGCTGGCGGGCCCAAGTGATAGTCATCCGCGAAACAACCATCTGGCCAGCGGATGACGGGCGGTTTGAGTTTGCGCAGCGCGGCGATGACGTCATTTCGAAAACCGGCGGTATTAGGGATGGCGAATCTTCACCAACCTACACGCCATCTTATATGCAGCGTCCCAGGTGCTCGGCAAAATGACCGTAAATCGCCGGATGGATATCGCCAATGCGGTCAACAGGATTAATCGTTATTTGGGCCATACTCACTCCTTTTAAGGATCACCATTTCTCTTGATGGACGCGCTCTGGCAGGAAACGGTCTTCGGCTGGTTTGTCTTCGGCTTTATGACCCACCACCACCATACCCACCAACACAATCCCATCCGGGATGAGCAACAAAGCCGCCAGCGGTTGGGTTAGCTGGGTATTGGGATAAAGCCCACACCACACCGCGCCCAGCCCGATCCCGTGGGCCGCCAGAAGCATATTTTGGATGGCAGCCGAACAATCTTCGATCAGAAAACCGGTCATGTTCTGGCGCTCTTTATCCCCGCAGACGATAACAGCGCAGCCTGCCTGGGGCAGCATTTTGGCATAAAGGTGGGCTTCCGCGATACTGGCTAAATGATCCCTGTCTTTGACCACCACGAAATGCCAGGGCTGGTGGTTCATCGCCGAAGGCGCCTGCGAACCGGCTTTGAGGATCGTTTCAAGGTCCTGGTCAGAAACGGGCTCCCCGGTATAGCTGCGGATGCTGCGCCGGGTCATAATCGCTTCTAAAACGTCCATTCGTTCCTCCTTATCCATCAATCTCAGGGATCCACACGCGCATCTGGCCCGGCTGGCGGTTATCCCAGGCATAGTAGGGTACAGCAGTCAGGCGGCACGGTCTAAGTTGCGGCGGCGTATTGCGATAAAGCGCTGCCTGGAAACCCGACTCGCTCAATTCCGCGCCTTCGGCTTTCACCAAGGCCACACCCTCCAGCAGTCCAGGCTCGAATTGAGCGCTCAGCGTCGCCGAACGAGGCAGTACTATCCGGTTGACCGGAGCAACCTGATCAACTTGCTCGATGCAATATACGATCGGGCCGCGCTGGAGCGCCACGCTGCCCACATCCTGGCGGGCAGCGGGATTGGCATAAAACCGCTCGACCGGCATCGGTAACCACAACCGCACCTGATCGCCCGGCTGCCAGGTGCGTTCCAGGCACACATAACCCAGTGCCATCTTCCCAGCCAGGTCCACAGGCTGCCCGTTAATCGCCAGGCTGGCCGAACGGCACCAGCCGGGCAAACGCAGCTTCAGCCCAAAGGCCTTGGGGGCCTCCATCTCCAGGCTCAGGCTCACCTCTCCTTCCCAGGGGTAACGCGTCTGTTGGCTGATCCGGACGGCCTGACCGGCCACGGTCACATCGGCCTGGCTCTGGACGTAAAGATGCACCGCCAGGTCGCTGTCACTAGTTGAGTAAATATACTCACCCAATGAAGCCAGCAGCCGGGCCACGTTGGGCGGACAGCAAGCGCAGTCGAACCAACCCTGGCGGTGGTGGTTGCCCAGGCTGGCCAACGGATTTTCGTAGAAAAAGCGCGTCCCATCCAGGGATATCCCGCTGATCACCCCGTTATATAACGCGCGCTCCATGATGTCTGCGTAACGTCCATCACAGGTGAGCTGCAGCATGCGGTGATTCCAGAAAACCAAACCCACCGCGGCGCAAGTCTCCGCATAAGCCGTCTCATTAGGCAGCTCATAATCGCCGGTGAAGCCCTCGTTGGTGCGCGAGTCGCCGATGCCACCCGTCAGATACATGCGCCGGGTGTGCAGGTTTTCCCACAGGGACTCGCAGGCCTTCAACAGGGCCGGATCGCCCGTCTCGCCAGCCAGGTCGGCCATCCCTGAGAACAGATACATCGCCCGGACCGCATGCCCGCCGACCACTGTCTGCTCGCGCACAGGCAAATGAGACTGGTTGTAGCGGTAATCGAACTGCTTTCTCATCGTCCGTGTAAAATAATCTTCGAAATGGTGGACCTTGTCCTGGCCATTCAAGATCTGGGTTTCCTGGTCAAAGTAATGCGGCTGCTGCCCACGCTCATCGACGAAATAACGGCTCATCTCCAGGTAACGCTTTTGGCCGGTCGCATGATACAGTTTGACCAGGGCCAGCTCGATTTCCTCATGCCCACAGTAACCCCGTTTCTGGCCCTCCCCGCGGCCAAAGACCAGCCCGATCAAGTCGGCATAACGGCAGATCGGATCCAGGAGGGTGCGTTTACCGGTAGCCTGGAAATGAGCGGCGGCCGCCTCCATTAAATGACCGGCACAGTACAGCTCGTGAGCATCCCGCAGGTCGGTAAAGCGTTCACTCGGCTCGACCACTGTAAAGTAAACGTTGAGATAGCCGTCGGGCTGTTGGGCCGCGGCAATCAAGGCGATCACTTCATCCAGGAGTGCATCCAACGCCGGGTCTGGATGGGCCGCCAGGCTGTAACTGGCCGCTTCGATCCATTTGGCCACATCCGAATCCCAAAAAAAATGCGGTTTGGGTTCCTTTCCAGGCTGCCACGTCAGCCTGAAAGCGTCGATCCGGCCGGTCGCTTTCAATTGTTGGTATTGGGTTGGGATGGTCACTTCGCGGTTTACTTTCAGACGAGGGCCCCAAAACTCGTCGGATAAAGCAACCCGGGTAAATGGCACCGGCCGGTAGGTGCGCCTGACCGGCTGTTCGGCAGATTGAGGCATGGATGGCTCCTTGTTGGAAAATAGTTCGGTTCATAGAAACTGAATTTGAGGGAAAATGGCGCAAGACTCGCTCAGCCTGGCTATACAGACGGCCTATAAATTATAACTTTAAATTGCCCGGCAAACCATTAAAGGCCAGTCCCGAGAACCCGATAAAACAGGGGAATTGCACTAAAAAAGAAATGGTAAGATAAAGCCAAGACCCAATTGAAGAAAGGGAGATGGGCGAAGAACCGAT
>DAIQPZ010000082.1:0-10924 GCA_036787065.1 Anaerolineaceae bacterium
TCTCAATAAAGAGGGGTGCGGGGTGTTTGTGGGTGCTTCGCACCCACAAACACCCCGCTTCCCCCCTAATTATTGAGACGTTACAAAACGCGCTTGTACGAGCGCGTTTTTTTGTTTGTCTACTGATCAGGTCTCTCGACCCACAAAGGGTTAAATGACCAGATCGTCGCTAACCTCATCCAATTTGACGCTGATCGTCTGGCTCGTAGAATCGCGACCCATGGTGATCCCATACACTACATCCGCGATTTGGACGGTGTTACGATTGTGGGTAATAATAATAAACTGGGTATTATGGCTGAGCTCGCGCAGCATATCGCAGAACCTGCCCACGTTCGATTCATCCAACATGGCGTCCACTTCATCCATCACGCAGAATGGCGTCGGCGAGACCTTAAGCAGAGAAAACACCAGCGCCACCGCCGTCAGGCTGCGTTCACCCCCAGATAATAGTGAAAGACCTTGCTCACGCCGCCCAGGCAAACGGGCTTCGATATCGATGCCGGTATCAATGGGATTGTCTTCATCCATCATAACCAGGTGGGCGCTGCCGCCCCCAAACAGGCGGGTGAACATCTGCCGAAATTCGACGGCAACCGCATTAAAAGTCCGGCGGAAATCCCGTTTCATCAATTCATCCAGTTCGCCGATCACCTGGCGTAAATCGGCATCGGCGTGGCTGAGATCAGCCACCTGGCTGGTCATGAATTGAAATCGATCCTGGACCGACCGAAATTCATTTAATGCGTCCGGATTAATCGACCCCATCCGGCGCAGTTGAGTCTTGAAGCGGGTGATAGCCTCCTCAATTTCAGGCGCCAGTTCCAGGATCACGGGAAGCCGGTTCACCATTCCTTCGAAAGGCAATGGGGTTTGACCAGAAACATTCGGGGCATATTCAAAGGCTACCAACCCAAAATCATCCTCAATCCTGCGACGGAGTGCCTGGAGCGCGTCACGATTACGATCCAGATCGAGCTCTGCCTGGGTGAAATGGCGTTCTGCCACGGTTAATGCCTGGAGAGAGGCTGCCTCCACCGCCAGCAGATCGGTGGATTGGCGTTCAGCCTCGGTCAAATCCTTTTCAGCAGGTTCGATGATGGCTTGAAATGCTTGAATTTCCGCATTGAGGGACTCTTCTCGGGTGTGTAAGCTGTCCTTTTGATGATCGATCTCGGATAATCCAGCCTCTAATTCTTCCAACCGCTTGCGCAATACCCCCTGGCGCTGCTGAGTTTCAACCAGTCGCTGCTTGCGCTCATCCACCCGTTTTTGGGACTCTTTTAGCGCCCGAGAGGACACTGCTATGGCAGTATCCCAATGGGTAACCTGAGATTGGAATTCATCTACCGGCAGCTCACCTAAATCCCGTTGAAATTTCCTCACCTCTTCTCGGGTTTTAGCGATGGCCATGTCGATCCCAACCAGTTCCGCTTCATCTTTGGCCAACTCAATTTTCACCCTGGCGATCTGGTTGTCCAGATCCTTTTGTTGGCCCTCATACCATTCAGCCTGGCGGCGGATTTGCTCCTGGGCATTTAAACCCTGCTGGTAAACTTCGCGGGTCTTTTCGGCCTTTATCCCCATTTCTTTGGATTGCCTGACCAAATCACTCTCTTGCGCGCGCAATTTTTCCAACGCTTGATCGAGCGACTGTAAAGCTGAACGGTTGGCATTGAGCTGCCCATCCAACTGTGAAAGCGCATCATTCTTTTCGCGAATCTGGCGCGAGCGGCTGATCATCCCTGTCCGCCCAACTTTTCCTGCCACAACATGCCCATGCGACGAAAACAATTCTCCCTTGAGCGTGACAATCTGTCCCGACGCTGGCAAACTGGCGATCAGCCGGTAGGCGGCCTGCCGGTCTTTAACCACCAGGGTCCGGCCCAGGAGGAATTTAATCAGCGGGGCAAGCGTTTCTTCTTTTGGCGCCACCAGGTCCGCGGCCACGCCAATTGCGTCAGTGTCTTCAGGGAAAACCAGCGATTCTACCGGCAAAACCTGTTCAACCTTTATAAAAGCAACCCGGCCTTTCGAATCGCGTTCGATCAGGCTCAATGTATTTTCAACTTCCGCCGCGGGGTCAAGCAGTACCAGATCGAGCATCTCACCCAGAACAGCAGCGAAGGCCGTCTCATACTCGACTGGCACATCCAGAAGGCTGCTTAATAAGCGATAATCGCCCTTCAAACGGTCCTGCCGGGCAGCCTGGACCAGGAAACGGGCGCCCTCTGAATAACCACTCATCGCGCGTTCCGCCTGTTCCAGCACATCGGTCTGCGCCTTGAGCCGCGCCTTTTCTGCCTCGATCCTGGATTTCTGGTTTTGCAGCCGGCGTCGCTCGACTTCTTGATCGGTTACCTGGGTGCGGTGTGCCAGAAGCTCCGCTTCTTTTCCTTTTTTCACCCGCTCAGCATCTTCTTTTTCTTGAACCAGTTTTTGCAGGTTGGCTTTACTTTTTTCCAAATCCTGACGAAATGAATTAATTGTTTTCAGGATAGATCCTATATTTTCTAGGATGGTTTCCTGGCGGTTTTCAATTTCATAATGGTGAGCCGTTAGCTGAACCAGGCGGGTCTCAGACCCGATTAAATTTTGACGGGCATTTCTTAGCGACCTTTCGACCCGTTCGCGTTCTTCCTGGCGTGCAATCAATTTCTTGCGTGACAAGTCCGCATGCGACCGCGCTTCTTCTACCTCAGTCTCAAGGCGGATCAACTCCTGTTCCGCCAGCTCAAGGTTGGCTTGAAAAGCCTGATCTTCTTCTTCAGAACGCGCCAGCTCATTTTGCCAACTGCTCCGCTGTTCATTCAATGAATGCTGGCGCTCGTCCAGGATGGCGGACTGCCGGCTCACCTGGGTGAGCTCGTTATGCAATTGGCCGGCGCTGGTATGCCACTCGTTAAGCCTGGCGCGGATAGAGTGGATCTTGCCCCGGCTCTCATTCATTGCCTGGCTGACTTCGGCGTGGCTTTGGCGAACCGATTCCAGGCGGATTCCCTGGGATTTTAAAATATCACGGACGTGATTAAATTCTCCCTGGTTTTGATGCCAGTGGTAGCCATACCAATCTTGAAGGAGTAAACGTAAATCCGCCTTGACACGCTCATAATCCTGTGCGCGTTTCGCCTGTTTTTCTAGGCTTTGCAGGCGCGGCTCAAGCTCAGCCAGGATATCTTTTACCCGTTCCAGATTTCGGCGAGTTGCCTCCAGGCGGTTAATCGCTTCTTCTTTACGGCTGCGGTACAGACCGATACCGGCCGCTTCTTCAAATAATCGCCGCCTTTCCTCTGGTTTTAGCGCCAGCGCCGCATCCACCAATCCCTGACCGATTATCGTATAAGTCCGTTCCGCCAACCCAGACTGGGCTAATAGTTCGGATATCTCTTTCAACCTCACCTTCTGGCCATTCAAGAGATATTCATTTTGCCCATCCCGGTAAGCACGCCGGGTAATCGACACTTCTGAGTAATCGATCGGCAACCACCCATCACTGTTATCGAAGGTGATCGTGGCAGAGGCCATGCCCGATCGGCCGCGCTGTTCTGACCCGGCAAAGATCATATCCTCCGTTTTTTTGCCGCGCAGCAGTGAATAAGATTGCTCCCCTAATACCCAACGCATTGAATCAGCGACATTCGATTTGCCGGATCCGTTCGGGCCGACAACGGCCGTGATCATTCCGGGAAATTCGAAGGAAGTCCGGCTTGCAAAAGTTTTATAACCCAATAATTCTAGGGATTTAAGACGTGGTTCCATTAAGTGGTGTTTTTCCCCGTGTAGATTTGATAGGGCAGGTGGCAGTTATTGATCGATCTCATGATGGTCAAACCCAATACGCGATAAGGCCGTGCGGGCCGCGGCCTTGGCAGCGGATTGCTTGCTATGACCAGTTCCACTGCCGTACACTTCCCCTCCAATGACGACATCGATTTCAAAGACTTTGGCATGGTCAGGCCCATTTGCGTTTCGGGTTAAGTAAAGCGGCGCCGTAAACCCCCTGGCCTGGGCCCATTCCTGCAGTTGACTTTTGGGATCCTCATTCTGGTGGGTAGCCAGAATATAATCGGCAGCGCCTTCCAGCAAGGGGACTATAAAATTATCGACGCCACCGATACCTGCGTGTAAATATAAGGCCCCAATCAGGGCTTCAAACGTATCGCACAACAAAGCCGATCGATCCTGTCCGCCGGTTTGAATTTCTCCCCGTCCCAGATGCATGGCATTACCCAGATTAACCGAACGCGCAAATTCAGCCAGTTGTTCCGTGTGGACCAGGGCTGAGCGCATGCGGGTTAAATCGCCTTCAGGCATCTCGGGATAATAGTTGTACAGCCAGGCGCCCACCATAAAATCCAAAACAGCATCACCCAGAAATTCCAGGCGCTCATTATCTTCAATGGCTTCTGGGTGCTCGTTCAGATAAGAGCGGTGAGTTAATGCCCTACTTAACAGCATGCTGTCCTTGAAGGGGAGATGTAAACGCTCGGCTAACTGCTGGGGGGTCTCTTCCCCAGTATCAATGTGACTTGCCATAGATTATCCTTGGGGAACTCAGGGGACGTAAGCCACCTCACAATTTGTTAGACAATTTTATTGTCAGGTAGCTGGCGTTCCATCAGTTCTCGACCATTGAAATGATGAATTCTTATGCTTGATTTTAACCTATTTCTGGAATTTATAACCCGATCCAGACATGATTAAAACGGCTGGTGCGGTTATAACATCAGTTATTTGTTTTAACGCCGCCCAAACAATCGCCGAAGTTGGTTCAACGTAAATCCCGCGCAAGGCCAACTGGTCTCGCGCGGGTAGGATCAGCTCTTCTTCGATGGCTATGATCCTGTCAACCTGGCGATCTAAAGCGTCCAACAAAGCCTTTTTTCTCACCGGATGAAGCACCCGCACCCCTTCCGCCACAGTCACACCCTCTGCAAGCATGACTGAAGATTGATGATAAGCTGCCCACACAGGCGCGCAAGCCCCGCTTTGTACACCAATAAATCTGGGCAGTTTTTTGATTGCCCCCGCCGCCTTTAAAGCCACGAAACCACGGATGATGCCTAAAAGGAGGCTGCCATGGCCCACTGGGGCAACCACCGTATCAGGAACGGCGCCGATCTGGTCGAGCAGCTCATATGCTATCGTCGCAACCCCTGCCATCCCAAATGGCAGAAAGGCATGACTGGCGTAAACAGCGCCTGCCTGCGCTTCCTTAATCACTGCATCAGCCGCCGCCGAACGCGGTCCGGGAATCGGGACCAGATCAGCCCCAAACATCTCGATCTGCTTTCGCTTGGGACCCGAAGCGGATGCGGGCACAAAAACCCTGGCCTTGATCCCAGAGCGAGCCGAATACGCGGCGAACGAAGCACCCGCATTACCAGATGAATCTTCGACCGCGGCGCGTACGCCTCTTAGCAAAAGCTGGCTGAGCAGCACCGCCGATCCGCGATCTTTATAAGATCCGGTTGGATTTAATGATTCCATCTTGTAGGCCAAGGCCAATCCGTCGACCTGATCCCAGATCAGGGGGGTATTCCCCTCACCCAGGGTTATTACCGGCGCCTCGTCCGGCAGGCCCAAAAGAGATCGATAATGCCAGATACCCGGCAGCCCCGGCTCACCGGTAGGCGGTTGGTAGGCAGGCAGTTTATCCCAATCATAAACCCCGCCACAAGCCGGGCACAGGTATGGGACGCCTTCTGATGGATAGGCTTGGTGACAATTGGTACAATATATTTGCGCCATGCACACCCTTTGGTTCCATCACCTTGTGATCAATTTGACATGGTCAAGTCAATCACCTCGTGACGGGTGATAATCGCCTTCAATCCAGGTTTCGCCATTTGGACCGATCTCTTTTTTCCAGATCGGCACGATTTCTTTCAACCGGTCAATCCCATAACGGGCTGCCTCAAAAACGCCCGTATCGCGGTGGGCAGCCGTGCAAGCCACACAAACCGTGGGTGTGACCGGGGTGAGCAGGCCAATTCGTTGGATCAGCGCAATCCCATAAATCGAGGGCCACCGTTCTCTTATTTCGTCTGCTATCTGGAGCATCTTTTGGTGGGCCATAGGTTCATAAGCTTCATATTCGAGTGAAACCGTCTCAGTGACCGGTCCGCCTGGTGATTTATGGATCTCCAACCCTTGATTAAGGTTTCCCGCGGGGGATTGACCGGAATGATGCGATTGATCCACAAAAGTCCGTCCCCGCACGATCCCGGTAAACAGGCACGCGGCTCCAATTTCCACCGATGATATTTTGGCCAAAATATCATCCATCACGATAGGCGCGTATGTAATCTCGACCAGGGACGGTAAGGGACTGCCACCACTGACCGGCGGGAAAAAAGCGACCTCGGCGTGAAGTGGCAGCAGCTCATCATCCAAAGCATAATTCTGGTTAACTGCCACCAGCGTGCGCCCAATCACCTCTTTTAAAAGGGGGTATTTTTCGCATAAAATTTGCTTAAGATCGGCCACCCGGCATCCCTCGGGGATCTCCAGGCTGCCTGTCTTGTGGCCCGTCTTTTCTTTAATCGTTGCAAAAAACAAAACGGTAATCTGGTTGCTCATCATTCGTTAACGATATCTCCTGAACGCCCGCCATGTTTTTCGATCAGGCGTATATTTTGGATCGTCATGGTTTTCTCAACCGCCTTTGCCATATCGTAAATGGTCAGCGCGGCAATCCCTACGGCAGTCAAAGCTTCCATTTCTACACCAGTCTTGCCGGTGGAGCTGGCTGAGGCCGTAATCAAAACTCCCGGCAGGTCAGGATCTAAGTCACAGTTCACCGCGATATAGGTCAGCGCCAACGGATGGCAAAGAGGGATTAACTCGGATGTCTTTTTTGCTCCCATAATGCCAGCAATTTGAGCGACAGACAACACATCACCCTTTTTTAATGCGCCCTGCTGAATTAAAGTGAAGGTCTCGCGTCTCATTTTAACTTCACCGCGCGCGACAGCGGTGCGCTCGGTATCATTCTTCTGGCCGATGTCCACCATGGTCACCCGGCCTAATGGATCAAGGTGTGAAAGTTCTTTGTTTGACATGCTCCCATTATAACCGCAACCCGGTGACCTTGATATCGGGATAAAAACGGTTCTTCAGGATTTCTCGTGGATTGGAATTCCCCGCGGAAATTCCTAATGAGCCATTTAAACAGCGTTATCCCGACTAACCCAAGTATAATAATGCCATGCAATTCCCGGTAGCTGGACACCAGACTGAAAACTATCTGATCAACACAGAAGTTTATGAGGGCCCGCTTGACCTGCTGCTCCAATTAATCGAAAGAGCGGAGTTGGACATCACCCGGCTTTCTCTAGCCCAGGTTACAAACCAATACCTTGAATATCTCAACCGGCTGAGTGAAAGGGACGCCGGGGAAGTTTCTGCTTTTCTAGTGATCGCCGCGAAATTAATCCAGATAAAATCAGAGGCGCTCTTGCCCAGGCCGCCTGAGCGCCAGGTCGGTGAAGAAGATACCGCGGAAGCCCTCGCGCTGCAATTAATCACCTACCGTAAGTTCAAACAAGCCGGGGAATGGCTGAGTAACCGGGAAAAAGAAGGCCTGCGGACTTATTTGCGCCTGGCCACTCCCCCCAAAGTTGAAGCAAAAATCGATTTAACTGGCATTAACTTGAATGATCTGGTAAATACCGCCTACCTCTTTTTCCGTGAGAAAGAAAATACTATTTTCATCAATAATGTCGTGACCATCCCCAAATTCACCATCCGCGAGCGCATTAAAGCCATCATCGATGCTCTGCAACAATTTGGGAACTCGTCGTTTAAAAAGCTTTTGGGTAAAAAAAGTTCCCGCATCGATATGGTCATCACCTTTTTAGCCATCCTGGAACTGATTAAACGCCGCCTGGTGGATGCCCATCAGGACAGCCTATTCGCCGATATTGAATTAGAACCAGTGATCACCCAGGCAGAAACGACAAACACTTCTGGCGGTGCAGAAAACTACGACTTAGAATTTATTGAATAAACGTAACGGGTCTGGTCCATGTGAAGAAGGCCCGAATTCGAGGTGTTTGCGGGTGCTTCGCACCCGCAAACACCTCGAATTCGGATATAACACGGAACAGGCGCGTCGATTGCGCTATCTTTTACACCTATTTATGTTATAATAATTTAGGTCATGTATTCAGGGATTGATTATGAAAGAAACCACCCCGGTATCAATTAAAACACCCACTCCACCAAAACCTACCCCTGCTGAAGTTCAGAGCCAACAACAACAGCGGAAAATAGCATTAATCGCTGGCATAACCGGAATAGTCGTCCTGGCTTTAATCGTTGGCTTTGCTTATTTCCTGCTTTTACCTCAAAATGGGGGGCCAAATGGTGCGACAGCCCGCGTCCGGGATGTATTTATCATTTTTATGGCGCTTGAAGCTTCGGTGATTGGGATTGCACTGGTCATATTAATCGTGCAACTGGCCACGCTAATCAACCTGTTACAGAATGAGATTAAGCCTATCTTGAATTCGACCCATGACACGGTTAATACCCTGCGAGGAACCGTTACATTTTTGAGCGATAATCTGGCTGAACCAGTGATTAAGCTCAACGAATACATGGCCGCCGCAAAGAAGTTTATCGGTTTAATCCGCCCTCCGCGGTTTTAAATCGGTTAACACCGTCTATCCATCCTAATAAGAAGTGTCGTATTCATACGAAAGGAGTATAAGACATGGCTGAACGAGATGATTTTGGTGCATTCTTAGTTGGGTTTCTCATTGGAGGCCTGACCGGCGCAGCAGTTTCTTTATTACTCGCCCCACAATCGGGCGAAGAAACTCGAGCTCTGATTAAAGAAAAAGCGATCGAATTACAAGACAGGGCCTCTGAAACAGCAGAAGATGCTTACGCGAGCATCGAGGCCGCTGCCGCCGAAGCCCGTAGTCGCGCGGATGAATTAACCAAGCTTGCCAAAACTCGCTTTGAAGAATTACAGCGCCGCGGTCAGGTAATTTTAGAATCAACCAAGCCAGGTGCTAGAATTGAAGTACCTCCTTCTGCTTCAGTTGAACCTGAGGTCTGAAGAAAAACCAATTTCAAAAGATTTAAACAAGAGCTCACCCCAAGCGGGTGAGCTCTCTCTGTTTTTTAGGAGATTTTATAACCGAATCAGTCATTGAGCTGGCTGATCACCCTGGGGAGTGAATTTAAAACGTCCCCTGCCAGCACTGATGCCGTGTTTCCCATGATTTCGGCTGCGTTCAAGCCAGCTTGAGCATGTAACCAGGCGCCTGCAAGGGCAGCTTCAAAGGCGCCCACACCCTGCGCGCGTAAACCTGTGATTATACCGGCCAGAACATCACCGGTGCCTGCTCTGGCTAGGGCCGATGTAGCTACCGGGACCAATGCGCTTTGACCATCAGGACTGGCGATAATGGTGAGTGCACCTTTCAACACAACCACGTGCCCCCATTTTTGCGCGTAATTTTCAGCCATCGCCATCCGGTCAGATTGGATCGCTTCCACGGGTAGGCTGGTTAATACCGACATCTCTCCCGGATGCGGGGTTAAAATGGACAGAGCCGGTAAATATTGATGCCAATTTGAAATACGCGCCAGCAGCTTAAGCCCATCCGCGTCGATCACCATGGGTGGTAAATTGATTCTCTGGGGTTCTTTGGCTGTTGGCGTGGGTTGAGGGATAAAGCCCACACCCGCGGGATGCGAAGCCGATTGTGCATTTAGTAAACGAATCAGGAAATTTAAAGTTTCGTTTTCTATGCCCCAGCCAGATCCCAATAAAAGCGCTGTCACGTGTGTCAAATTTTTTCGAATGATGTTAACCGCGCCAGGTGAGATCACACCCCCGGAATGAGAAATCAGCAGCCAGGTCGCTTCGGGGAACTGTCCAGCCAGAATGGTGTAAACGGGTTGCGGGACAGCCAATGTGACCAACCCTGCCCCGATGCGATAAGCCGCCTTTCCTGCCAGCCCGGCGGCGCCTGGATAATTGATTGAACCCACAACCGCCATCACGGTTCCACAGGTGCCTTTATGCGCGGTCATTTCACGCGGTGGTAAAATGGCTTTTACCATTTCCCGATCCACCACCTGGCGTTTAATTTGTTTTTCTGCCGTTAAATTTTCCGGAAGTCCAATATCCACCGTCACAAGGCGGCCTACCCATTGGAACGCCGGGAATTTAACCAGACCAGTTTTTACAGCCGACATACACAAAGTGGCTTCGGCTGGCAAACATTCTGCTGCGGCTTCACCACTGTCGCAGTCAACCCCGGATGGACAATCGACCGCAATCACGTGTGGATGGCATACTACCCTCACATCGCATAATGGATTCGAAACCGCTTCATACGCGAACAGGAAATTTTTAACCCATTGTAAAACTCGCGCGACATCCGGTTTTAAAGGCAGCTTGATCCCGGTGCCTAAGACACCATCCAACAGGACTGAACTTTGTTGTAAATGCTCCTCCAGTGCCTGGAAATCGGAGTCTTCAGCGGCTTTTAATAATATTCCACCATGTTGGGTAAATTGATCGATCAGGCGATCACCTTCATCCCGTGGCTTAACCAGGTAAGCATAGGCATACCAACCCCGCGATTGGAGATAATCCAGCGCGACGATCGTATCACCCCCGTTGTTACCAGCGCCTACCAACCCAATCACAGTCCTCAATTCATCTTCCCCAAAGGTTTCATCCACCCAGACACCCAGACCATGGCCGGCGCAACTCATCATATCCTGATAAGAATGGCCCATCTTATCGGCTTCTTTTTCGATCTCCTGCATCTCTTTGACGGTAATCAGCTTCATATTTATCCTTAATCTCTGAACACAATTGGATGATCAGGCATCCCAATGATTCTGCATTAATTATACAACACGAAAGACAAGATTGACATGCATGGTGAAAAAG
>DAIQPZ010000083.1:0-1828 GCA_036787065.1 Anaerolineaceae bacterium
AGCTGCTTATATTAGGGGGTACCTGGAGTTCCTACCGGCGCGATTACCAGGAGTGGTTTGTGCAGCGCTGTTTTGATGCGATGAACGGGGTTGATTCGCCCAACCTGATTGAAGCCCAGCATGTGAATGAAACGGCTGCTCATCGCAACGTGGGCCTGGTGATCGAAACCCGGCCGGATGAAATTACTCCGGCGGAGCTGGCCTGGCTGCGCTACCTCGGGGTGACCAAGCTCCAAATGGGGGCGCAGAGCCTGGATGATACCGTATTACGCCTGAACAAGCGCGGCCACACCGCATTTGAGACCCTGCGTGCCAGTGCGCTTTTACGCGCGGCAGGTTTTAAAATTGTTTTGCACTGGATGCCTAACCTTTTGGGCGCCACCCTCGCCAACGATGACGCTGATTTCAGGCGCTTGTGGCAGCCTGCAGGTCCAGATAGCGGTTTCTGCCCGGATGAGATTAAGATTTATCCCTGTCAGTTATTGGAAAATGCAGAGCTGTACCAATACTGGCAGCGTGGTGAATACCAGCCTTATTCTGAACAAGATTTGGTCAAGCTGATAGCGGATATCAAACCGTCTATTCCGCGCTATTGCCGGGTGAACCGCGTGATCCGGGATATCCCCTCAACCCACGTGGTGGCTGGCAATAAACGCACCAGCTTACGCATGGATGTAGCGGATGAACTCGCGCGGCGCGGGACGCCCTGCGAGTGTCTGCGCTGTCGTGAAGTGCGCGGGCATGGAGTCGACCCGGGCACCCTGCGCCTGGATGAGTTAATCTATACGGCTGCCTATGCTGAGGAACATTTTCTGTCTTATGTGACACCCGAGGACCAGGTGGCGGGATATTTGCGTCTGTCCCTCCC
Source organism: Anaerolineaceae bacterium (assembly GCA_036787065.1). Classification (GTDB taxonomy): domain Bacteria; phylum Chloroflexota; class Anaerolineae; order Anaerolineales; family Anaerolineaceae; genus JAJYIW01. The sequence goes on from DAIQPZ010000083.1 coordinate 869, forward strand.
CATGCATCGCGCGCGGGTGGAGCAGTTGGAGCCAGAAGGTCCATTGAGCGAAACCGGTAAACCGCTCAAGCTCTTTTCGGATATAGCGTTAAATTTACCCGATCTAAATGGGTCGGCATTGATCCGCGAGGTGCATATTTACGGTCAATCGCTGCCGGTGGGCAGTGAGCAGCATGGCGCCGCTCAACATATTGGACTGGGGACGCACCTGATCCAGATCGCTGGGGAAATTGCCAGGGCCCATGGTTTCAAGCGTATCGCTGTCATCGCCGCCGTTGGGACGCGCCAATATTACCGTGGGCGCGGTTTTGATATGGGGGAATTGTATATGGTTAAGGCGTTATAGTTGGCTTATTGTGACTTGGGCTGGATACCCTATTTTCGCGCTTCCCACTCATTGACCGCCATTCGGATAGCTGTGTTGATTTCCGCATCCGGAATGGCATCCATTCCCTGGTAGGCCTTGAGGCCGATCCAGACTGTCACGCCATGTGTTGCTGATTCAACCAGGCGGATCCCGCGCGATTCCAACTCGGTGCCCTTAATTTGAGCCTGTAGGATTTCATCGATCTGGCTGACGATGCTTTGGGCTGTCTTTCTATCGGGAGGGGGCGCGACCGGTTGGTCATTGGCAGCGGGTGGGTTGAACTCCTCGCTTTTCTTCGAGCTCACATCTGCCACGATCGGTTGGGGTGGGATTTTCACATCTGGCCCGACAATGGTCGCTTCAGGCACTACAGCGGGCGGAGAAACGCTGTTAATAGCCAGCGATGCGGCGATGCTGATCGGTCCTAGCCAATCCCCCAGATCTTCCTGGACGGCCTTTAGCTGGCTACGCTGATCTGCGGTTAGTTCATTGGCACGCTTAATGGTGCTGCCAGCCATATCAGCGCGTAATATACCATGGGGCAGCTCGCGCCATAGCGTTGCCACCACCACCCGGTTTGGGTCGACAGGTGG
>DAIQPZ010000083.1:1928-10922 GCA_036787065.1 Anaerolineaceae bacterium
GACAGGTGGCTCAGGTTGGCTGGCTGGAGCCTTTTCGTTAATTTTCTCATCTTCCTTGAGCGCTTTTTTACCAGCCCGGCTGGCGGTAATCACCGCACCCCCAGCATAGCCGATAGCGACGCTAACAATAGCTACAATTAGCAGGAGAGTGGGATCCATGACATACTACTCCATCAAGCAAAGTTGAATTGAAACAAAGACTGAAACCATGGTGGATAAACTATGATAACACAAGAAATAAGGTTCTCCAGGATTTCCAGTGGAATGGGACGTATTTTGGGGTGTGAGCGCGCGTACGCGCGCTCACACCCCAAAATACGGGGATTCACGACGGCAATTCCTAAAGACTCAGAAATAATGCTTGTTCACCCTGATCTGCTTAATTGTGCCAGAGAATGCTTAAAAAGGCAAAACATTTTCTTTGAGTTTTATGATTTTAATGGTAACTCCTCAGCCATGCCAAGAAAGTGGCCGAATTAGAGGTGGAGGCGCTCACTGGGTAAGCGCAAAACACCTTAAATTCGGGTCTTTTTCACGGGACCTGAGCAGTCACTATTTATGCTAAAACCTCGCCGGAGCGAGGTTTTAGGTTGTTTTTCAGTGAACGTTGTGCTACCAACTGCGACGTCGGTCACCAGTCCCGCTACCGCGAGAACCGGTTCCACCGCGGGGACCACCCCCACCGAATCCACCACCGGCGCCACCACCACGGTGACCACCTTCTTCACGTGGGCGGGCTTCATTAACTTTCAATGGACGGCCATCCATTTCTTTGCCGTTTAAGCCCTGGATAGCAGCCTGTGCTTCGTTGCTATTTGCCATTTCGACAAAAGCGAAACCGCGTGATTTTCCAGTGAATTGATCTTTGATGATTGCCACGGATGTAACCTGGCCGAAAGCCGCAAATGCCTGACGCAACTCATCTTCGTTGGCTTGGAATGACAAATTCCCCACATAAATATTCATTAGTTTCCTCTTTTCTAAAAAAAGCACTCGGGATAAGATAACTTATCCCCCCCTAAGACCGATAGCACCACCATCCCAGCAATTCGCGGTTCTGGTACAGGCCATCATCCCACACAAATCAATCCTGTTGGGCACAACAATGAATTTATTATACCATTTAAATCTTATTTCATATGAATAATACTGATGGGTCTTTAGGAATTGCCATGGTGATTCCCCACATTTTACGGGAAATCCTGGAGAACCATACTGATGTTAACTATCATACTTTTGCGAAATTTTTCAAGAAAGCCGGCTCTTTTTTTCCAAACTTCCTAACATTACCAAACTGCCAAGTGCCTGCAAACCAGACTGCCAAGTGTACTTTCTTGGGTGGGATGCCGAAGAAGTTCATGGCATGGATTTTAATCGTTTGGGCCGACATCGGTTCTCGTGCGGCACCGGTACCGCCAGACTCAACAAAAACGAGGTAAAACCAGACATTCCCTTCATAAATCCCTGCCGAAGTTGGCTTTAGTGTCCAATAGAACGTCAAAGGCTGGCCATCTGGCCAGGGTTGCTGAATACTGCCATCAGGTTTGAAGGTTATCCGCCCATGTCAAGCCGCGTCTCAGCGATGGTGTGGACCTTTGCGGATTGACTGGTTTCGGGTTTATCACCCGTTTGGGCTGAGCGAGTTGGCAAAATCTTTAAACGGACGGTTTGCTGGTCACCGACCGCCATGGTGGAGGGCCATTCGAGAGTCGACTGCGCCTGGGTCTGTTGCTCCTGCCGATCCTCTGCCTGCTGGCGAATGCTTACACCCGGCTGAAAGTCTTGCGGCGGCAGATCGATACTCTGGCGTTGGATCGAAGCAGGCCAACTGCTCCAGGTTGCCATGCCAGCCGCTATCATAAATAAGATAAAGCCAGCCAACAGTGTGATCTTGCGAGGTTTCATGCGATTCTGCGCCGAAAATTTAGCCAGTCAGAAAGCGGACGTTATGACCCGCGTTGATCAGGGCTTTAATGGCATTTGCCAGGTTTATACCTTTTACCAGGACATAATCCGTATCGAAGCTGGATACTGCCAGGATGCTAACGCCGGCTTCGGCCAGGGGGGTAGTCACAGAAAGCATGATCCCGATTAAAGAAAAGTCAAAAGGACCTTCGAGCTGGATCGCCCGCCAGCCATTATCCGTTTTCATCCCTTTGGGAATGGCCCGGCTGTCGCAGATGATAGACAATTCATCCGCAGAATGGGTGATGGAATAGAATGGCCCTTCCAAGGCCCAGGTTGGGATAGGTTTACCTGGGTCCAGCCGGCAAATGCTTAATGGCCAGGTGGGAATTAGTAAATTAAGCCGGATGCCCATAGGTTATACCTCTTCGGGTTGTGTTTCCCATTCGAAGAAACCCGGGACGCCGATGGTCAGGCGGGCGATCTCTTGCGCAAGGTCGATCCGCCGCGCTGGATCGGGTTCCAGGTAGAATTGGTTGGCCAGAAAAGCGAGATCTGGCTCGATTTGGGCGAGTTTAACCAGCAGTTCTTTAGTGCGCGGGATAGGTCGTCCACGTTCAAGGAAACAGTAACCCAGCATCTCGGGGATGGCCTGATTGAGGAACATCAGCGCCAATGCCGGGTCGTCCGAGGCAACGTCCATCCCATCTTCTAACCGGCAGGCGATCATGTAGCGACGGGTCATCAGATCAGCTTCCCCAGGGCGGCAACCCGCCGCGATTTGATCACGTGCCTGCTGGCGTAACTGCTCTATGATTTCACCACGGTTTAACACCACAAACCCGGTTGAGAGCATGTGGGCGGTAATCAGGCGGCCTTCTTTTTGCTCCTCTTCAAAATATCCCAGCACAGCTTTGGGTGGGTTGACGAAAATCTCGGCGGGTACGCCGTTGAAGAATTTTTGGACATGCTGCCGCCAGGGTTGGGTGTGGATCACGTAAATATCCAGGTCACTCGACGGGCCAGGATTGCCACGCAGGATGCTTCCGCTGGCGATAATGCCCACCGGCTGGAACCTGTTTAATATATACGCCACCGCCTGTTTCAATGCAGACGCGTACGGTTCTGCCAGGACTGGCCAGATACAACTCGAGATATCATCATCCATCAGTAGACCCCTTGGCTTTAACGTTATTATTGTAACCACTCAGCCTTGTAAAGAAAGTTACCGAATTTGAGGTGTTTGCGGGTGTGGAGCATCAGCAAACACCTCAAATTCGGGGCTTTTCCACTGATACTTATTTTTTGTGAATTATGGGTTGCGGCAGGCGCTGATATCCCATAAAATCCGGTAATTCTGCCTGGGATAAGCAGGATCCTTCTTTTCTGAGACCACTTTTACACAGGGTTGGTTAAATAATTTCTGGGTTTGAGCCGGAACCTGCTGCCACCAGGGATTATCCATGTAAATATAGCTGTAACCCGAATTGGATACGGCTGTGGGGTCGGGTTTTTTTATTAAGGCTTCCCACCCGGGCAGGGTTTCAAAAATGGATTGGTTGGCTTTTGCCGGCCGTCCAAACAGGGTCACCGCGCGGTACTGGATGCGGTCGAGTACCTGACTATGGCTGTCCAATTTATTCCAATATGCGCGGGTAAAAGCTGCGTCAAGTGGATCGATAAAATATGCCATTTGAGGTTGGCTGGCGGTGGTCAGTTGGACGGCAAACGTGACCACCCCTTCAAAAACCAGCGCCGCGGCGACGATTAATAATGCTGCCTGGATCCATTTTCCGGCTGATCGATACAGCCACACGACTAGGGGAAAAGCCAGCACAACCCACAGCCATAATGCCGTACCGGGCAGGCGCGTGGATGAACGGTCCATACCATATTGAAAGAAGAGCGCAAAAGCCAGGCTGGCCAGGGCGGTGAAACCCAGCCCTGAGATCAACCAATCGCCAATCCGGGCAGCGCGCCAGGCCCAACGGGTAACCAGCGGGATGAACAAGATGGCTGGCCCCAGTTCTGCCAGCAGAACAGGCAGTTGGCGCAGGTTGAATGGGGAAAGCTCACCAAGATGTCCTGAAGCCAGGGAAGGTGGCCACCGTAAAGAGAAATGGTAGACGTTGTTGCTTGGTCCCAGGTGGGTACCCAATCCAACTAACACACTTCGGGCAGCCTCGGTAATAAAACCGCCCTGGATCAGGCTCGAAATCCCGCCGGTGACCAGGATGATGGACCAATTAAGCAGCAAATATTTTTCTATGGGCGCTTTATGGCGCATGGTGCGGATTGTGTCGATGACCATGACCAGAAAGATCATAGCGCACAAGAACACAAAAAGGTGTTCAGCATTTAAGGCCAGGTTGGCATACACCAATCCCAGGAGCAGAGCCGGGGCAATTGCTTTTCGCCGGGGCACCTTAAGCAGGAGCAGCAGCAGCACGATTGCAAACGGCATGGCCCCGGTGGCGCCCAGGTAAAACTCGATGGGTAAGAAGAATCCGCTGTGAAAGGCAAATGGAAGTGGGACTTTGCCCATGCCTTCGGTCACCCACGGGCTGGATAGAGCCTGGATCAGGTTGGCTCCCGAATCGATACCGGTGTTGGAAAGGGTGATCCCTTTTTGGATCCAATTCAGCGCCGGCAAGGGCAGCAGGAGCAGCAGCCAGCGGGCGCCACCCGCAAAGACAAATATAAAAGCTCCCAAGTTGGCTGCCATTGGGCTGCGGGTGATCTGGCGCACCCACACCCAGCCCAGCAGCAGCGTGAGCGCGATGGCGAAGGCTTTCGCAAAATCCCAGGCGACCCATGGAAAAACGCCTGTCATCCGTACCAACGACGCTGCCCAGACCTGCAAGCCATAATGGTAGGCAAAATATTCACCTGGATTGAGGTAAAAATGAGGCGGGATATCCCCCGTAGCCATGGTTGAGATCAAGGGCAGGTGCTCGTAATCGTCAAATAAACTTGTGCCTCGACCTAACAGGTAGAAGAGGTAGGTGAGTACAGCCAACCCAATGAGCTGCGGCCAACCCGAAAGCCCTGCTTTTAGCCGTTTTTTCCAATCCGGGGTGAATGGTAAAGTTGCCAGTCCGCCAGCCAGGATCAAGCTGGCGCTAAGTCCACAGGCTAAAGGCAGGCCGGTGATACGGGTGACCAGGTTGACACTTACTTGAAAAAGGATCAACCCTGTGGTGATCCCACTTACCAACCGGCCGCGGGGTTGCAGATTAAATAGGCCGGTGACCAGCAGCCATCCGCCGGATGCCCATGCTAGGGTGAGCACAGCATAACCAATCAGGGAAAAGTTGTTCGCCTCGCGCAGCCAGGACAACAAAACAAACTCCTTAAAGACAAAAAGTCAGTTGGGTTTTAGAAACATCAGCGTTGATTGGCTATCCCGATAAATCGAGCTAACCGACAGGTTCTCCAGCGTTGATTGGCTGACCGGAAAATCGACCAGGAGGTATTGGGCATGTAGCCCCCTGGCAAACCAGATCAGTGATTCAACCCGGTCGGTTTGGCTGTAATTCTCCTCAATCACCTGCAAGTTGTGGTTATTAGCCTGCCAGTCCAGCAGGGCGGTATGGTTAGCGTAACCCAAAAGACCGCGATCTTTGAAACTGTAAACCAAGGGGCGTTCGGCGGCATAACGGATTTCCAGCGAATAGGAAAAAGATGGGCCGCCGGTGGTGTAAGCAAATATAGGCGCGCCTTGGGGTACGTTGGCCTTGATCACCTCAATTTCTTGAGTGACGGTCTCGTCGGTAACGCATACCAGTTTCCCCTGACCAAGGCAGGTGAGCGCCGGGCCAATTTTATCGAAATCAGGTGGGTAGGTGAGCACCCAATAGCCAGTCAATAACAGACCCAATACTGCGATGCTTCGTGCTGCCGCCCGGTTCTTCAAGCGTTGGCTCAATTCACTGAGCGGCCACAGGCAGAACAAGAGCATGATGGGGATAAAATAACGGAGGCCGCGCATCAACTCGGTTTCCAGCGGGAGCAGCTTGAAATAGTGCTCAATGGTGCGCTCGATAGCCGGAATGACCACCGCAATTAACCCCAAACCTGCCGCCCAGGTCAGGATGACCAGCAAAATTTTGCGATCGTGTCGCTTAATAACCCATAAGATGGCGACTCCCAGGATTGCCAGGGGGAAGAGACCACTGTTGGTGATAATCTTCCAAAAATCCTGGAGCGCTTCCCATACATTTAGCAGGTTTTTGGGAAAGAAATTCTGAATGATAGAAAGGATCGCTTCATAATTGCCGGAGCTGCCTTGTTCGTGATGGGTGAAATAATTGACCGCAAACGGGGCTGCCGATAGGACAAAAATTATTCCCAGGCCCAGCATGACCAGGACGCGCTTTTTCCACGACCAGTCCTTTGGATGGACCAGCCACAGGCCGAGCCAGATGGCGAAACCGAATGTGGGTGCGCTGACCGGGTGGGCATAAAAAAGCAGGCCGCTAAAGACCATCAACCAGGGCCAGCGCCTGGGTCGATCTTTCCAATCGATGGTCAGGCTCAGTACGTAAGGCAAAATCGCCTGGTATGTAAAACGCGGCAGGGGATCGCGCGAGATGCCCCACAATTCGCCCAGGTTGATCGAAAAAGGCATTGAGATCACCACCGCCAACAACAGCGCCCAAAAACGGTTTTTAAACAGCACCCGGCCGAGAATATAAAAGCCAAGCAGATGCAAAAAAATATGCGGCGCCAGCAGCAGCAGGTATGCCAGGCCGTAATCTCCGGTCAGCAGATGCAGGGCGCGGATCAAGGGGATGTGCAGGGTATTATAGATGCGGATGTTATCCAGGTTGTTAAGCAGCTCATCCCCTTTAAACAACTCGGGATGATCCCAGGCCGTGGCAAAACTGGCGATATTACCCCCATCGCCACCCAGAATTACGGTCGGATAGTTGCCTTGCAAGCGGCCTAAAAAGAATAACAGGGAAAAGATCAGAAACCCTGCAGCCACAATGCCGTCTATCCCATTAATGGTCCGGGTTGAATCGGCACGCTTGGTTGGCGAGGATGAGGCAGGCGCCAGGTAGCCCTGGAGCCAGTTTTGCAGACGGTTGGACAACCTCTGTTCAATCTGAAATATCCGGCGCGCAAACTCAGGCAACCCCGGTGCGACAAAGCGGATGAAGCCTGCCAGGATCAGACCGGCAAGGCTAAAAGCGAGTCCAATGCGATGGAGATTGGTGATCCAACGCGTTTGAAGCGGTTTCTTAAAGATTTGCGAAATTAAATGGGAAAAGGGGGTGTCAATCAAACCAGTCATAAGCAGGAGACCGGTTAACAATAAAACCACGCAGCCAATCAGGATGATGCGTTGGTACTTCTTCAATCGGTATTTTTTCCTTCTAGGGGATGGGTGATGGCTATTTCACGCACGAGGGCTGTCATCTGGCGTTTGAGGCGTTTGATTTCTGAATTCATCGCAGCCGTATAAAACAAACTGACAATGATAAAGAGGTAAAACAGCAAATCGGTGCCACGTCCCACCCCTAACAAATGGGCGATACGGGTGGCAAGGTCGGGGTCAATCACCAGGATAATGCCGGTAGCAGCGCATGCCAGGTAAATTAACCGGTCGGTGAAAATTGAACGGGCGCGGAAAATATAAAGGATAAACAGCGCCAGGGCCGAAATTAATAGAATTTGACTCCAGTGGATGATCATTTCATCTTCCCTGTCATAATATCCCAAAGAATGTTAATCCCATTAAGGATGGATTGACCTTTTCTTGTAGAATAGTCGGTGTAGGTGATCGTGACTGGCGTTTCACTGTACCGCAGCTTTAGGTCTGATATTTGGGATAAGATTTCAGATGCATGCGCCATCCCATTCTGTTCGAGGTGGATGCGCGTAGCGGCGCTGCAGGTGAACACCCTCAGGCCATTGTGGGTATCGGTCAGGTTCAACCCGGTAATCAGCCGGGAAAGCCAGGTCGCCAGCTGTAGAGTGGTCTTTTTTACCAGGCTGATATTTTGCGCCTGGCCTCCATGGATAAAACGCGATCCCAGGATCACGTCGAAGTCGCCCTGGCGACAGACATCGACCATTATTTGGATATCACTCGCGTGATGCTGTCCGTCGGCGTCAAACGTGACGATGTAAAGGGCTTCTTTTGAACGGACCGCGTAATTGATGCCCGTCTGGAGGGCAGCGCCCTGTCCCAGGTTGGTGGCATGGCGCAAAATGGTTACCGGGAAATGAGAAGCCAGTTCAGTGGTATGGTCAGATGAACCATCATCCACCACAACGACCTTAAAAGGATACTGGCACAGGTCGTCCAGGACCTGGACGATGACTTGCTCTTCATTATACGCAGGGATAATTACCCAGATATCAGAAATGAGATTCATCCGTAATCAAAAGCCAGAAATCGAATGGGTCATACCACAGTGGGAGATACCATGATGGAGGCTGGTAATTGCCTAATCATAACACTTAATAAACGATCTCCGGAAGTGGTAGTTTATTTATTCTGCGATCTCTCCCAGTTATTTAAATCAACCCAAATTGTATAAGGATTGAGTGATATGGCCTTGTTTAAAAGAAAATATGTTCTATAATTGAACCATTCTTTCTATCCAGGAGGTTAACATGTCTCCTCATCCGATCGTTCACATTGAATTTTCTGCGATTGACCGCGTGGCCGCGTCTAAATTTTAACAGGATGTGTTTGGTTGGGAGTCACAACAGCTCCCTGAAATGAATTACGCGACCTTTATGTCGCAAGAAACGTTGGGCGGAGGGTTTAACCCGATCACCAAGGATAACCCGGCTGGCACAGTCACAGTTTATGTTGGCACAGACGATATCGGTACCAGCCTGGCCAAAATTAATGCCGCGGGCGGTAAAACGATTGCCCCTCAAGCAGAGATGCCGGGTATGGGTTGGTTCGCAATCGTTAAGGATCCTACCTGGAACACCCTGGCTTTATTCAAAGAGATGTCCAAGTAACAGTTTTTTCGTAACTGCTCAGACCCGTGTGAAAAAGACCCGAATTTTGAGTGTTTGCGGGTGCGGAGCACCCGCAAACACTCAAAATTCGGCAACTTTCTT
>DAIQPZ010000084.1:0-2489 GCA_036787065.1 Anaerolineaceae bacterium
CGTACATACTGCACACCGCGGTAGCGCCGCTGACCAGGGTGGGGTCCCCGATAGAAAGCGGTAAACGGGCAGGACGTGCGCCTATCACCCCCGCTTCATAAATCAACTGCAGGTCGGGTGCATGCGTGCGCCGGGCCAGGTTGCAGGCCAAATTCGGCAGCCCCACCCCCACGAAGACCGTATCTCCGTTGCGCAGCATGCGGGCGGCATTAATGGTTAACAATTCTGACGATGTAAATGGCATAGACGATCTCCGATTGACGACGTAACGAGACCGAACGTTCGCTTCAATAGTGGCCGTAATTAACCGGCTCACTCAGGCATGGACGCACCGCCAGGCGTGTATGAACTTCCGTACCAAGCTTTTCCCAATAGCTGGCGCGGTCGGTCACGCCATAAACCCATTCATCCAGGTAAGATAGCGCCGCCTGGCGCGTCTCGCTGATCTTATCCCAGGCCAGATAAAAGTCGTTATCGCGGTCATAATACCCCTGGGTATAGGAGGGATGGGCGGCATAAGGCACGTGGCAAACAGCATCCACAATGAACTCGGGAATCAGGGTGCGGTTGGGGTCCGAGCGGATCACGGCTTCATCGACAATTTCTTCCGCCGTCAGGATCACATGCCGGGCTGCGAAAGCCGCCTCTTTCTGCTCGCCGATGATACCCCAGATCTGTGCATTGCCACGGGCATCGGCGCGCTGGCCGTGGACGATAGCCACATCCGGATTGAGGGCCGGGACCACAATCACCTCCTGGCCGGAATACGGGTCGGTGACGCGCCGGTAAGCCGGGTTTGCCCGCTCGAGATCGATGGCCCCGGTTTGATTCATCGGCATAAACGGAAGCCCGGCCGCACCTGCTTGCAGCCGGCTGATCATACCGAAATGGGAATATTCTTCCCATTCCAACCGGCCTGCTTCCAGTTCGCTGCGTAAAATGCGCAGTGAACCGACGCCCGGGTTGCCCATGTACGAAAAGATGACTTTGCGCGCGCAGCCGGCCGCGACCATCTGGTCGTAAATCAGGTCGGGTGTGGCGCGTGCCAGTGTTAAACCCCGCCGCCCCTGGCGGATGATCTCGTGGCCAGCGGCGAAGGGGATTAGGTGGGTGAAACCCGAGGCGTAAATCGTATCGCCATCGTGGACATATTGGGCAATAGCTTCTCGAAGCGAAGTTTGCTTGGCGTTATTTAGTAGCATCGTTCTCCCAACGATTAAGTGGGTGGAGGTGTGTTTTTGCTATTGGGCCGTTTGGGCGTCTTGGATGCATCACGCATCTTCCGGATGGAGTTGAAACGGCTGTTCGCCTGGGGTTTGGGCTTGCCCTTATTCCATAGGATTAACCCGAACACAACCGCCAGCATCCCCAGACACAAAAATTCATATGAAGTCTCCTTCGCCAGGTCAGATGCGAAGAAGATCAATAATAACACGCTGCCGACAATGATGAAGAACCAACCGATACGCGATGACACGCCTAAAATCCTGTCAACCTTTGGGTGAAAGTTCCCGAATTTGAGATGTTTGCGGGTGCTTCACACCCGCAAACATCTCAAATTCGGTTCTTTTTCACACGAACCTGAGCAGTTGCTCCGAATGAAAATCTCCTGCCTTATTGGATGTCAGGCGTGTTTGATCAGCGTGCGGATCTGCTCGTGCATATAGAGCGGCAGGTAATACAACCCGCCCGCGTTTTTACCCGAAGAACCCGAACCTTTCCAACCGCCAAACGGCTGGAAACCCGGCCAGGCTCCAGTAGTGGCGCCTTGAGGGCGATTGGCATAAGACACCCCGGCCTCAATCTTATCGAAGAACCAGTCTGTTTCTTCGAAGCTGCCGTAGAAACCGGCTGTCAACCCGTAAGACACGTCGTTGGCGTGGTTCATGGCCTCTTCCAGACTGTTCACTTTTGCCAGGGTAGAGATGGGTAGGAACATTTCCACTTTCCACAGGCGGTGGTCCAGCGGTAGATTACCAACAAAAGTTGGTGCGCAGAAATAGCCATGGCTGTAGCCATCACCCGCCAGGGTTTTCCCGCCGGTCAGGATCGACCCAGACTGGCTGAGCTCTTCAGTGAAGGCCTTGAAATCGGTGTAGGATTTCTGGTTGACCACCGGTCCCAACCAGGATGCCCGTGCGGTCGGCTCACCGATTACCAGCTTCTCCGCCCGTTCCACAAGGATCGACACCAGTTGATCGTATACCGGTTCTTCAATGTAGATACGTGAACAAGCCGAACATTTCTGACCCTGCAAGCCAAAAGCAGACCGGATCAAACCGGTGGCGGCTTCTTCCAGGTCGGCGTGGCGCGAGACGATGGTCGGGTTCTTACCACCCAATTCCAGGATGGTGGGACGCACCCAGCGTCCCTGGGCGAAATCACGGAAGATCTTCATGCCGACGTCATAAGAACCGGTAAAGGTGATCCCGTTCACCTCCGGGCTATCGATCAGCGCCTGGCCCAACGTGCTGCCCGGCCCGGTAACG
>DAIQPZ010000084.1:2589-10811 GCA_036787065.1 Anaerolineaceae bacterium
CACCTCCGGGCTATCGATCAGCGCCTGGCCCAACGTGCTGCCCGGCCCGGTAACGAAGTTGAAGGAACCATCCGGTAGGCCGGCTTCCAGGAAGCACTCAGCGATCAGGCGGCTGGTCCATGGGGTGTCGGTAGCAGGCTTCATGACGATGGTATTACCGGCGGCCAAAGCTGCCCCCGCAGGCCCACCCGTAAGTGCACACGGGAAATTGAACGGACTGATCACCAGCCAGACCCCGTAAGGGCGCAGAACGGAAACATTCTTCGCCTGGTAACCGATCAGGGGATCACGCCCCATTTCTTTTATAAAGCCATCGTTCGCTTCCAACGACTGGCAAGCGTAGCGGATCAGGTCCGCGGTTTCAGCCACATCACCCAGTGCTTCGGTGCGGTTCTTGCCAACTTCCATCGCCACGACCGCGCTGATCTCATAAATGCGCCGGTCCATAATATCCGCGGCTTTGCGAAGCAGCGCTGCCCGCTGCGGCCAGGGGGTATGGCTCCAGCCCGGAAACGCCTTTCGCGCCGCCGCCAGGGCTGCTTGCGCATCCTTGGCGTTACCCTTCTGGAAAATTCCCAACACCACACGGGTATCAGCGGGCGAGCGATCATCAAATTTCTCCGCCGTAAAATACTCCTTGCCGCCGATCAACATGCCATGCTCTTTTCCCAGATCGGCGCGCACACCGGATAGGGCTTTCTCGAATTGGGTATGCATCTCTTCGGGGGGATTGAACATGGTGGCATAGGTTAATTTAAACGAACTCGTGGCTGCCATACGGATTTGGACCTCCTCTTATGCACTCAGAACAGTAAAGGGTTGCCCGCGCCGGAATCATCACCGGGGGCTGTGTGTTCATGATAAACATAGTATAGTCCAAAAATTGATCAGCCAAGGTATCTTTTCAAGCAAAGCCACTTACCTGATTCCCCGATATTTCCACGAATGAAGGATTGAACTGGCTGGGTAACAAACTTTTTCCGCATGAAAGGGTGCAATGGCAAAGCATGGTCTTTGAGGAGCAGGTCTTTGGTGTGCGCATGGCGAACACCGGTGAAGTGGACCAACCGGGGGTGGCTTTGAGCATCTTTTCCGACACCCCCGTCAACGAAAACCAGGCAGAGCGCATCGCGGCAGAGTTGGCTTATCGCTTCGCCTTTGGCGCTGATATCGCCGGGTTCGTCCGAACCGTCGGGCACGATGAAATGCTGCGACCGGCGCTCGAACGCTGGCGCGGGATGCGCCCCAGCGTGGATGCTTCTTTATATGAATTCCTGTCAATCGCGACGGTCTTGCAGAATACCACCGTCCGCCGTTCTGTGCAAATGATGGAAGCCATGTTCCTAAACTATGGGTCGCGCGCCGTCTTTGACAACAAGGAGCTGTCGGTTTTCTGGCCGTCTTCCGCCATCGAACGCGCAAGCGAAGAGGAACTGCGCGCGCTCAAGGTGGGCTACCGCGCCAAAACCTTCAAACGCCAGGCCACCCCCTTTACCCGAGGCGAGATCGACGAACAGGCCTTGCGCGGACTGCCCACGGCTGAATTGAAGCGGGTCCTCCTTTCCATATACCATATCGGCCCAGCATCGGTGTGGTATATGCTGTTCCAGGTATTCCACCGCTATGAACCCTTTGAACACATCTCGCCCTGGGAGCAGAAGATCTTTTCCAGGCTTTTGTTTGGCGCTGAGCTGGTGGAGGTACCCGACATCCTGGCCGAAGTCGACCGGCGTTGGGGTTGCTGGAAGATGCTGGCCGCACATTACCTCTTTGAAGACCTGTTCTGGCAGCGTAAGACGACCTCGATTCCCTGGCTGGAAGATCTCATCCGTCTGTAATAGATTTATAGTAACTGCTCAGACTCGTGTGAAAAAAACCAGAATTCAGCAACTTACTTCGCTAGGCTGAGCAGTTACGATTTATAATTGCATTATTATTTTTGTTCCAAGGAGTTCCTATGAAGTCGTCGCTCAATTTCGCTATTATCGGCTGTGGGGTAATCGGTCCGACCCACGCACGCAGCATTTCGGAGATCGATGGCGCGCGATTGGTGGCTGTGGCCGACATCGTGGAAGAAAAGGCTAAGGCCCTGGCAGAAATGTACGAAGCTGAAGCATATTTGGATTACACCAAAATGCTGGAGCGCGATGATATTGACGTGGTCAATATCGCTACGCCCAGCGGGATACACGCGGACATGGGTATCGCCGCGGCCCGCGCCGGTAAACACGTCATCGTTGAAAAACCCATGGATATTTCCCTGGGTAAAGCCGATGCATTGATCGCGGCCTGCCGTGAACAAGGGGTCAAGCTGTGCGTCATCTCACAACACCGTTTCGACCAGGGCATTGTTGATTTACGAAAGGCGATTAAAGAAGAAAAACTGGGCCCGCTGGCCTTCGGTGGCGCCTATACGCAGTGGTACCGCGCGCAAGAATATTACGACAGCGGCAACTGGCGCGGCACCTGGACCCTGGACGGCGGTGGCGCGCTGATGAACCAATCCATCCATTACGTCGACCTGCTCCAATACATCATGGGGCCAGTGGAAGAGATCCACGCTTACTGTGCCCGCCGCGCCCATGTTCGCATCGAGGTGGAAGACGTCTCTGCCGCAACACTGAAATTTAAGTCCGGGGCGATTGGGGTGATCGAGGGCATGACCGCGGCTTACCCCGGCTTTGCCGCCCGCCTGGACATCTTCGGTGGTGATGGCGGGGTGATCATCGAGAACGACACGGTCAAAGAATGGCGCCTGCGCAGCGGTGAAGAATATGCTACCCCGGTTTCAGAAGGCCCGCTGATTGTGGGCACCTCCAGCGCCGATATCTGGTACCTGGGCCATCGCCGCCAGATCCAGGACATGGTCGATGCCATTCGCGAAGACCGGCTACCCCTGGTGACCGGCGAAGAGGGCCGCAAACCCCTGGAGATCATCCTGGCCATTTACCAATCTGCCCGCACCGGGCAGACGGTCAAGCTGGGATAATTTCGTAAAAAGGTAACTGCTCAGGTTTGTGTGAAAAAGCCCCGAATTTGATGTGTTTGCGGGTGCGAAGCAACCCCAAACACATCAAATTTTGGGGACTCTCTTCTTAAATAATCTGAAGCCCTAAATTATTTGCACTCCAGCGAAAAATAAGCTAAACTGGAGGCATGAATTCATCTAAAGTGGCTTATGTGGGGATCGATTTATTGCCATTGGGCGCGCGTGGAAACGGCGCCAGGCAGGAACCGAGCCAACGCCCGGCAGCCGCGCTCGGGGAGGAACAGGGTTCCTTCCTGGCCCAGCCAGATAGCCAGCCCAGACATTCTGGGCGGTCTGCCAAATCAAGTGATGAGCTGAGTTATATCGCCCTGGACGGCGACCTGCGCCTGCTCGCAATCGGGCGGGGCAGACTGGCAGACGCGCTGGCCTACGTAAGCGGTCAAGCATCCGCGTTTGTGGCCATTAATGCGCCGCGCCGGCCGGCCCTGGGCCTGATGCGTCAGGAATCGGTGCGTCAGTCACTCGAACCCCCACCTAAACCGGGAAGCTGGCTTAAATACCGCGTGGCGGAATACCAGCTTCGCCTGCCAATCCTGCCCACTCCCGATGATATCAGCGCCTGTCCGGGTTGGATGCGTCGCGGGTTCGACTTGTATAACCGGCTTGAAACGCTCGGGTACAGCGCTTACCCGGCAGGACGTGATTGCCCCAG
This sequence comes from Anaerolineaceae bacterium, assembly GCA_036787065.1. Lineage (GTDB taxonomy): Bacteria > Chloroflexota > Anaerolineae > Anaerolineales > Anaerolineaceae > JAJYIW01. The sequence goes on from DAIQPZ010000084.1 coordinate 6,291, forward strand.
ACAATCTTTGGAAGTGCAAGCCTATGCCACATATACTGGATTGCTGGGCCAGGCGCCCTTCCCGTCCGACACCCTGGAAGGCCGCCTGCAGCGCCAATTAATCTTACACGAGTTGGGTGTGCGTGTGGCCGATCCGATGGTCTTCTTCGAAGATGTCACCCCCCACCGCCTGCTGCGCGGATTCCTACCCTTGAAAGATATCCATACCCCCGACGAACTGGATGCCCTGGCAGCGGCATACACCGCCTGGCTGGCAGCCCAGCGCGCCCAACAGGTCAACTTGCTGGGTGCGCCAGAAGAAGGACAAATCGTCGTCCCACAGCCAGGTTTGTTGGATGTGCAAACCTCAGGCCGCGGGACAAAGCCCGTTTAGAGCGGGATCACATTCCCACAATATTCACATTTAATCGAGTCTATCCCACCTAAAACCCGCGGGGTGTTGGCGCCGCCGAACACCTGGCGTTGGGTTGGTACCGTCTTAACTTTATCCACTTACGCCTTGTCGTTGGCGTAAGAGGAAACGATGGCTTTAACTGCGTCTTCAGAGGCATTAACCTAACTTTCCAACGCACTGACCGCAGCTATCACCTAGGCCAGCAGCGGCCTGGCATTGTTGGGATCGTTTGCACGCACCTGCACCTGAGACATCATATTCTCAACACCGCGCATATCAATATCCAGGTTGCTGGTCTGTTGCGTGATCTGTGATAACACCGTCATCCGTTCGAAATTCCAACGGGTTTTGATATCGGGTGCCCTGCCCACAAGGCCCTTGCCAAAAGCATAACCGCGGCCACGCAGGTCAGCGATGCGCTGCGGCAAGCTGTTGGCTGTATTTTCGACATCTTCCACCTCAGAACGCAGATGGGTCAGGCGAATGTCATCTTGTAGGGAATTAATGTCACTTTGGAACGAGCTGATCTCACTGGCCAGCTCATCGAAAGGGTTTTGAGAATTGGCACCCTGCACGCCTTTTGTGAATTAATATAAGTATAATCTTTTTTGCGTCTACCGGATTTATTTCAGCTCGATCACCACACCTTCATAAGGGCGCAAGACCAGTTTTGCCAGGTCAACCACCCCCTCTTTATCCATACAGGTCGAAATGCGCAAATTACCGTAGCCCAACCTGGCCAGTGATAAAGAGCGCGGTTTTTCAGATATATTGAGCGCCACCAGCACACTGTCGTCGTCTGCCTGGCGCAGGTAAACGTAACAGTCATCCGGCACACCATCCAAAGGTTGGTAATTGCCAAGCTGAAGGGCCGGTATGGCGCGGCGTAACGCCAGGAGTTTTCGGTACAGGTTCAGGAAGGAAGTGGGTTCCTTCAACTCACTTTCCACATTTAATGTCTTGTAATCGGGCGATACGGGCAGCCAGGTTTCTGCTACCGACGGATCGGAAAAGCCAGCGTGGAGACCGGCGTTCCATTGAAAAGGCGTGCGGCAGCCGTCGCGCCCGCGCCCCGGCACCCGCCTGCCAAACGGATCCTTCTGGCGCTCAGGGGGCACGTCCAATTGGGTCATGCCCAACTCTTCGCCCATATAGAGCGTCGGAGTGCCGCGCAAGGTCAGCAGAAGCATAGCGGACAGGCGTGCTTTTTCCGGGCCGATGCGACTGACGATGCGGGGTGTATCGTGGTTATTCATCACATAATTGGGCCAGGCGCCCTGGGGGATCGCCGCTTCCAGGGCATCTACTACCCCGCGGATAACTTTCGCTTCAAAAGGAGATAACATCAACGAAAAGTTGAACGGCATGTGCAATTCATCCAATTGACCATAATAACCGGCCCATTCTTTCCAATCGAAAATATGGATCTCCCCTACCGAATAACGGGGACGAACGGCCTCGAACTCATTCAACATGCCGCGGAATTCACGAAACACCTGGTGAACGTCCGGGTGGCCTTTATCATAGGGGTGCAAGGTAGAACCATACGTATCGGAGGGCGAATTGGGATTGGGAACAAACTTGGGGTTAACCGGGTTGTCGCGCAGGCCGGGGTCTTTCATAATATAGTGGGCGACATCCAACCGGAAACCATCCACGCCGCGTTCAAGCCAGAAACGCACCGCCCCGAACATGGCCGCCTTCACCCGCGGGTTGCGCCAGTTCAGGTCTGGTTGTTCCTTGAGGAAGGAGTGAAAATAATATTGGCGCGTCGTTTCATCCCACTCCCATCCTGTACCGCCAAACACGCTTTGCCAGTTATTGGGCAAGGCGCCATCCGGGCGGGGGTCGCGCCAGACATACCAGTCGCGTTTAGGGTTATCGCGCGTTGCGCGCGATTCGAGGAACCAGGGGTGCTCCTCTGACGTGTGGTTGGGAACGAAGTCGATCACGACCTGGATATTGCGCTTATGCGCTTCAGTCACCAGGTGGTCGAAATCGTCCAGATTGCCAAACTGCGGGTCAACCGCGCAATAATTGCTCACATCATAACCAAAATCTGCCTGTGGTGATGGGTAAAACGGCGAGAGCCAGATCGCGTCCACCCCTAACGTCTCACCGAGGTAATCCAGGCGTTGGACAATTCCAACCAGGTCGCCAATCCCGTCGCGGTTACTATCCATAAAACTGCGCGGATAGATCTGGTATATAACGCCTTTCTTCCACCATAAATCGTTTGTCGCTTTTGTCATGGGTCCTCCTGGGAATGAAACTTCACTTGTCAAACTACTCAGAGCAGTCACCTTTACTTAGCCTGTAACCAGGCATATCCAAAAGGTGGCAGGGTCACCGGTTGGCGAGTATCAACCTGCGTCAGGCCATCCAGCCCGACCAGAACGCCGGCCACCCCGATGCCCACGGCACTTACATCCACCGTCTGGGTCTCGGGTGATAGATTATTTAAGGCCAACACCTTTTCACCACCCATCGTACGCACCACAGCCAATACAGACAGGTTATCTAGAGATATGAAATCCGCCTTCCCCTGAGACAGAACCGGCAGGCGCTTGCGCAGGCCAATCAAACGCTGCAAGGTATGCCACAATGAATCAGGGTCAGTTATCTGAGCCGCCACGTTGACCTGCTGGTAGCCGAAGCGGGCATCTTTGATGAGAGGCGCGTAAAACTGGCCCGCTGGCGCAGACGAGAAACCGGCATTTTCTTCCCCCGTCCACTGCATAGGCGTGCGTACACCATCCCGGTCGTCCATCCAGATATCGTCGCCCATGCCGATCTCATCACCATAATACAATATGGGGGAACCCGGTAAAGCAAACGACAGGGCATTGGCCAGCTCAATCTTGCGCCTGTCGCCATCCAGCAAGGGGGCCAGGCGGCGGCGAATGCCCAGGTTCAGCCGCATGCGCGGCTCTGGCGCATATTGCGCCCACATCCATTGGCGCTCTTCTTCAGTCACCATCTCCAATGTCAGCTCATCGTGGTTGCGCAGGAAGGTGCACCACTGGCAATTCTCGGGGATCTCGGGTGTCTGAGCCAGGATTGAGAGCATGGGGGTCACATCAGCCCGCTTGAGAGCCATGAAGACGCGCGGCATAAGCGGGAAATGGAACGCCATGTGGAATTCATCCCCATCACCCAGGTAAGGTCGCAGGTCGACCGGCCACTGGTTAGCCTCACCCAGCAAGATGCGCCCGGGATACTTTTGATCCATAAAAGAACGGATCTCCCTCAGGTAGGCATGGGTCTCAGGCAAATTTTCACAGTTGGTGCCTTCACGCTCGAACAGGTAAGGTACGGCGTCGGCGCGAAAACCGTCGATACCCATCCCAAGCCAGAAGTCCATCACATCGATCATCGCCTGTCGCACCGCCGGGTTGTCATAATTAAGATCGGGCTGCGAAGAATAGAAACGATGCCAGAAATACTGCCCTGCCACCGGATCCCAGGTCCAGTTGGATTTTTCAGTGTCCAGAAAGATGATGCGCGCACCGGTATATTCTTGATCGGTGTCGGACCAGACGTAATAATCGCGATAAGGTGACTCCCTGCTGGATCGGGATGCCTGAAACCAGGGATGCTGGTCGGAGGTGTGGTTCAACACCAGGTCGGCGATCACGCGCAGACCGCGACCATGCGCTTCTTTCACGAGGGTCTTAAAGTCATCCAGAGTGCCGTAGTCGGGGTGAACGCCATAAAAATCGGCGATATCGTAACCATCATCCAGCAAGGGTGAAGGGTAGATCGGCAGCAGCCAGATACAGTCCACACCCAGCGAATGGATATAATCCAATTTCTGGGTCAGACCGCGCAGGTCACCATGACCATCGCCGTTGCTGTCGGAATAAGCACGGCAGTAAACTTCATAAAAAACCGCGTCTTTAAACCAGAGGGGATTATCGAAAGAAGGATCGGGCATTTTCGACCTCGGTGGGAATATATTTTTATCCATCCGTGTGGAATAATGGTAGCATCACTGGTGCTAATTGTCAATTAATGTAACTGCTCAGCCATGGTAAGGAAGATGCCGAATTTTGAGTGTTTGCGGGTGCTCCGCACCCGCAAACACTCAAAATTCGGGTCTTTTTCACACGTGTCTGAGCAGTTAC
>DAIQPZ010000085.1:0-10807 GCA_036787065.1 Anaerolineaceae bacterium
TGCGAAGCACCCGCAAACACCTCAAATTCGGCGACTTTTTTCGCATGGCTGAGCAGTTACAATCAAAATACCGTCCGGGATGGCGGTAAAGATCGCATCCAGCTCAGCCCCGCGCCGCGCCAGCTCGATCATTAATTTATCGTGCTCCACTTGGGCCAGGTGAAGGGCATGGATGTCTCGTAAAGTTAGCATGCCGAGGAATGGATATCCATCGGTGTTGTAAGCTAATCTTCCACCCAAGAGGGCATACCGGTATTCACCGCTGCGGTGATTTTTAATCTGAAGCTCGACATCAGATAGGATCTCACCGCTCAGGATGCGCGCTAAAGGCGTGTCCTTCGGTGGGACGGTGTCTCCAGATGGCGTGAGTAAATCAAATAGTTTACCGCCCTGGTATTGATACTGCATGGCATCATTTATATCCGTAAAACCGAGTAATTTTAATACGGATGGATTGACGCTTTCCAGGCAACCTTGTAGATCGGTGATGATGACCCCAGAGATCAGGCTGTTGAGGATGGCTTCATCTCGCGCGGCGGTTTTTTCCTTATGGTCGAGAAGCTCTTTTTGCGCGGCCATCGCATCGACCAGGTCGGTGATATCCGTAAAACTTGCATACACCTGGTAAGGGCGGTCCGCACCAGGGAGAAATTGGGGTATGGCATCCACTTTAAGCCAGCGTACCTCGCCAGTTTGCAGGTGGCGCATTCCGGTGATGACACCCATTACCGGTTGACCCGTCTTACGGGCCACGCTAATAGGGTGGTCTTCTCCCGGAAATTCGGATCCATCTTCGTGAATTGCCTGCCAGATTGGATCGGATGATGTGCGTCCTTCGATATGTTCAAAGCTTAAATCCAGTATTTTCAACGCTGCCGGGTTGGCCGAAATGATCTTTCCCTCGGAATCCTGGAAAACCACGCCCTGCGGAATGGTCTCAAATAGGGTGCGATAATTTATTTCGGATTGTCGAAGGGCCTCCTCAGCGCTTTTGAGGGGAGAAAGGTCGTAGAGGCTGATTTGGAATACTTTCTTATCTTGTACGGTGTATGTTAAACCCCGCGCTTCAACAGAAACCACCTGGCCATCAAGGGGCATAATTTTTACCATATGCCTGTCAGAAAGTGGCATATCGCCCCCGCGTTCGATATCCGCTGGTTCGCCGCGGGCCAATTGTCTGGGTGCATAAAATTTATCATGGGTTGGCCGATCAAATCAGCCGGGTTGGTTGCGCCAAACAAAGCTAAAGCCGCCTGTTCCTTCTTTTTGATCGCGTGAAAATTCCAGCACGATCGGTTGACTTACCGGCGCAAACGGTCAGAATTCTGGGGTGAATGTGAACCGTCTTGGTATGGATCGCTCATGCCTTCGAAGTCGGTAAATGGCCGGCCAGCCAGTTTTCGACATCCCGCAAGACAATTGCGCGCTCCGGTTCATTGTAAACTTCGTGGTATAACCCTTCATATATCTTCAGGGTTTTATCCGGCGAGCTGACTTTGGCGTATAGCATTTTGGCTGCTTCCGGGTCAACCAATCGGTCAGCGCTGCCATTGAGGATCAGTACTGGCAGTGTGATCTGTCCGCCCTCGGCTGTCACACGCAGCATGGCTTTGAGCATTTCAGCCGACAGGCGGGCTGTGATCCGGGTCGTGGAAACCAGTGGATCGTTGACATATGCGCGCACAACCTCGGGGTCTTTACTGATGCCGGCCGCTTCGAGGGATAACAGTCGCGCTTTTGGCAGCACCCCGGAGAGAGTGTTTCCCAGCAAAAGGGTGAAAGCCGATATATTGGCCGGCACTTTTACCGCTGGGCCTGATAAAACTGCCCCGGCCAGGCCTGCCTGGTGCTCGAGTAGATAATACGCTCCAATTAATCCTCCCATACTGTGACCCACCAGGAAGACTGGCACCCCGGGCTGCCAGGCGTTAACCATACTTTCGAAACATTCGAGCGCTACAGTATACTGTTCAAAGCGGTCCACGTAGACGCGCACGCCGTCTGATTTACCGTGGCCCAGATGGTCCAGTCCATACACCGCATACCCGAGGGGTACAAAATGATTAACCAGGTTGCCATACCTGCCGCTGTGTTCGGCTAATCCATGCACCACGAGCAAGGCGGCGACCGGCGTAGAATCTGGCAGCCATGCCTGGTAATACAGATTACCCCCTTTTCCATCCGGATGTTTAAAAGTACCATCGATATGCTGCATTATTCCTGACTTTCGAGTAATTACTCAGTATCGGGGTTAAAGCTGCCGAATTAGAGGTGTTTGCGGGTGCTTTGCACCCGCAAACACCTCTAATTCGGCAGCTTTTTCACAGGGGCCTGAGCAGTTAGTACGATAGATTTTCAAAGCGCGAATCGAATACCCGGGATAACCCCAGCAGTGAATAGGTGTTGCGCATGCGCCCGGAAGTTATCTCTATTTGCACCTCCTTCCAGGTTAGCACCTCCAAAGCCAGCTCTTCACCCTCGTCGAAGTCAGTGGCCTGGGTTTTAACCACGTCTTTTGCCAGCCAAAAATGGCAGCGGTTATTTAAAAAAGCGGGATTGGCTTCAACCCAGCCAAGGGATTGCCATTGTGTGGAGGTATAACCCGTTTCTTCGGCCAATTCGCGAGCGGCTGCGTGGGCGGGAGTCTCACCTGGCTCGATCAACCCGGCCGGAATCTCAACCGTTTCTTTTTGAATCCCAAAGCGATACTGGCGGACAATCAGCAGGGCTTTTTCGGGGGTTAAGGCCACCACGTTGACCCAATCCGGCGATTCGAGCACAACCGCCCGTACGCCATGAGCATTGCGCGGGTTTCTAACCCAATCATAACGGGTGTGGAAAAGGATCAGATCGGGGCCAGGTTCTGTCTTTTCTAAGATCCACGGTTTGATGATCTTGTGGGGTTCATCCAATGGTTATGAGCCTCCTCAAAAAAAATGAAGAGCCTTGTTTCTGGCTCTTCATTAAATTCAGGATTTTTTATAGACCAGTAAACCGATGCCTCCCAGGCTGATCAGCAAGCCAACCCCGGCCAGCAGTTCTTTTTTCCAGCCGATGGACTGGCTTGGGCTCAGCCCGAGTAGATTAGCGCCCAGCCCTACAAATATTATGATGAGACCTAAAACGATCAAGCCAATCGCTATGGTTTTTTTCGACATGCTTTGTTCCTCCAAGAAAATATGAATTACATGAATGAATTAATCAGGTATGGCAATTATACGCCCGCTTGATTTTTTATTATTGAGATAAATTCGTGCTCTCCAGGATTTCTCGTGAGAATAGGCCGCAATTTGGGGATAACCCACGGCAATTCTATTTGTTACATATTTTGGTGATTACCCAGCCTGAACCTTTTTAACCACAAACCACACGAATTACACGAAATGTGACATTCAAGCGACTCAGACACCAGCCGCCTTGAATACACCATTCACCATCGCCTGGGCTTCAACCAAGATGCGGTCCAAATGCTCGGGAGAGATAAAACTTTCGGCGTATATCTTAACTATATCTTCGGTGCCAGATGGCCTGGCGGCAAACCAGCCGTTTTCGGTCACGACTTTCATCCCACCGATGGGCGCCTGATTGAACGGCGCGCGGGTCAATTTGGCCAGGATCGACTCACCAGCCAGTGAGCTGTCTGTGACGTCATCGGGTGAGAGGCGGCTGAGAACAGCTTTTTGAGCGTTGTTGGCCGGCGCATCGATGCGGGTATAGACCGGGGCGCCAAATTTGCCCGTCAGGGTCTGGTAGGCCTGTCCGGGCTCGCGGCCGGTCACGGCGGTAATTTCTGCGGCGAGAAGGTTGAGCAAGATACCATCTTTGTCGGTAGTCCAGGGACTGCCATCATGGCGCAGGAAAGAAGCCCCCGCGCTCTCTTCACCCCCGAAACCAAACGACCCATCCAGCAGACCCTCCACAAACCACTTGAAGCCTACCGGCACCTCAGCCAGGCCGCGACCCAGGCTGTGCGCCACCCGGTCGATCATCGAACTGGAGACGAGCGTTTTGCCGATCAACGCATCGGGCCGCCAGCCAGCGCGGCGCCGGAAAAGATAATCGATCGCCACCGAGAGATAATGGTTCGGGTTGAGCAGCCCCGAGGATGGGGTGACAATGCCGTGCCGGTCAGCATCGGGATCGTTGCCAAACGCGATCTCAAAATCATCCTTCAAACGGATTAAACCGGCCATGGCAAACGGGGAAGAACAGTCCATGCGGATCACGCCATCGTGATCCAGGGTCATGAAAGCAAAAGTTGGGTCGATCTTTGGGTTGACGACCGTTAGATCGAGCTGGTAGATGCCGCCAATGGCCTCCCAATAATTCACGGACGCGCCGCCCAAGGGGTCCACCCCGATGTGCAGGCCAGCGCGTTTGATGGCAGCCAGGTCGACGACTTTAGGCAGTTCGAGCACATACGGACGGAGAAAGTCGTATGCATGGGTGGTTGAACTATTTAATGCCTTGTTATAAGGAAGACGGTGTATGTCCTTAAGACCCTCTTCGATGATCTGGTTGGCTCGCACTTGAATGCCGTTGGTGATCTCCGCGCCAGCCGGACCACCGGAGGGTGGGTTGTATTTGAAACCACCATCCTTGGGTGGATTGTGGGATGGGGTGATGACTACGCCATCTGCCAGCCCAGAGGTTCGCCCGTGGTTGTAGCTTAAAATGGCGAAGGATACCGCGGGGGTAGGTGTAAACCCCATATCTCCCTGGTAATACACCTCGACCTGGTTCCCTGCCATGACTTCGATGGCAGTACGTTCTGCCGGTTCTGACAGCGCGTGGGTATCCTTGCCAATGTAAAGTGGACCGGTGATGCCTTGCGCGTGGCGATATTCGGCGATAGCTTGACTGATGGCGAGGACGTGATCTTCGTTAAAGCTGCCCTGTAATGAGGAACCGCGGTGGCCTGAAGTGCCAAACGCGACTTGCTGGAGTGGGTTATCCGGGTTTGGATGAATTCCGCTGTATGAGGCGACCAAATTGTGGACATCAATCAATAATTCGGTTGGAGCGGGTTTGCCGGCTAAGGGATGAGCCATGCGAACCTCCTTCAATGAGATGATGAAATGCATTTTACTGATGATTGTATTTTACTCCTGGTTTGAGGGAATAGAATTCCTTGTACCCCCTGTTTTAATGATCATTTCTGTTCTACAATAAGCCCTACCCGTAACTTCTCGATAATTGGGGGACGCGGGGTGTTTTGGGTGGGCGAAGCCCACCCAAAACACCCCGCACCTCTCTTTATTGAGAAGGTACCCCTACCCCATGCAATCGCCCCGGGTTTAGATAGTCATTGTCCCCTGGGGTCGCGCCAGGACGAAGATGGGGTTAAAATGTAACTGACAGTTATGAGGTGAACGTTGCCGAATTTTAGGTGTTGGCGCTTACCTGGTAAGCGAAAACACCTAAAATTCGGCAACACATCACTCAAGCCTGATTTTAATATTTGATATTGGAGATCAATGGAACCTATAGAGAATAATGAACCGAACGTGGTGGAAGGCGGCCAACCGGCCGCTGTGATGAACCACCAAAACCAAATCCCAGATCTGCCCGAAGCGACCCTGGCAGATCTGCCTGAAAAGCTGCGCGCCGGGGCGGCGCGGGCAGGCTGGACAGAGCTTTTACCTGTGCAGAGAAAGGCTATCCCCTACCTGTTTTCACAACACGATATGATGATCCAATCGCGCACCGGCAGCGGGAAAACTGGCGCTTACCTGCTTCCGATTCTCGAGCTGGTCAATCCTTACCAACGGGGTGTACAGGCCCTGGTGCTTGTGCCCACCCGCGAGCTGGCATCCCAGGTGGCCGGCGAGGCCATCATGATCAGCCAGCCAACCGGTGTGCGCAGCCTGGCGGTGTATGGCGGGGTTGGCTACCAGGAGCAACTGGATGCGTTCAAAAGTGGGGTCCAACTGGTGGTGGGCACCCCCGGACGGGTATTGGATCACTTGCAGCGCCGTTCTTTGAACCTGGATGGATTAAAGTTCCTGGTTTTTGACGAAGCCGACCGCATGCTATCCATGGGGTTTTACCCCGATATGCGCCGCGTTCAGTCATATCTGCCCCAGAAGCGTTTTGCCAGTTATATGTTTTCGGCGACTTTCCCGCCGCAGATCTTCCGGTTGGCCAACCAGTTTCTGACTGACCCGGGTTTTATTAACTTAAGCAGCGACCACATCCATGTCACCGAGACGAATCACGTGTATTATTCCGTGCCTGGCATGGATAAAGACCGGGGGCTGGTGCGCCTGATCGAAGTGGAAAACCCGCCCTCTGCGATCATCTTTTGCAATACCAAGATGCGGGTGGATTATGTGAGTGTGGTGCTGCAGCGCTTCGGTTATGATGCAGACCAGCTCACATCGGATTTATCCCAGATCGCCAGAGAAAAGGTGCTCGAACGAGTGCGCCGGGGTACCCTGCGTTTTTTGGTCGCCACGGATGTGGCAGCGCGCGGGATCGACCTGCCGGAATTGTCGCACGTGATCCAATACGAACCGCCAGATGACCCTGAGTTATTTATCCATCGCGCCGGACGGACGGGGCGGGCTGGGGGGGGAGGCACGGCGATCACATTGGTCAATAGTGTGGAGAAACCTGTTCTGCTGCGCCTCGCTAAGCAGTTTGGTGTCCCACTGGAAGAGAGGCCTTTGCCCGAAGATGAAGATGTCGAGCGAGTGGTGGCGGACCGCGTCCGCATCTTGCTCGAGTCGCACCTGCGCGACCGAGACCGTCTGCAGACCGAGCGGATGGAACGCTTTATCGGGCTGGCTGGCAGCCTGGCCGGAAACCCGGAAGACAGCCGCCTGCTGGCGATGCTGTTGGACGACTTTTACCAGAGCACCTTTCACGCGCCCTTCATTCCTCCGGATATGGGCGCCCATAAGGCCGTGGTTCATTCTACCCCATCCGGCGGCGTCCCTTCGCGCCACCGTGGGGACCGTCCGGGGCGAAGACGAGGATAAAACCCCAGATGGATCAGTAAACCGCTCATGGGATAGCCCGATTTTTTTAGACTCAGATGACCACCACCGCGGAACTGGGTGGGATGTGGATTCCTTCTTTAACATCTATCCAGGTGGGGTCATCGACCAGGCGATAACGGTTGAGCGGTTGGCCTGAATCGAGACTGGCCTGGACGACGATGGCTTCTGCTTCATTGTAGTTGCAGATCACCAGGCCGGTCAGGCCATTCTGCCGGTCGGTGTAGGCGGCAAACGGTTGGTGAAGTTTCCCCGCGTGGGTCACCAGAGCGCCGAGAACATCCTGGAACTCGCCATCCCAGAAGTAGTGGCGCAGCTCAGTCCGCAGCGCGTCCATTTGCCTGCCGTATGCCACGGTCTGGGGGTAATCACCCAGCCGGCCTTTGAAGTTGAACGGCTCGTAGCTGATGATGTAGCGGTACATCAGGCATTGGTTGACCATGTTGCGGTCGTTGAAGCCGGTCACGGCGGTCATGAAAAGGCCTTCGGGCAGCATAAAGCGTGATAATGGGATATGGGCCTTGTTTTCACTGCGGAAATAAGAGAGGTGATAGGCTTCCATTTCCCAATCGTAGCAGGCCTCACCGGCGTAGAGGAATTCAGGGTCGATGGGGGTGGAGAGGCGTGAGAAATTCTGGATCAACCGGCGGTCGTTGGCATACACGGGCGCGCCGTAGCGGTGGCCGTGGTTTTCGTCGAAGCACAGCAGGGCCGGCCCGTGGTGCAGGCATTCGTCAAACAAGATCCCGGCAGCGCCCAGCTCCAGCGCCTTTTTAAACTCCTGATCGCACAGACGCAGGTATTCTTCACTTTGAAAACACATGGGTACCAGGCGTTTGGTGTTGATGTCCATAATCTGTGTAGCAGTCTGGTACTGATAACCGGGGTGCAGGTAATAATCTCCATAGGGGTCCTTGATCGCCATGCGCACCAGGTCGTAGCGGAAGCTCGGCGTGGCGCGGTCCGCCCAGGTGAACTTGGCGAAGAGGACGATCTTCACCCCCATGGCGTGGCAGCGATGGATAGCGTCTTTCAATTCGGCAAACGTGCCCAGGCGCGGGTCAGGGTCGTGGGAAGGGTTGCCCTGGTCCTGTCCGCCGTCGTTCCAGCCGACCAGTTGGATCGCCCGCACACCCTGCCTGGCACATTCTTCAGCGATTTGAGGCAGGTCGGTAAAACGCAGGCGCAGCTCGTCTTCAGGCGAATTAATGTGGAGCTGCTGCCAGGCGTGCGGTCCGGTGGCCCAGGCCGGGATGCGTGGGCGAGCCATCCAGGTATCGCGCCAGCGCCGGTAAATTGCTACACCCTGATGCCAACTGCCCTGGTAAGCGGCTATGGCGATGGGGGTGAGCGCGCGGGTTTCACCGGGCTGGATGTAGGGGATGTGCACCGCGGCGAAGCGGATCGCCACGTCTTTTCCGGCGATCAGGCGCGACTCGGGCTGGCGGCTGTCGATCGAGCTTCCCCATCCCGGGCGGAGCTCTGCCTGCCAGGCCACCAGCTCCGCGCTGGGCGAGGCGACCCCCACGTATAGGCCCTGTTTTTCACCACGAAGCAGGATGAAAGGGGCGGTGGGGGCGCCCGCGTTCATGCTGCTCCCCATCTGGACGGGGTAATCCCAGCCGTAGTAACCGCGCAGGTTCTGGAAGTTGGGCCAAAGCGGCCATTCTACCGCCGTCGCATAACTGTAAAGAAAGGTTTTGAACCAGGCTTCATCCCGCGGATGAGACACATCCCCCAGGTAAGGCGAATAGACGTTCTCGACCCTGTAAGCAGAATGATTCTCGACCGTAGTGGCGATGATCACCCGTTCCGTTTCCAGGGTGTAAGTGGTGGTCACTTTAATCGGCAGGAACCCGGCGGCTTCAGAAAGGACCCCAACGGTTTCCGGGTGGCCCCCAACCGCCTCTGGTTGGACACTGTTCCAGGTCAGCCGCACGACGTTTTCAGCGGGGGTTTCGAACGATGAGAGTGTCTGTTTTTCGCCATACACCGCATGGTTGCGGGGATGGCCTGATTCGGTATGCCAGTCTTGAGGCTCGCGCAGAGGCACCAGCAGGCGGAAGGAGAGTCCCAGGTGAGGCCGGTCGAGGATCTGCCAGCCGGTCTGGATAGCAGATAATGAAACGATCGCGCCGTTGGTGCGGCTGATGCCGAGTTCCAGGTTGGCATTTTTCAGGATGTAGGGGGAGTCCATAGGTTCCTTACTTTTGTATGGCCGGCAAGAAGATCTACGGCCAGGGTGAAAATTTGGAGTTTTTAGCAGGGGCCAGAGCAGTCAGGTTTGCGTGTGAATTTTAGTCCAGTGAAAAATGGAGGGGATAGCCTTCCAACCCGGCGGCGAAGTGCGCTTTGCCAATGCGGTTCTGCGCCTCTGACTTTGGCAGGGTTTGGACGTAGGCCATCCCGGAGAAGTGGGCAGTGTACATGATATCAAGCGCATCCTTTTGTCCAAGGAAAAAGATGCGCTCAAGCACGTGCACCACAAAATCCATGGGGGTCACATCGTCATTATGGATGATCACCCGGACAGGCGGTTCCAGCTCATCTTCAGGCACAATGTCCGGGATAATTTCAGGGACGGTTTGGATGCGTTGGTTCATTTCGCCAATTGTTCTAATTCCGCGCCGGTGAGAACCACGTCTGCCGCTGCCAGGTTCTCGGCCTGGTGCTGTGGGTTGAACGACATCGGGATGGTGATCACCCGCGGCTGCTGTGCCAACCAGGCAAGCGCAATTTGCTGGGGCGTGGTTCCCCTTTCCCTGGCAATCGATTGCAGCATCTTATTACCTTTGATGGTTCTTTGTTTCACCGGTGAATAAGCCGTTAACAGGATATCGTTTTCCTGGCAGTAGGCCAGTACACCGTTTTTTATGGGGGTGCGGTCGGGCAGGCTGTAGGACACCTGGTCGGTGATGATACCCGTTTCGGCTAAAGCCTGTGACTCTTTAAGCTGTTTTAGATTAAAGTTGCTGACCCCAAGGTGCTTCACCTTGCCGTCTTTGACCAGTTGGTTAAGCGCCCGGAAGGTATCCGCGAGCTTCATCCCGCGCACCGGCCAGTGGATGAGATACAGGTCGATGGCGTCCATGCCAAGACGGCGCAGGCTGTTCTCACAGGCGTTGATCACGTCGTCGAAGTGTAAATGGTCCGGGCTGACTTTCGACGTGATGAACAGCCCTTCTCGCGCAGCGCCCGATTCGCGGACGGCCCGACCGAGTAGTTCCTCGGCATGGCCCGCGGCGTAGCCCTCGGCGGTATCGAAATGGGTGTAACCCAGGTCCAACGCCGAACGCAGCGCCGCCAGGGATGGGACGTCGATGGCCAGGTCTGGGGAGGACCGGCCCCCGATGGACCAGGTTCCAAATCCGATCTTGGGAATCTGCAGTTTGTTTAGGGTTTCGTATTTCATAATGAGAATTATAGCATGATGAGAAAAAACTTATCTACGATTCCACACCCAAAAGTTTTTCGATAACCACAGGCTGTGCTGGGGCACCTGGCTGATGCTGCCTGTTTGAACAAGCGATCACCATGCCCCTACGCGCGTTTGATCCACATCATGAAGGTGGGGCCGGGCGGTGGTGGGATAAGGACGCGTTCTTCCAGCGTAGTCGTGTGGCGGCGCATCAATTCCAGCTTAAGGCTCTTTTCACCCATGCGCATGGCCCAATGATGATTGGCGCTAAACACAGGCTTAAGCAGGAAAGAGAACGTGCGGAGCAATGGCTTGTCTGCGCGGATTTTCCAGTCGTAGGCGACATTAACCCATTCGCCCTGCTGCTCCAATTTCCAAATGCCGCGCC
>DAIQPZ010000086.1:0-10768 GCA_036787065.1 Anaerolineaceae bacterium
GTTTTATTGATCGGTATTCCCCAGTGCCTCAAACACATCCCTGAATTGTTCCAACGCGGCTTCCAGATCTTCAATAATCTCGGCTGCCAGCACATCGGGCTCTGGTAAGTTTGCCGAGTCTTCCAGCGACTCATCCCGCAGCCAGAAAATATCCAGGTTGGCCTTGTCGCGTGCGGCCAGCTCTGCGTAGGTGAAGGCGCGCCAGCGGCCTTCCGGGTTTTCCGGCGACCAGGTCTCCGCCCGCTCGTGGAGGTTTTCGGGATGGTAGACCTTCACGAAATCGTCCAGGTCCGACCGGGCCAGCGTATTGGTCTTGAGGGTGAAAGCCATGTTGGTGCGCAGGTCGTAGATCCACAATTTTTCGGTGGAGGCGCGCTCGCCCCCGGTGAACTCACGTCTGGATTCCCCGGCATCGGTGAGGGTGGTGATGCTGGACTTTTTGCCAAAGGGCGGATTGCTGAGCACCATGCTGAAACTGCGCCCCGGCTTTTTGGCCAGGCTGTCTTCCACGTGGATGGGGGTTTCCGCGCTCTCCAGCCCGATGCCGTGCAGGTACAGGTTCATCACGCACAGGCGGGCGGTGTTCTGGATGCGGTTTTGGGATTTGCGAAAAATAATGCCGATCATGCCAGGTTCTTTGCCCAGGGTGGTGAGGCATTGGATGTAGTGCGCTTCGAGCGCCTCGCCATCCAGGATCTCGCCTTCTTTTTTGAACAGGGTGCGCCAGCGTAGGTCTTCGGGGATGGCGCTGGGGTTGCCCAACAGGGTGTTCTCCTCATCCATTTTGAGAAAGATGAGATAAGTGAGCTGTTCGACGTAGTCGCCGTAGGAGATGCCGTCATCCCGCAGGACGTTGCGGTAATTCCAGACGCGTTGGACGATGGTGGATGATTGGGTGTTCATGATTATTCCTGGTTGAACGGATTGTCTGGCGCTATAGGATTTAACTGGTCTTGTTCCCATTGGCGCGGGTTGTTATCGATGTAATTCCAGATAGTCTCGAATTCGGTCTCATTGCGTATGATGTGTTCGTAATAATTAGGCTGCCAAATGCCACTCATGTTTAATTTGCTCCCGGCTCGACTGGTAACCGATGCCTTGACCCCGCCGATAAACGCCCCCAAAGACTTAGGGATCCGGCGTAATGGTTGGTCCTTAGGTTGGGGCGTATGGCATACGCCCTCTTCTTCCTCCTCGGGGTGGATACCAGGATGGATACCCGGGCGTATGCCATACGCCCCAACAACACCGGTGACGCCAACCATCCAGACGATGCCGTGGCTATGATTGGGCATCACCACGAATTCATCCTCGTGCAATTGAATTTCTTTGCGGATTCCGATGGAACGCATCCATTCATCCAGGACGATTTGCCCCAGGGCGGATAATTTCATCTCGCCGCCGGACACCTCGCCAAAAACAGGATCGCGCCGGTGCGTGACCAGCGTGACGAAATACGTCCCAGGTAGGGTGTAATCATACCCTTTCAGGCGAATGGAACGGTGATGGTGGGTTTTGGGGTCATACCTCATGTGAACCTCTTATGCGTATGGCATACGCCCTCTTCATAGACCAGGGCGTTTCGTAGGCCAAAGCCAGGGCGTATGCCATACGCCCCTACCCAAACCGCCCCTCAAACGCGGACTTGAGCACCGCCTGTTTCAGCCGAGTCGCCCGCGCCAGGGACGTCGCTGCCATGGACACGATCTCCTGTTGGGGCGTATGGCATACGCCCTCTTCGTAGACCAGGGCGTATCGTAGGCCAAAGCCAGGGCGTATGCCATACGCCCCTACTGAGGGTATACAGTTCCAGCGTTGGCCTGGTGGTGGATGGTAAATTCGGTCTCGATCAGGCCGCCGAGGAGGAGTGTTTTCCTGGACCGCAGCAGAAAACCAACATGATTAAGATAAATGGTCATTTTGGCGCCTCTTATTTTGATCTCATTGCGACAGCCTTAACCGGGGTGAAGGTGAAGCGGTGGATGGGGGTGGGGCCCAAATACTGGAGCGCTGCCAGGTGTGCGGCGGTGCCGTAGCCCTTGTGACGGGCAAACCCATAACCGGGGTAATCTGTATCTAAATTTTCCATGCAAGCATCGCGGGCCGTCTTGGCCAGGATGGACGCACCGGCAATGCTCAAGACCCGTCGATCCCCTTTAACCAGGCAGGTCTGCGGGATTGGCACGTCCGGCAGGGAAATAAAATCGATCAGCAGGTGGTCGGGGATAAACGGTAATGCTGCCAGGGCGCGTCCGGCGGCCAGGCGGGTCGCCGCCAGTATCCCAAGCGAATCAATCTCAGTGCAGGCGGCCTGTCCAACCCCCCAACCCAGCGCGACTTCTTTGATCTTTACTTCCCACAACTTCCTTTGGGCAGGGGTCATTTGCTTGGAATCGCGCACACCGCGTAAAAGCGGCTCCAGGTCGGGCCGTTCCGGCAAGACCAACACCGCCGCCATCACCGGGCCTGCCCACGCGCCGCGCCCAGCCTCATCGATCCCTCCAATACACTGCCAGCCCTGCCGCCATAAGGCACATTCATAAACCAGGTTGGGCGTAGGCGGCAGCAGTGCCAGATCAAACTTAGCGGTCATACAGCCCGCGGGCGGCATTTCGCCGGATGGAGACCAGCTCGCGCAGCATACGCCAGGTATCTCTAAAGACGCGCACCTGGCTGTGGCTATCAAAATACCAGTGAATGGGGATCTCGACCACTCGGTAACCGCGGCGCCTGGCAATAAAGAGCACCTCTACATCGAAGGCCCAGCCGTTCAAAGTCTGGCGCCGGAAAACATCCTGGGCGACCGCCCCGCGGAAACACTTGAACCCACACTGGGTGTCTTGCAGCCCGGGTAAAGCCATCAGGCGCACGATGGTATTAAAAACCCGGCCGGTCAAATGGCGGAAAGGCGGTTCATCGATACGAACCGCACCCGGCGCTTCACGCGAAGCAATGGCAATATCCACGCCAGGCAGTTGCGGCGGGATGAAGGCATTGACCTCTTCGATTGGCATGGACAGATCGGCATCACAAATAAAGCGATAATCCCCCAGGGCATCGAGCATCCCACGCCTTACCGCCAGGCCCTTGCCTGCCTGGGTTTCCTGCAAAACCCGTAGAAAAGGCATCTGGTCTTGAAACGAGCGAGCCAGCTCGGCCGTACGGTCGTTGCTGCCGTTTTCAACCACCACCACTTCAATTGAATAAGATTGAGCGCCGGCAAAACTGGCGATCTTTTGTAGCGTGGACGGCAAACGCTGTTCTTCGTTATGGGCTGGTATGACGATGGAAAGGAAAGGAGCGGACAAAGTTCTGGCTCACTGCAAGAAAGGATTAAAAAATGGGCACACCCTCGAGAAAATCACGCGAACCAGTCTGTGCCCCGCTGACGACAAATTCCTGTCCGGCGGAACTGGACAACCTGACTGTATTTCCAACCTGGAAGGTTCCCCCTAATAGATGCACCCGTTTACCGGTCACGAAGCGTTTGCGTTTCTTCAAACGCGCCATTAACGTCTCGCGGTCGATCAGAAGGTTATCCGAATAGGCAGACCCCCAGCGCTCATACGCTCTCACCATGAGCAGCCGGCCATCCGCATCATAGCGGACCGCTTCAATTAGCCCATCAAACTTTGCTGCCATTGTCTTTTACGGATTAAGCTCATTAATACAGGTGGGCATGGTCACTATGGGGTAACCATGCCTCTTATAAAAAAAGTCGGGGTGGGCGGACTCGAACCGCCGACCCCTGCGTCCCAAACGCAGTGCGCTACCAACTGCGCTACACCCCGGCAACAAAGAGTATAATCCGAATAAGGCATAAACGTCAAGGAGAGATGGACTGATTAAATTGAAGACCTTATCCAAGCCCGGCCACTGGCTGATCCTGGTCCTCGCCATCAGCGTAGGCGGGCTTATGACCGCGTGCTCGCCCTCCCCGGCCCAGACATCCCAGCCAGTTTTGAACGTTTCTCCCACGGTTACAATTCCGGCCATGCCGCCTAGTCCTCGCCCGAGCATAAGCCCGGTCGAGGCCACCGCCAGCCTGACCCCACCTGCTCCAACCCTCATCACACTTCCCGCCATCCCAGAAAGTGAACCTACGCCAACCAGCGACCCTTGCCCGCGCCGCGCCGGCACGCTGGTCGACGACCAGATTGACTCCAAGCAGTTGGGTAAACCGCTGTCCTTCCGCATCTACCTGCCGCCCTGTTACAACACCGACTGGGAAACACGCTACCCGGTGCTTTACCTCTTGCACGGTCAGGGGTATCAGGACGACCAGTGGACTCGCCTTGGAGTGGCACAGACCGCCGATAACCTGATCAACCTCGACAGGATCCCTCCTCTGATGATTGTCATGCCTTATGACTCCGATTGGCGCCAACCCACCGAAGCGCATTTTGATGAGGCACTGGTTGAGGAACTGCTGCCCTGGATCGACAGCCATTTTCTCACACGCGCTGACCGGCCTAACCGCGCCATTGGCGGGCTATCGCGAGGCGCCGCCTGGGCGCTCCACCTGGGTTTGACAGACTGGCGGTCTTTTGGCGCCATTGGCGCTCACAGCCTGCCCATATTCCGGACCGACACGAACCAGATCCCCAAATGGCTGGATGCTATCCCCACAGCGGACCTGCCTCGGATCTACCTGGATGTGGGTACTAAAGACGCGGACCTGGCGTCTAACCTGGGCTTCGAAGCGCTGCTCGATGACCGGCATATCCCACACGAATGGCACCTTTTTACCGGTTACCACGATGAGGCTTATTGGAACGCGCACCTGGAAGGCTACCTGCTTTGGTATTCCCAGGGTTGGACAAAAGATAGCGGGAAATGAATCCAGGTTCTTCAGGATTTTCTCATTAAATGGGCCACTTTCACGTAAAGTGTGAATTTAAATATATAGTGTACAATGAGTGTATTAGTCAGCTCAATGGCTAATATTCAGAAAATAGCCTATCTCAATGACCTCCAGGCTTTAATCATCCCTTTGGCGAAACGACATAGACGAAAGGACATCAACTCATGTGGCACACTATCATTTTTTTGGGCAACCTTGGCCGCGATCCTGAAATGCGCTATATACCCAGTGGAAAACCTGTAACGAGTTTTCCTGTGGCAGTATCCAGAAAATATACTTCAAATAGTGGTCAATCTGTGGAAGAAACTATCTGGATCCGCGTTTCAGTTTGGGATAAACAAGCTGAAAACTGCAACCAATATTTGAAGAAAGGTAGTAAAGTACTGATCGAAGGTCGTTTATCACCCGATCCAGTTACCGGAGGACCTAAAACCTATACGAAAAAAGATGGGACTACAGGCGCCTCATACGAAGTCACAGCCAGTCTTGTAAGATTTCTATCTCCAAAAAGTGAGAGCACGAGTGGAGGCGAAGAAGCCGGAGATTTTGGCGGCCACCCGGCAGTGGATGAAGACGCTATCCCATTCTAAGCCATCCAGCCCAAACGCATGACCACACCCGAATCCCCCCCATCCATGCCCCCGTTTTATTTCCCGCCGGAATTGCAGGCTCTTTACGCCAACCTGGTGCGCATATCCCATTCACCGGCCGAGCTGGTGCTGGATTTTGCGCGCATCCTGCCCGGGGATACCGCTCCCAATGTGGTCTCGCGCGTATTAATGACACCCCTCAGCGCAAAGCTTTTTCTGAATGCGCTCAATGAAAACCTGGCGCGTTATGAAACCAGTTTCGGAGAAATCCGTCTGCCTGGGGACAACACCCTGGCCAGTGAGCTCTTCGGGACGGTCCACCCGCCTGACCCGCCTTCGGAAACATAACCTATGCAAAATCTAGACAGCATCATCGAAAAAATTCGCCTGGCCTTTGACGCGCGCACCGCTGCGCGCGATCAGGCCCTGGCCCAGGCCCGCCTGGTGACGCGCCACGCGGCGAATGCCATTCGCGCCATCCACCGCAGTGAAAACGACCTGGCCCACCAACACCTGCGTGAAGCCCACGATCTGGTTTCTTCCATCCAGACCAGCCTGAAGGACTATCCGGACCTGTATTACGCCGGCTACACACAAGATGCGCTCAAGGAATTCGTCGAAGCCACCATCACCTGCGCCCTGATTCAAAATCAGCCTCTGCCTGCCCCCGATGAACTGGGGATGGCCTACGCCACGTATTTGAATGGGCTGGCAGAGGTGGTGGGCGAGCTACGCCGCCGCTGCCTGGATATCTTGCGCCAGGGGTATTCCCAAGAGGCCGAACGCCTGTTGAGCGCGATGGATGATATCTATTCCAGGCTGGTGACGCTGGATTATCCAGATGCGATCACCAACGGGCTGCGGCGCCAGACCGACCTGGTGCGGGGCATTGTGGAACGCACGCGGGGCGATCTGACCATCAGCCTGCGCGAACAGCACCTGGAAAGCGCCCTGGCCGCCCTGGATGCCCGTCTGACCGAACGCGAAATAGACCTTACAGACCATGCGCAACATACGGGCCTCTGAAATTGGCGTGTTCCTGTACTGCCAGCGTGCCTGGTGGTATCGCCGCCAGGGGATCGAACCCAGCAACCAGGCCGAATTATCCGCCGGAAGCGCGCTGCACCGCCAGCATGGCCGGCAAGTGATGATTGCTGGCATGCTGCGCGCTGCCGCCTGGCTGCTTTTTCTGGCTGCCATCTTCTTGATGGCATTTCTGATCGCCCAGCAGGTTATCCATTAATGTTTTTTCTGGCGATCTGCCTGCTCCTGGCAGCATTTTTCCTATTCTTGCAGGCCAGCCGGCAAAAAAAGGCCGCCGGATTGCCCGGCGGCCGGATTATTTATTCGGATACGCGCGGGTGGGGTCCGCTTGAAAAACCCCTCACCGATCCCATGCTGAACCTGACCGGCAAACCCGATTACCTGGTTGAGCACGGCGAATTCATCATCCCGATTGAAGTTAAATCGGGGCGCGCACCGGCCGAACCTTACGACACACACATCTTCCAGTTGGCAGCCTACTGCCGCCTGGTCGAACAAAGCATGGGTAAACGCCCGCCGTACGGCATTTTGCATTACTCGAACCAGACTTTCGCCATCGATTACACGCCTGAACTCGAATCGGCCCTACTGGATATTTTAGCCCAAATGCGCATCCAGGAAAGGCGTGGAGAAGCCGATCGTTCACACGATCAGCCGGGACGCTGTGCGCACTGCGGCTACCGGCAGCATTGCGACCAACGCCTGGTTTAAGTTACTGCGCAGGCTCATGTGAATAAGCCCCTAATTTGATGTGTTTGCGCGTGCGAAGCACGCGCAAACACATCAAAATAAGGGACTCTCTCCTCGTGGCTGAGACGTTACAAATCGCTTATAATTCAACCTATGGCCTATTCAAATCCACCCCCGGCTAAGATTGCCGTGCTCACCCATCCCACCCTTCAAGATGCGGTGTTTGAAGGGGAACAGGTGTCAGATCTGCTCAGGCAGCATGGGATTAACGTCGACCAGGGTCCGGTTCAGGATGAAGCGCTGCGGCAGCACATCGCGGATGGCGAATATGACACCGTGATCGCCCTGGGTGGCGACGGCACCATCCTGCACGCCGGACATTTTTGCGCCGCCAAGAATACCCCTTTGATGGGTATTAATATGGGGCATTTCGGATTTCTTTATGAAATCCAGCGCGATGAGTGGCGTAATTACATCCCCCGCCTGCTCGAAGGAAACTTTCGCCTGGAAAAGCGGATGATGCTGCGCGCTGAGCTCTTGCATGACCACCAGGTCCTGGGGGCCTGGGACGTGCTCAACGAAGTGATTGTCTGCCGCGGCCAGATCGTGCGGCCTGTCCGGCTTACCGCTCACGTGGATGGCTATTTACTCACCACGTACGTCGCGGACGGGTTGATCGCTTCGACGGCGACAGGTTCAACCGGCTATTCTCTGGCCGTGAATGGGCCAATCTTACCGCCCGAGCTGCGCAACATCTTGATCATCCCGGTCGCACCCCACATGTCCTGGGATCGCGCAATTGTCCTCTCCGAAGGCGCTTCGGTTTGTATCACGGTGAACACTGGCCACGATGCAGTTCTCAGTGTGGACGGCGAATCACCAATTCCCATGATGGATGGCGACCAGGTGCACGTGGCTGTCAACAACCACTCTCTCAGCCTGATCCGCTTCCAAAACCCGGATTATTTTTATCGCAACTTGACCCCCCATTTACAACAAAACCCATTCACCGGAGCAGTTCGATGAACGATACTCCCATTCCCATTTTATATTGTGCCAACCACCCGCAGCGAGAGACCAGCCTGCGCTGTAACCGCTGCAACAAACCCATCTGCACGCAGTGCGCCGTGCTGACCCCTACCGGCTACCGCTGTAAAGAATGCGTGAAGGCCCAACAAAAAACGTTTGACACGGCCGAACTGATCGATTACCCGATTGCGATTATCATCGCCGTTATCCTGGCTTACATTGGCAGCCTGATCGCGGGGGTCCTGGGTTTCTTCACCCTCTTTATCGCGCCAGTGGCCGGGGTGATCATTGCCGAAGCCGTCCGGCTGGCAACCCGCCGGCATCGCAGCAAGCGCCTTTACCAGGTGACTGCTGTCGCCGCCGCATTGGGCAGCCTGCCGCGTGTTTTAATCTTGTTACTGGCGTTTGTCATTGGAAATGGGTCTGGTAGGACCAGCATCGCTATCCTGCTGCCCCTGGCTTTTCAGGTCTTATACATTTTTCTAATGGTGTCCAGCCTTTATTATCGTCTGCGTGGGATTTCAGTGAGATATTAAAGGGTCATCCGCATGCTCACAGAACTGCGTATCGATAATTTTGCCATCATACCTCACCTCGAGCTGGAGTTCGGCAGCGGATTAATCACCTTCACCGGTGAAACTGGCGCCGGAAAATCGATCATCCTGGACGCCATCGAGTCCGTGTTGGGTGGACGATCCGACGTCACTTTCATCCGCAGCGGTGCCGAGCGCGCCAATGTAGAAGCCACCTTTCGCCTGACGGACGCCATCCGCGCGTCAGTGCATGCCATCCTTGAGCGCGAAGACCTGTTGGACGATCCCGATTACCTGGTCCTCGGGCGCGATCTGCGCCGCGAAGGGCGCTCCACCGCGCGCATCAATGGGCACAGCGTCAATGTAAGCCTGCTGAAGGAGCTGGGTAGCTACCTGGTGGACATTCACGGGCAATCTGAGCATCTATCCTTGCTGGACACGCGCCGCCACATTGGCCTGCTCGACCGCTACGCCGCCAGCGAAGCCCTGCTCAGCGCTTATAGCGCCACTTACCAGAAACTGCTCGCCCTCCGGCGCGAGCTAAATCACCTCCGCAGCGCCGAACAGGACGCCAGCCGGCGGATTGACCTGCTCAAATTCCAGGCGGAAGAGATCGATGGCGCCCACCTGCGCCCGGGCGAGGAAGAAGAACTGCGCATCGACCGCACACGCCTGGCCAACGCCGAAAACCTGTCCTCACTCTCGCAGCAGGCCCTGGCGCTGCTGGACGAGGGCACACCCGAGGCGCCATCGATCACCGATCTGGCCGGGCAGCTCCTGCATATCATGAGCAGTCTTAACCGCATCGATGCCTCGCGCAGCGCGCTTTTCCAGACAACCGAGACTATCACGGATGGATTGAATGAGTTGGCACGTGATGTGCGGGGTTACACCGAAGGGATCGAGTTCAATCCCAAACGGCTGGACCAAATCGAAGAACGCCTGGACCTGATGCATAATCTGAAACGCAAATACGGCGGTTCCATCGAAGCTATCCTGGCCTTCGCAAAAGATGCCAAAGAACAGTTGGAAACGATCACCCATGCCAGCGAGCGCATAACCGAGTTGGAAGGCGAAGAAAAAAAGCTGTTGGAAACACTCTCCGAACAGGGCCAGGCGCTTTCAGACAGGCGGCGCAAAGCGGCTGAAACGATGGAAAAAGCCATCGAAACCGAGCTGGCCGACCTGAATATGACCGGCGCACACTTCAACGTGGATTTTCAGATGAAACCCAACCCTCTGGGGGTGACGTTAACGGATGGGCGCCAGGTGGCGTTTGATGGCAACGGATTAGACCAGGTCGAATTTCTGGTGGCTCCCAACCCGGGTGAGGGGCTGAAACCATTGGTGAAAATTGCATCAGGCGGTGAAACCTCACGCCTGATGCTGGCCTTAAAAAATGTCCTGGCAAACGCCGATACCATCTCTACCCTGGTCTTTGACGAGATCGATCAAGGCATCGGCGGGCGGGTTGGGCTGGTGGTCGGCAAGAAACTCTGGCAGCTTTCGCAAGAACACCAGGTGCTTTGCATCACCCACCTGCCACAGTTGGCCGCCTACGGCAGCCAGCACTTCCGGGTGGCCAAACAGGTGGCAGACGGGCGCACGACCACCCTGGTGGAAGTCCTGCAGGGGGAGAACCGGCGGAATGAACTGGCGCTCATGCTGGGCGGGATCACCGAGGGCACCCTGCGGTCCGCAGATGAAATCTTGCAAACGGTGGCCGCCAGCCAGAATTAATCCGGGTTTATTCTGGTCACAGCCGGGACCGGCAGGTTAACCTTCGTTCGATCCGCGAAAATGGACTGTTTTATCCCCTCCACTGAGCAATTTTCGACCAATTTGTAAATTGGTCGTTTTTTTTGGCAAATTGTCCCATTTGTCAACGATTTGTCAACGCTCGATGTTTATACTGTATTTATAGATAAACACTGCTATCTGGCATGGATGAATAGGGACCCCATGCAAGAAGGCCGCAAGTGTCGGAGGGGGGCCTCAACACTAGCGGCCTTTTTTAT
>DAIQPZ010000234.1:0-3420 GCA_036787065.1 Anaerolineaceae bacterium
TCACCCCATTTAAGTGCGTCGGCGATGCCTTGTTCGATAGGGAGTTTTGCTTCCCAATCAAGCAGTTTCTTGGCAGTGTCCGCGTTGGCGAAAGCGCCGGCCACATCCCCTGGGCGGGGTGGCATTTCGCGCGTGTTGATCGGCTTTCCATAAACTGCTTCAAACGCGGTAACCAGCTCGCGCACGGTGACGCCGCGCCCGGTGCCCAGGTTGATCACCAGGTAGCTGTCATCCGGATGTTCTGAACGGGCAAAGGCCTGTGAGAAATTCTCAACCGCTTGCACGAGGGCCAGCGCCAGGTCCCACACGTGGATGTAATCGCGGATGCCTGTGCCATCGCGGGTTGACCAATCCGTGCCGGTAATCTGGAAATAAGGTTCTTTGCCCATGGCCACATCCACCAGCTTGCCCAACACGTGGCTGGGATTTTTGATATGGATGCCAGAGCGCATTTTAGGGTCGGCGCCGATCGGGTTGAAATAGCGCAGCGCGATCCCTTTCAGATTATAGGCGTGGCAGAAGTCCTGCAGGACCATTTCCATCATATACTTGGTGCGCGCGTAAGGGCTTGAAGGTTTGAGCGGAGAAGATTCGGTCACCATGAAACCGGGCACCACGTCGTAAATCGAAGCGGAGGAGCTGAAGACGATGCGCGGGTAGCCCAGCTCACCCAACCGGCGGAAAAGTTCCATCGATTTAACCACATTTTCGCGGTAATAGTCGTAGGGTCGAGAGACTGATTCGGGTACCACAATTAAGGCCGCGCAGTGGATCGTCGCCTGGATGTCCGGATGATCCTGGAAGATTTTTTTGAGCGCCGCTTCATCCGCCACATCGGCCTTGTAGAAGATGCGCCCGCGGGTGAATTCAAGCCGCCCGGTGACCAGCGAATCCATAAGTATGGGGGTGTGTCCGTGGTCCTCTAAGGCTGAACAGATGGTGCTGCCAATGTAACCTGCGCCGCCAGTGATTAAATATTTCATAAGACTCCCAGAGATAAATAAATGTTGGGGTAACCGCTCAGGCCCGTGTGAAAAAGCCCCGAATTTGAGGTGTAGGCGCTTACTTGGTAAGCGCCTACACCTCAAATTCGGCAACTATCACCCCAGGGCTGAGCAGTTACGGTTGTGGTAATTGATTATCGATGTTTTTGGCATTGGTAGGTCTGGTTGATGGCTGATAAAGCCTCTTGTTGATCTGGGCTGGAGAGGGTGTTCTGCGCAATGCGATCCCAGGTGTCGCACAACATGGGTTTAACATCGTGTCCATATTGATAGGTTTGTTGGGTGAGATCCCTGGCCTGAGCCCACCGCCCGGCCCGGGCGTAGCCTTCCACAAACACCAATCTTTCGGAGGTATCTTTGGGACGATCCGCTAGCCGAAAAGCGGTATCGCCCAGGCTGACGATGGTCTGCCAGTCTTGCCTCTGGCGCGCCAGGTCGGCCTTTTCGTAATAATAACACCAGCCATGCGCTGGCTCGGGATCGAAGATGGCCAATGGGGGAACTGCGCCCACTTTTTCGTCTACCAGGATCTGCTCTGGATGGGAGATACTGACCGCATTGTAAATGTTGACCGGGAGCAGCCGGTCCCTGCCTTCCATTGCCGGGTCGATCACGCGCAGGCAGCGGGGTGGGTCGTAAAAGACGACCAGCGTGTGGTCGGTAGAGCTGTCGAAAGTGGCGGAACGAAACTGGGCATGGATTGGCAGGCCAGGAGCCAGGGCGGGGATTTTTCCGCCCAATCGGACGTTGATGAACATCAGGATGTAGGGCATATTGAGCGTGGTTGATTGGGGGGCATAGGTCCAGTTGAGCGGGGCCGTCAACGAGTTATCACTGTAATAACGCAGGGGGATGTCGTTGGTGAGCAGGCTTGTCCCCGGCTTTAAACCCGGCGCGCGCCAGGTGAGCTGCCAGAAAAAGTTCTGCATGGCTTTCCAATCTTTGCGGTAGGTGTTGGCATTATAAAAATGCCAGCCCATTGCGCTGCCGATGAGGATGGCGATGGCCGCGATTTTCACCCAATCGTGTTTTATTGGGATCAGCTCTACCAGGCTTACAATTAACAAGCACCCACCAAACATAAACGCCAGCGACAGGCGGTTAAAGGGAAAGTTAAGCGTGACGGGCAAATTGGTGATCCAGGCCGGGAAACCGGCGATGAACAAGGCGTACAGGCCGAGGGGCAGGGCCTGTTTCACCCATTGGCGCGGCGAATTGGCTTCTTCGGGATCGACCCGAGACGTGGCTTTGACGAGATAGAAGGCGGTGGCGGCTGCGCCAACGATAAAAATTGCCAGGACGGCCAAACCGGTTTGCACGCCGACAGAACGCAGGCTGAATAAAGGCGTGATCCAGGCCAGAAAACCCGCGCGGATCATATCCAGCGGTATCCGGCCCACCAACATGAGCAGGGCGTTCAGGGGGGAGGCACTGCCCTGATTGATTAAAGTGGGCTGGTAGGTTGGAAATTTAAAAATAAAAACACGCCACACCAGGAAGGTGATAAAAATAACCAGGTAAGGTCCCCAATATAGAAAAGTCCTCCTTAACCGCGCGGGCCAGGGTAAATTGGTTTTCCCCAGGACGAGCCAGATGAGCGCCGGGCGGAGGAATTCCAATGCAAAAAAATACTCCGCTGAAAAGTGAGCCAGCGCCAACACCATGGAACCCATCGTCGCGGGCCAGAACCAGCGCGGGTGGTCGAGCGCCCACAGGGTCCCGGCGATGGAAAGGAGCAGGAGGGTGAGGACGCTCAACACCAGGGTATAGATCATGGCGATGGGCTGCTGCGAAAACCCTGGATAGACGGCAAATAAGAGGGCGACGCACAAGGCCTGCCGCTCGAATCTGGGCCAAACCTGGCGTAAAATCCACCACACGCCAACAGCTCCCAGCCAGCGAACCAACAATATCAGAATATGGTATCCAAGGGGGTTCTCGCCAAACAGGAAGGACGTCACAACGAAGTTCCAGGCCGATAAGGGACGGTCCGAGGCGACGAAGGCTGGAAAACCCGCCGGGCCGAACTGGTGGAATGCCCATAAATAGGGCAGGTCATCCCAATAAAAGTTTAAAAAAGGGATCAACAGACCATAGGCGAAAATACAGGCAACCAGCAGGGCCAATGGCACTGTCCAGGTCTTGCTTATCTTGTTTTTCATATTCTTAGGTTCTTAATGGTTCTCAGTGTAAATCAATGGCACCTGACTGCCATTCTAACACGACCTGTAAATTTTGTCATTTGGATTTCGTGCTTGAGTCCCGACCTTAAACGAAATATAATCGTAACAATTCAATAAAGAGGGGTGTGGGGTGTTTTTGGGTGGGCTTCGCCCACCCAAAACACTCTGCACCCCCATATGCACTAACTTAAGCGCTCGCACAGGCGTGGAACATACAAAATTCACAAGAAAGC
>DAIQPZ010000018.1:0-27699 GCA_036787065.1 Anaerolineaceae bacterium
CACCCGCAAACACATCAAATTCGGGGACTTTTCACACGATCCTGTATGCGGTTACCAAAACACCTAGATTATCTAGGTATTTTGCCTCGTGCTTAATATACAATTCTTTCATATTGGCTTGACCCATAAAACGGTTCTTCAGAATTTTCGATGGAAATGAATGAGCCAATAAAATTATAGAGGAGCCATGGATGCGGCGTGTAAACGTAAAACCGAGGGAAAATGCACCAGATGATCTCAATATTTTCTGGTACACATTAAGCGCAGAAGAAACTTTAAATAAATTAGCAACACCCGTTCAAACGGGCCTGACGACCCAAGAAGCGCAGGCCCGTTTGACGCATTATGGGCCAAATCAACTGGTTGAAGCTGCCCGGGCATCCTTTCTCAGTTTGGTTCTGAACCAGCTAAAGAGCTTCGTCGTCATCCTGTTGATCGTGGCTTCTTTAATTTCAGCGATCCTTGGCGAATACGTTGAGGCCGGGGCCATCCTGGCAATTGTGATCCTCAATGCCGTTTTGGGAGTGGTTCAGGAGAGCCGCGCCGAAGCAGCGATGGCGGCGCTAAAACGCATGTCTGCCCCCGAAGCCCAGGTCCTTCGGGATGGCCAGCGGGTCTCCGTACCGGCCACCCAGTTGGCGCCGGGCGATCTGGTCTTTCTCGAAACGGGTAACTTTGTTCCCGCGGATGTCCGCTTGATCGAAGCGGTCAACCTGCGCATGGAGGAAGCTGCCCTGACGGGCGAATCATTGCCTGTGCAAAAAAATGCGGCGCTCGCCCTGGATGAAGACATCCCTCTCGGCGACCAGAAAAATTCCGCCTTTATGGGTACTGTGGTCTCATATGGGCGCGGGTTCGGTGTCGTGGTTTCCACCGGCATGAAAACCCAACTGGGGATGATCGCCACCCTGCTCCAATCGGTTAAAGAAGAAAATACGCCCCTTCAAATTCGCCTGGATAACCTGGGGAAATTACTCGGTTGGGGCACGCTCGCGATCTGTGCCCTGGTCTTTATCCTGGGGATTATCCGTTCGGGTGGCAGCCTGCAAGAAATCGTCAGTTTGTTTATGATCGCGGTAAGCCTCTCGATTGCGGCCGTGCCAGAAGGTCTTCCGGCGGTGGTTACGATCAGCCTGGCTTTGGGTATGCATGAAATGGTAAAACGCAATGCCTTGATCCGCCGCTTGTCTTCGGTCGAGACATTGGGTTCGACCACGGTGATCTGCTCGGATAAGACTGGCACACTGACTCAAAACGAAATGTCAGTAACTCGCTTGTGGGTGGATGGGTGCGATTTTAACCTCACCGGTAGTGGGTACAATCCCAAGGGTGAATTCTTATTGGAGGGAAAACCGGTTGCCTTGAAAGATCATCCGGCTGCAATGACTGCCCTGTGGGTGGGAGTGTTGAATAACGACGCCAGGTTGGAAGTAAACGACAACAGCGATGATCAACCCACCTATCGACTCGTGGGCGATCCAACCGAAGGGTCTATTCTGATCGCGGCTCTCAAAGCCGGCGCCCTGCCGGAAGACGTCCTCCAGGCTTACCCCCGCACCCATGAAATCCCCTTTGATTCGGTCCGCAAGCGCATGGTCACGGTCCATTTCATTCAGAATCCTCACCCGGAAGATATCTCGCCGATCAACGACGAACAAAAACGGGAATGGATGGCAGTCGCCGTCAAAGGCGCCCCGGATGTGGTCCTCGATTTGTGCAACCAGTATCAGGGTTTGGACGATCGGGCCCATCCACTGGATGAAAAGACCCGCCAGCGCATCCTGGAAACCAACGACGCCATGACCTACGATGCCCTGCGCGTACTCGGCCTGGCCTACCGCCTGGCGCCCGAAGTACCCTCGACCCAGGGCAGTTCGATCGAACATAACCTGGTTTTTGCCGGGCTGATCGGCATGATCGACCCCCCTCGCCCGGAGGCCGCCATGGCATTAGAAAAAGCGCGCCGGGCCGGGATCCGCACGGTGATGATTACCGGCGATTACGCCAACACCGGCAGAGCTATCGCTGAAAATATCGGCTTGCTGCGCCCTGATAGGCAGGTTTTGACCGGCGCGGAAATCAATCAATTGGATAACGACGCCATGCTCAATGCCGTTAAAGTGACCGATGTCTATGCTCGGGTTAGCCCGGAACACAAAATGCGCATCGTTGATGCCCTGCGCACCAACGGCGAGGTGGTGGCCATGACTGGGGATGGAGTCAATGACGCTCCGGCGATCAAGCGTGCCGATATCGGCATCGCAATGGGCATCACCGGCACCGATGTGGCCAAAGAATCGGCGGACATGGTGCTGACCGATGATAATTATGCCAGCATTGTATCGGCAGTAGAACAGGGGCGGATCATTTATTCCAATATCCGAAAATTTGTGTTCTTTATCATATCCTCTAACATGGCCGAGATTATGATCATTTTCCTCGCGACCCTGGCCGGTCTGCCTACACCCCTTACCGCCATCCAGTTGTTGTGGCTTAATTTGCTCACGGATGGCGCTCCAGCCCTGGCGCTGGCCCTCGAAAAAGGGGATGCAGACACGATGCAGCGACCACCGCGCCCGACAGACGAACCGATTATCAACCGGCACATGACGGTGGGCATCATCGTCCAGACGATCATTCAGACGGCGGTGGTATTAACGGCATTTTGCCTGGGATTAATCTGGCATCTGCAAGCGCAAGGCATCCCCGCCGGAGCCAACCCTCTGCTCTATCTTTTACAATATAAGTGGAGCGGGGTGAACGTTCAATCGGCCGAAACCATGGCCTTTGTCACCCTCTCGTTGGTCGAGCTTTTCCGGGCTTATACCGTGCGTTCAGAACGGCAGTCACTCTTACAACTCGGCCTATTTTCAAACCGATATATGCAGGTCGCGGTCGGTTTCTCGATTGCTTTGCTGCTTTTGGTGGTGTGTGTGCCCTTCCTTCAGCCCATTTTTAACACGCACGTGCTCAACCTGCAGGAATGGGGCGTCGTCGTGTCCCTCGCGCTCTTGCCAGCGCTGGTGGAAGAATTTACCAAGGTGTTCTTACGCCGCAGCCTCACCTGACGTATGGGGATTAAAAGCCGGATAGGTCGTCCCTCCATGGGGAAAAATTAGCACGGTGGCAGGTCCCGGAAAACGGCGCCGGGCCGCCTGGATGGCGGCGGGCAGATCGTCATCAAAAGTGACGAAGGGCGGTGCACGCCCAGGGCAGGCACAAGGGTGAGATCTTTTATGACCAAACCGGCGCGCTCTAATTCAGCCAGGACCGGTGGAAGGAGTGTTTCGACCGGGGTCGGCCGGCTTGTGTCATCCACGATAAGGGCCACTTTCATCTCAGTGTAAGGTAAATTCGGTTGGCTTATTTTTTCTTTCGAGAACGAGTTGAACCATTTTTAACCTCACCCGATCCTTCAATGATAACCAGTTGCTTTTGATCGACTTGTTCCAGGATAATGTGCTTTGGAAAGAAGCCATAACGCTGATAAAATCCAAAAGCATCTTCATTCCCGGTCTCCACCGCCACCCGCCTGACTTTTACCTGGTGCCGGTCCAGCCAGACCAACCCACGCTGCATTAACGCCTCGCCAATCCCATTCTTGCGATAGGGTTCAGCCACAAACAAAGAATCAATTTCCCCTTCATGGGTGGAGGAGATCGTGGTGACACTGTACGCCACATAGTCATCCTCTTCTTTCAACCTGACCAGATCGACCCGCATCATCCCATTCTGGGCTTTGTCCAGCAAAATGGCTTTTCTTTGCTGGAAGGTTAACCGGCTATAATATACGATGAACTGGTGCGAATTCCGCCGGTGGTATGCATTCAGTTTGGTCCACAGCGGGCTGATCCAATCCAGCAAATCTTGATTTCCTTCAACAAATTCAATATCCATGGTCCCGTCCCTGTTTACGAAGGGTTGATTTATTGTAACCACTCAGCCGTGGGATGAAAGTTTCCGAATTTGACGTGTTTCCGGGTGCTTCGCACCCGGAAACACGTCAAATTCGGGCCTTTTTCACATAGACCTGAGCAGTTACGATTTATTCAACTATTTTATACGAAACTATCTAAGTTTACATCAATATTACGAAATTACCCTGTAATTAGTTTTTATGAATATGTATCTCGACTCACTCAAGGCCTGTGGTTATAATCAATAGGATGAACGAAAATTTCCCCAACCAGCCAGTGTCTACTCCAGAAATATCAGCCGATAACAAACCTGTGGCCGATCCAGAACCATTTGGCATGAATCGGCCCGATCCCTTAAAACAAAACAGCCTGGTAGTTTTGCTACTGCCGTTGGTCTTTCTAGCCGGGTTGGGACTTGGCTACCTGCTTTGGGGAAAATCCAGCAGGTTCCCGACCGCCAGTGTTTCAACTTCGACTTCAAGTACCCCCGTTTCGGCCCAGCAAACCAAGCGCTACGACATCTCCACCGATGGCAGCCCGTCTATCGGTCCCGCTAATGCCCCCATTACCCTGGTCGAGTTCAGCGATTACGAATGTACCTACTGCCGTAAATGGCACGATGAGGTCTATCACCGCCTTTTGCAGGATTACAAAGATAAAATTCGTTTTGTCTACCGGGATTTCCCATTAACCGGGCTGCACCCAAACGCCGTTTCCGCGGCTGAATCGGCCTACTGTGCCGGGGAACAGGGCAATTATTGGGAATATCACGATCTGCTTTTCACCGGACAGTATGAGTTGGGGATGGATGGGTACCAAAAGTATGCTTCCACTTTAAAAATGGATATGAATCAGTTCAATGACTGTTTGAATAATCGCCGTTACCAGACCACCGTCCAATCCAATTATAGTTTTGCCGCTAATTTGGGGATTCAATCCACGCCGACGTTTTTTATTAATGGGTTAGCTGTGGTGGGAGCCCAACCCTACGAGTACTTCAAACAGGTGATCGACATGGAAATTGCCGGGCAAATCTCCAAATAGCCTTTGCTTAAATAGCTTCGCTTTCAGTAAACAAACCAGTCGAGGAAAAATGAAAAAATTTATTGCCATCGCCGGTAATATTGGCGTTGGAAAATCCACCCTGGTATCACTGCTTTGTCAGAATCTGGGATACCAGCCTTTTTACGAACCTGAAGCCCAAAACCCTTACCTGGCCGATTTTTATCAGGATATGCGTGCCTGGGCCTACCATTCTCAATTATTTTTTCTGACTCACCGGCTGCGTATCCATCGCGAGCTGCTCAATTATCCTGGCGCAGTCATCCAGGATCGCAGCGTCTATGAAGATGCTGAAGTTTTTGCACGCAACCTTTACCTTCAAGGTGCAATCAGCGAGCGAGATTACGCTACCTACCAAGACTTATACCACGTACTGAGTGATCTGCTCACTCCACCCGACCTGGTGATCTACCTGCGTGCATCGGAAAAAACACTTTTAGACCGGATTGCCAGCCGCAACCGTACTTACGAACTCAGTATCAGCGCTGGCTACCTGAAACAATTAAACACACTATACGAACAATGGATCAGCAATTTTACTCTCTGCCCTGTGCTGACCGTACCAGCCGACGACCTGGATTATGTGGGGCATCCAAAACATCTGGACCTGGTGACTAAAAAAGTGCAAGAAAAACTTACCGGCAAAGATGAAGTCATCTTTACCCCTGAAGAAATATAGTAAAGGGTTAAGCCTGGTTTAACGCGGATCAACAACCAGCTTGATCGCCGTGCGCACTTTTCCTTCAATATCTACGTCAACAAATTGAGGAACACAGACGATATTAATCCCATCGTTCGTCAAATAACCAGTAGCCAATACCAGCGCCTTAACTGCCTGATTAACTGCTCCGGCCCCAATGGCTTGAACTTCAGCATGTTTGTGTTCCCTAATTACCCCAGCAATAGCCCCAGCTACAGCTGCAGTGCGGGAGTTCGCCGAAACTTTAATGATATCCATTGTTTATCTCCCTTCCTATTGAACGTACAATGCGACAATATTGATTACGATTTAACGGGGCATTAATTACATTTATAAGTTCCTAAAGTCATTAAGATTGTACAAGATTCTTTAAGGAGAATCAAGAAGATATTTATTGTTCTCCAGGATTTCCCGTGGAATGGGCCGCATTTTGGGTGGGATTCGCCACGGCAATTCCCAAAGACCTATATTGATTGTTATAGTTTTTTTATACAAGGATTAATTAATAATAGTTGTAATAGAGACTGTGGATATGTGGATAAATAACAATTCAGTGAAGACAACCCCCTACACTTGTGACCAGTACGTAAAGATCCCCCCACATATAGGTGAATCCCTGGGTAGAGTCACTCCCTTTTATCCACAGGCACTCAGTGGATAAATAAATGATAGAAAGAATAAACGTCTCATTTTTAAGGCTTAAAATGGGGGGGGATTAAATAGAGGGGTGGTAAAAAAACACCCCCCATATATGGGGGGGTGTTTATAGGGCGCAGAAAATAAATTTGTGCACAAATGAGCGAGTTTTCCACACTTAAACACAGTTATCCACAGTTTTAAGCAGTTTATCCACAGGTTGGGGGATAATTTAATTGGACGGCTGGGAAAGTAGTTCGCATAGTATAGGCATATATAGGGGTGTTCTTGTTAAGCGATACCATTAGATTTTGCCCAATCATCCAGAATTTCCTCAACAGTATCCAGGTAGGCATCCAGCGCCTCTAATTTACCAGTAAACTGATCGCCGCCTAAATGTAACGACTGAATTACGCCTGGCCAGTCTTTTTGAGTGGGTGATTCAGGCGATTGGTGATAGTCCACTTCTGCCCAGGTATTCAGCAGCGGCCATAAAGCGGCTGCCGGCATTTCGCTGGCCAATAACGCTTCAATGGCGCGTTCATAGTAAAGCCGGCGGTCGAGATGGAGCCGGATCGGACGGCGTTCATTATCCGATTGGGATTGGTAGGCTTCATGCCAGGCGGGCAGCCAGGATTTGATCTGTCCCGGCTCAATCTGGTCCGCCCCAATCAAAGAAAGCAGTCCATTGGTAAGGCCGGGCCGGTTGATCGCGCGCGCCCGCTCAGGAAAGTTTAAAAGGAAGCGCCGTTCCGTCAGGGGGGCGCCTGTCAGGCTGGCCGCCGCATTTGCGCCCGCTTCGACCGCCTTAAGATAGTTTATCAGCGACTTGCCCGGTTCTCCCGGATTCATTTGCATTTCCAGCCAGATCTGACGCGCCCGCTCGATGCCCTGATGAGCGCGGGCAAAGACGTTTTCGGGCAGGTAGAATTGAGAGGTAACACTGGCCTGGGTAAATTCAAACCAATGCTGGGTATCGTATAAGACGATATGGCTGTCGTGAATGGCGGGGCCGATCCATGGATGCAAACGCAGGTGTCGTGGCTGATTGTATTCCGATTGGGGCTGGTGGGCAATATCCAGGGTGATTTCGGGGCTCAAGCGGATAATTTCGCGTTCAACGTCTGGTTGGCGATCATGGATAAACACCAGATCGATATCGCTCGTACCGCCAAGCAGTGGTTCATCCGTGAGGAGCGATCCAACCATAAATATGGAGACGAGGTCGTGCCGGGTGCTGAGCTGCTGGGTGACAGTATCTTTTGCGATTTTTAGAAGCGTTTCACGGGTGATGTGCATAGGGTGCTCTCATCAATTCGAGACGGGTTATAGATAGCCAAGCCTCCCAACTTAGAGAGGAAGCGCTTGTTGGAAAGGCGACAACTTGAGCTCCTGGCGGATGCGGGTCTCAACATATTTTAAATCTCCCACCTGGCTCATCATGTTGAGCTGATTGGTGTCGATCACCAGGGAGGGGAAATCAGCATGGGGTCTGGCGAAGAAATCTTCATAAGCCTGGTGCAGTTGTTCGATATAAGCCCGTTCCATCTTCCGTTCATATGAACGGTCGCGCAGGGCAATGCGTTGCATCAGAACTTCAGAATCGGCCCGCAGGTATACCACCAGGTCAGGCGTGGGTATTTTTTCAGCCAGGGCCTCGTGCACGCGGTGATACGTGGTCAGCTCATCCCCTTGCAAATTAATTTGGGCGAAGATAGAGTCTTTATCAAAGGTATAATCGGAAAGCAGGAATCGTCCCGCCGAAAGCACAGGGGGAATAGCCTGGCGCTGTTGGTGGTAACGGCTGAGCAAGAAAAATATTTGTGTCTGGAATGCGTAACGCTGGCGATCACTATAAAAATCGTTCAAAAAAGGATTCTCTTCGAAGACTTCAAGCAGCAGATCGGCATTGAATAAAGGCTGGAGCAGCCGGGCCAGGGTTGTTTTCCCCACCCCGATCACGCCTTCAATGGCAATATACATCGGATGACTCCTGATTCGTTGAAGTTTTCATACCCATCTTTTACTTGACAGGGATAAACTCTGATCTAAACTAAATATACCACAATTAGAAGACCTGCTCATCAGGAGGAAAATTATGCCTTCACTTAATCGGGTTCAATTGATCGGGCATTTAGGAAAAGATCCGGAAACTCGCTTTACGCCCACAGGCAAGAAATTATGCGCTTATTCTCTGGCCGTTGATCACCGCTGGAAAAATGCCAGTGGCGAAGCCAAAACCACGACGGAATGGTTTAACATTGAAGCCTGGGGGAGGGTTGGAGAAATTAGCCAGCAGTACCTGCACAAGGGCCAGTTGGTTTATTTGGAAGGACGTTTGAAAACCGACCGTTACGAGCACGAGGGAGAAACGCGTTACTTTACCAAGGTGATCGTTACAGGCATGCAAATGCTCGAACGGCGGACTGGAGAAGAAGAACCCGTCGTTCCTGAAGATGAAGAGCTGGTTGAATAACCGCTTCTACTTGGCCTGGTCGAGAGGCAGTCCTTCGAGTTTTTCCACCAGGCCGCGGATCACATCAAAGCCGCCTTGCCAGAAGCTCGCCTGGCGGATGTCGATACCAGCCTGGGCCAACAGTTCGACCGGAGCCATGGAACCGCCGGCAGCCAGGATACTCAGATAGCGAGGTTTGAAGGTCTCGCCCTCTGCGATATACTGCTGGTAAAGGGATAAAACCAGAAGCTGCCCAAAAGCATAAGCATAGACATAAAATGGGGTGCTGAAAATATGAGGAATGGAGACCCATTCCCAGCGGAATTCGTCGCCGATCTCAACGGCATCGCCAAATTGGGCCGCCAGGTTTTCCTGGTAGGCCTGGGCTAACTCATCGATCGATGCACCGTCATGGATCATCTGGTGGGCTCTACGTTCGAATAGGGCAAAGAAGGCCTGGCGGATAATGGTAGCATAAGCATCATCTACCTGGTGGAATAGCAGATCACGCCGCACCTGGTCGTCACTTTCGTGGGCCAGGAGGTGGTCAATCAGCATCATTTCCCCAAAGGTGGAGGCCGTCTCGGCCAGCGGTAGGCTGGGGTGCAGGGTCAGCAGGCTGTGATGAGCGGCCAGTTGGGAATGGATGGCGTGTCCCAGTTCGTGTGCCATGGTAGCGACGTCATCCGGGCGTCCCTGGTAATTGAGCAGCACCCATGGAGTCAGATCGGGCAAGGCCGTCCAGCAGAAAGCGCCGCCGCGTTTGCCTTTACGCACTTCACTGTCCACGTGACCGTCGGCAAGCACCTGCCGGGCCAGGGCGGCCAGGGTCGGGTCAAAGCGGTTAAATGCCTCCATTACCCGCTCGACCGCCTGGTTGAAGGTGTATTGTTTTTCGGATTTTCCAAGGGGTGCGTAAATATCATACCGGCGCAGGCGCGGCACTCCCAGCAAGCGCGCTTTGAGCCGGAAGAAGCGCTGGAATAACGGTGCGTTCTGCTGGCAGACATCCAGCAGGATGTCGATCACTTCGCCGGGGATATCATTGGATAGGTTGCGCGGCATCATGGCATGGTCAAATTTGCGCAGGTCGATGTTTTCATTGTGCCAATCTCTGACCAGAAACTGGTAGATCTGACCCAGGATGGGGGCCTCGTGCTCGTAGACCCGGTACAGTTCTCGGTAGGCTCTGCTGCGCAAGTCAGGATCGTGGTGGCGGACATACACCATTAACTCACCACGCGTCAGCTCCTGCATGTGCCCATCGATCTCAAGTTTGAAGGTATAACGGTTGGTGATAGATTGGTATAGCGTATCCAGCGCCCTCGAACCGGTTAAATCTTTGATATTGATGATTTTCTCTTCGGATTCATTAAGGGTGTATTTTTTGAAATTTCGGGTCTGTTCCAACCAGTAACGCACATCACCCGAACCAGCCATTAAGCGGCTGGCCTGGGTTTCATCCACAGATTTCCACCACAGGCTAAAAAACAGGGTGCGGTTGGTCATGCTGGCGATGGTTTGATCGACGCGCGCCATCAGGGTCTGCGCGGACTGATTCTGGGTGTCTTCGCTGAACCACAAACCCGCGTAAGCATTCAAACGATAAGCGATGCGGTAAATCGCTTCGATTTGCTGGAGGGCCTGATTGAATTCGGCCGGGGACAAGCTATCCGACAGGCGCACGCGATAGGCCTCAAACGCGTAGATTTTTGTTTCCAGGTCTTTGAAGGCGCTTTCTATTTCCGGGCCATCCGGAAATAGAAAAAGGTCTGCCAGGCTCCAATGGGAGAGGTCAAAAGAGGTAGGGTGGTCGGTCATTAATCCTCCTGGGTCATTTCGCTTCGCGCAACTGCTTGCGTAAGGCATCGATCACGATGCGCTGTCCGGTGGATTCATCCTGATAATACCAGGCTTCCCAACCATTGCAGGGCGCCTGGCGGATCTGGTGTGCAATCTGGTGAATGGATCCGCGCTGCCCGCCATATTCCAGGGCGCCATCGGCCAGGATGCGCGCCGTAACTTCGCCAGTGGAACCAAAGTAAAGAGTTTGTCCAGCAATGAGCAGGCCGTTTTCTAACAGGGACCCGAAGGGAATGCGCTCAAAGCGACGCGGATCGGACGCAGCATACAAGGGCGGATCGAATTCTACCTGCATGATACCGCTGACTCGTTCCTGGGCAAGGGTCACGTAGAATGAATTACGTTCGATCCCCACAAAATGACGGTGCAGGCGGCGCGCCATGGCTCCAGTGGTGCCGGTGCCAAAAAATGGATCGAGTACCACATCCCCTGGATTGGTGCAGGCAGTGATGACGCGGTAAAGAAGCGCCTCGGGCTTTTGGGTCGGGTGAGCTTTTTCCCCATTTACGCGCAAGCGTTCTTTACCGGTGCAAATCGGGATGACCCAATCGCTGCGCATTTGCAGCTCATCATTTAAAGATTTCATGCTGTGATGGTGAAAGGTATATTTTGCGCCGCGCTCTTTTTGCACCCAGATCAGTGTTTCGTGCGAATTAGTGAAACGCACCCCGCGGAAATTGGGCATGGGGTTCGATTTTACCCACACCACGTCATTCAAGATCCAGTAATTCAGGTTCTGTAAAATCGTTCCCACCCGGTAGATATTATGATAGGAGCCGATCACCCATAAGGTGCCGGTCTTTTTTAATACCCGCCGGCAAGCATCCAGCCAACGCGTTGTAAAGTCATCATAAGCGCTAAAACTATCGAAATGATCCCAATCGTCGTCGACGGCGTCCACCCGGGTCATATTCGGGCGCCACAGTTCTTGTTGTAATTGAAGATTGTACGGGGGATCGGCAAAGACCATGTCGACCGATTCGGCCGGCAGGTCTGTCAACACATCCAGGCAGTCTCCCTGGATGACCTGGTCTAGGGGCAATGTGGGCTGCATGCTATCTATTTTACATCATTAAGAATCGCGGTGGAATCCCCTCTAAGGGATCCTGATCACGTCCTGCATCAAGGGATAGATGACCGGGTTGGCTGCCAGGATGCTGATAGGCGGCGCCAGGCTGTGCGGCGTGCCGAATAGCTGCGAGACGACCCCGCCGGCTTCCTGAACGATCAGACTACCCGCGGCGATATCCCACACCTTGAGACTGATCTCCCAAAACCCATCTACGCGACCGGATGCCACGTAACACAGGTCCAGGGCGGCCGATCCCAGGCGGCGCACACCTTGAGTGCGCCGGGAAAAACGGTTGAAAAATTCCAGATTGTTTAAGGGGCTGTCCCATTGATCGTAGGGGAATCCGGTTGCCAGCAGGCTGTGTATGAGATCGGGCGTTGTGGAGACGTGGATAGGCCTGCCATTCAACCAGGCGCCTCTGCCGCGCTCGGCGCTGAAACACTCATCCTGCATGGGATCGTACACCACGCCCAGAACCACTTCTTGCTGTTCGGCGTAAGCCATCGATACACAAAAGAGTTGCAAACCGTGCGCGTAATTGAGTGTGCCATCTAAGGGGTCGATATACCAACAGTGATCCGTGTCTCCTTGCAGATTGCCGCTTTCTTCGGTGACGATGCGATGGCTGGGGTAGCTCTGGCGGATGGTGTGGATAATCAGGTCTTCGGAGAGGTGATCGATCTCTGTCACCAGGTCGGTGATACCTTTATGCTGGATGGTATGCTCCAGACCGTATCCCCCGCGCAATATTTCCCCAGCCTGGCGCGCCAGGGTTTGAAGTTCATCCAATGAAGGCGGCATAGTTTATGAGTCCGTTTGTTCAGAAAGGATTTGATGGAGTGGGTCGAGCTCTTTCTTTATTTCATTCCGATCGCTCATCGATTGTGCCAGCATGGCCTCAAAGGACGGTTTTTGGTCAGGTGAAAGGGTTTGCAATAATCGTTTGGTGCGTGCAATCTGCGTTTTTTTGTTTATTTTAGCGTAACTGTTCAGGCGTGAGAAGAGAGTCCCCGAATTTGAGGTGTAGGATCTTACTCGTGTAAGCGCAAAACACATCAAATTTGGACCTTTCCACCAGGTTGAGTCGGTAGGTAGCATAAGGTTATGCGTCACCGCGCTGTTCAGCCTGCAAGCGATCGTAAAAATCGACCAGAAATTGGTGCCGGCCCGCGGCAATGTTGCGGGCCGTGGGGGTGAAGAGGCGATCCTTCACTTTTTTGAGTTTGAAAATATATTCATGGTATGAGCTGTGCGGTTCGCCAGGTTCCCTTTGACCGGTCTGGCGAAAAAGCTCAGAGGGTTCGGCATAGACCGGCTGCCCATCCAGGACGGCGTAGGCGATGGTACGCGCCACCCCGATCGCTCCCAGCACATCGAGTTTATCTGCATCAAACAGAATGCGTGCTTCCAGAGTCTGCGGAGGTTCGGATTGATCGCGAAAGCGGTGCGCGCGAATGGCGTGCTGTACAGCGGTAATCCGCTCAACCGGCCAGCCCTCTGATCGCAGCACCTGAGCGGCAAATTCAGCGGAGGTATGGTGATGGCTGGCGCGTTCCTCGCCAGCGCCACCCGGGGCGCTGCCCTGGGCGTCGTGTAGCAGGGCGGCCGCCCGGACGATCTCCAGGTCGGCGCCTTCCGCCTGGGCCAGGCGTTCTGCCATGGTGTAAACACGCAGGACGTGATCGAAATCGTGGACGGGGTCAGCCTGGTTATACCAGGAACGGGCTTCTTCTATCGTGGGCATCGTTTTGTTGGGTCCCTGTGTCTTATTGATGCAGGAATTGTAACACAAGCAGGACTCCACCCACGATGATGAGCAGTGTAAATACCAGGCCGATGATGCGCCATGCCAGCCGTACCAGGAAGCGCAGCGCGCTGCCGACCAGGATGACCCCCACCACCAAAATAAGCAGTTGAATAACGAACGGGATGTGGGCCGAATTAATCGTAATCATAGACTCTACCCTTCTTGATCACCTGAGTTACAAGATTGGTGCCGAAGCGGTAGCCGAGATGGCGGTAATCGGGAACACCGAGCAGGATCAGGTCAGCCTGTTTGCCGGGTTCGACCGAGCCAATTTGTCCGGCGCGTTGGATCGCGGCGGCCGCATTGATCGTGGCCGCGGCGATGGCCTGGGCTGGAGTCAGGCGCAAGGCGCGGCAGGCCAGGGCGATCACAAACGCCATACTTTCACACCAGGCAGTGCCCGGGTTAATATCGGTGGCGATAGCCAACAGGCCGCCGGCTTCAAGGATGGCTTGAGCAGGGGTATAAGCCTTTTCGGCCAGACCAAAAGGTGTGCAGGGCAAAGCGACCGCTACTGTCTGGCTCGCGGCGAGTGCCTGAATATCGGCGGGAGAAGTTTTAACCAGGTGATCCGCCGATACTGCGCCCAGGCTGGCGGCCAGGCTGGCGCCGCCCAGGTTGTCGAATTCATCTGCGTGGATTTTTAGGGGAAAACCAGCCGCTTTGGCCGTTTCTAACAGGTATCGCGATTGTCCCAGGCTGAAAGCGCCTGTTTCGCAAAAAACGTCTATAAAGGGTAAAGGTTGGCCGGGGGCATGTGCCTGCCACCATTGGGCGAGGGCTGGGAGCATGGTCCCACCGATCAGGCGGGTATAACCATCCGGGTCATTCTGATATTCTGGTGGAATGGCGTGGGCAGCCAGAAAAGTCGGGGTTATCTCCAGCGGACCCAGCTCGTTCAGGCGCATAAGCACCTCGAGTTGGCGCAGCTCGGCTCCCCATTCTAAACCGTAACCCGTTTTGGCCTCGGCCGTGGTGGTCCCGTGGCGGAAGAGGGTTTGTGCGCGCATGCGGGTCTGGGCCAGCAGGTCATCTATAGAAGCACCGCGAGTGGTCTGAACGGTGGAGAGGATACCTCCCCCAGCGGCTAAAATTTCGAGATAAGTTTTGCCCTGCAAGCGCAGCTCAAATTCAGCGGCGCGGTCTCCGGCCCACACCAGGTGGGTATGCGGATCGACAAAACCCGGCATGACCACTTTGCCACTGGCATCCAGGGTAGGCTCATGCGGGTAATTTTTTTTCAGCGTTTCGGTCGGTCCCACCGCCAGTATGATCCCATCCTGAACCAGAACGGCGCCATCCGGGATAATGCCTAAACGCCCCAGGTCTTGGCCTCGCTGTGGACCACCTGCCAGGGTTAGAAGTTGAGCGGCTGAGTGGATTAGCATCTTAAAAAAGGCCCGAATTTGAGGTATTTGTGGGTGTTTCGCACCTACAAATACCTCAAATTCGGTGACTCTTTTCCCATGGCTGGCCTGGATATGCAACCGCTCTAATCGAGTGTTCGGGTAGGACGTTCTGGTAAGGGTCTCATATATACCTGGCTGGCGTTATAATCCATCACCAGCCCAACCACTTTTAGTTGATCCAGTTCGTCATCAGAAATTGAGTGGCTGATGTCCTTCTCTAAGAGATGAAGGAAATCACCACTGGCAATATCCTGATAAAGACCATCTCCCCAATCCACCAGGGGGGTCCCATCTTTACGAATCACAAGCCATTGGCGGCCAACCGGTGAACCTCCGGTCATGCTCCATCTCCCGCGCCGATTAATTAACCGA
The DNA here is from genome assembly GCA_036787065.1 of Anaerolineaceae bacterium. GTDB lineage: Bacteria > Chloroflexota > Anaerolineae > Anaerolineales > Anaerolineaceae > JAJYIW01. The sequence continues at coordinate 15,294 of DAIQPZ010000018.1, forward strand.
TGCTAATTTTTCCGGTTCAAATACAATCTGGGACAATCGCTTCTGCGCCGCGGATCGCTGCTGCGCCGCTACCTGCCCAAAGTTAGCACGCCGTAGCCGGCCGACCAGATCCGCCTGTGCATCGCACCATAAGGTACGCATAACGCATTGATCGCCAAGGCTGCAGTCTGAGGATGCGTTATCGGTGCAAATATTCAAAGAAATGGGACCATCGATCGCTTCGACCACATCCAAAATAGAGATAGCGGATGGATCCCGAGCTATAGAGACTCCACCACGCGCACCTCGTGATGTGTGGATCAAGCCCGCGATGGATAATTGAGAGATGATTTTAGCAAGAAATGAAGGGGGAATATGTTGCTCTTCAGCAATCTGGCTGGTTGCGGCCCGTCGGTTGGGGTCGAGCAAAGCCAGATAAGACATAGCGCGGAGAGCATAATCAGCCTGTCGCGTGATTTGCATAGCAATTTTCCTGTTCTATTCAATATTATGATAAAGTTTACCCACTTTTAGTTTATTCCAAATTGTCTGTATGAGCAAGTGACAGAGGTCATTCATCGAGGATGACCTTTTACTAATTCAACCGTTTTTGTGTTATTATACGAAAATTATGCCTGGTTATCGTTTCATTTGCCCGATTCAGGTGCGCTATGGCGATCTCGATCCGCAAGGACACGTCAATAACGCAGGCATCCTGACCTACATCGAACAGGCCCGCATCACCTATCTTCAAAAACTGGAACTTTGGAACGGTACTTCTTTTTTAGACCTGGGCTTGATCGTAGCCGATGTGCATGTCAGTTACCTGGCGCCAATTTACCTCAACCAGAACGTTCAGGCCGGAATGCGCGTATCTCGCATCGGGAATAAGAGCCTGATCTTTGAATACGCGCTCGAAGATGGGGCAACACACACCCCATTGGCAAAAGGCGAAGCGTTGATGGTGGCATACGATTACCACCAAAAAACCAGCATCGGGGTTCCAGAGGATTGGCGTGAGAAAATCGCCCGCTTCGAAGGGATCGTGGCGCATTCTTGAATGGATCAGGGGACTTCTATGAAAATTCCAGCGATTGATACGTCTTTTTTGGTGCAATTTCTGACCGAATTGCTCAATACACCCAGCCCAACCGGTTATACAGAAGCCGGGATTGCCTGCGTCGAGCGCGCCTTGTCGGCTTACCCTTCCCTGGAACTGGCGCGTACCCGTAAAGGTGCACTGACGGTGCACTGGCCGGGCGCCCAGCCCGGTGAACGCCGCGCCCTGACGGCCCATGTGGATACTTTGGGGGCCATGGTCAAAGAAATTAAGCCCAACGGACGGCTGCGAATGACTCAGATTGGGGGTTATGCCTGGAATTCGATCGAAGGGGAAGGCTGTAGCGTTTATACGTCGCTGGGAAAGACTGTGCGCGGCGCAATTTTGTTTTCAATGGCTTCAACGCATGTGTTTGGACCCCTGGTGAACGAAACCAAACGAGATGCCGACAACATGGAAGTGCGTCTGGATGCGCTCACCACCAGCGACAAAGATACCCGCGCGCTTGGAATTGGGGTGGGCGATTTTGTGGTGCTTGACCCGCGGGTCGAGTTTACCAATAATTTCGTGCGTTCACGCCACCTGGATGATAAAGCCTGCGCAGCCTGCCTGGTTTCAGCGGTTAAGACCCTGCACGATGCCGGGTTGAAACCCAGCCAACCGGCCTTTTTGCTGTTCAGCAATTATGAAGAGGTGGGGCATGGCGCGGCGGCTGGCATCCCGGCGGATGTGACCGAACTGGTCACAGTAGACATGGCGGCGATCGGCAGTGGGCAAAACTCGGACGAGTTCCATGCCACGCTGTGCGCCAAGGATTCGGGGGGACCTTATCATTATCGATTGAGCCAACACTTAAAGCAGTTGGCTGAGGCCAACGCTATCCCTTACAAAGTTGATATTTACCCCTATTACGGGTCGGATGGCGAGGCATTTTGGCGGGCGGGGGGCGATGTGGCGGTTGCGCTGATTGGACCCGGGGTGGATGCCTCGCATAATTATGAGCGCACCCATCTGGATGCACTGGTGGCGACGACTCAATGGATATTAGCTTATCTGCTGGCTGAATAATCCCATGGATCGTAACGACTCCCCACGGGAAGAGAGTCCCCAAATTTGAGGTGTTTGTGGGTGCATCGCACCCACAAACACCTCAAATTTGGACCTTGTTCATGTATACCAGGGGAGTTACCTAGATCAACCTTTTAATCGCCTAAAAGGATGACCCATATTCCCATAAAGTTTGGTAGAATCAAATGAGTGACTTTACAAGCGTAGGCCATGAGTGTGTTGTAAGTGGCCTGCTCTAAATATGTGTGGACCTTTACCACATCAAGGGGTCGAGGTCCTAAAAGGCTAAGATCATAGAAGCCTTTTTCGTCAAATCGTTGCGTATCACGCTGCATCAAGGGATACGCAATTGTCATACTACAGGCAACCTATCCAGATGCGGTGATGACGCTAAGCTGGAAACCTGAAGGCAGGCGAATATCCCAGGTGACACGCCGTTTATTATTTTTTGGGATAGGTTGGTGTGAGTAAGTAGATCGAGGAGGAAATAGCCTTGGCTGGTATGGAGCGTTTTACCCAAAGGGCACGGCATGTGCTGAGTTTGGCCCATCAAGAAGCCGAACGGATGCACCAGGATAAAATTGGCACAGAGCATCTTCTCCTTTCCTTAATTCAGGAAGAGGGAGGGGTCGCCGGGCGAGTGTTACGTGATCTTGGCCTGGAAGTCGACCGTGTAAAAGAAATCATTGACCGGTTAAGCGGTACCGGAAATTACCGCGGTGATAAGATCGATCTGGCCCCCGGCACGCAGCAAGTGTTAGAGTTTGCTATCGAAGAAGCGCGCCGGATGGGGCATCACTATATTGGTACTGAACACCTGCTGCTCGGTCTGGTCCGTTATAACGATGGCGTGGCGATGGATGTACTGCGCAAGCTGGGTGTCACCCCCGAACAGATCCGGCGCCAGACGCGCCGAGTGTTGCAAGAAAGCAGCACCGCTAACGCTGCTCAGCCACCGGCAGCCGGTGGACGGGCGCAGTCCCAGCAAAAAGAACAGGCGGCGCGGCCCAAGACCCCTTTGGTGGACCAACTGGCGGTGGACTTAACCTCGCTGGCCGAAGAAGGCAAGCTGGATCCGGTAATTGGCCGCCAGATGGAAATTGAGCGGGTGATCCAGATCCTTGCCCGGCGCACCAAGAATAACCCTGCTCTGATCGGGGAACCTGGGGTGGGCAAGACCGCCATCGTGGAAGGCCTGGCCCAGCGTATTCTGGAAGGCGATGTTCCGGCCCCGCTGCTGGATAAGCGCATTTTGCAACTGGACGTGGGTTCACTGGTTGCCGGGACGATGTACCGCGGCCAGTTCGAAGAGCGTTTGAAACGGGTAATTGACGAGCTCAAGTCGTCCGGTGCAATTCTTTTCATTGATGAGGTGCACATGTTGGTGGGGGCTGGCGCGGCGGGTTCGTCCGTCGATGCGGCCAACATCCTGAAGCCGGCGCTTTCACGCGGCGAACTGCAGGTGATCGGCGCCACCACTCTGGATGAATACCGCAAGCATATTGAAAGCGATGCGGCCCTGGAACGGCGTTTCCAACCCATTATTGTCAACGAGCCATCCGTGGAAGAGACCATCGAAATTTTGCGCGGCATCCGCGGCGCTTATGAAGAGCACCATCGCCTGATTATCTCGGATGATGCCCTCGTTGCGGCGGCCCAACTGTCAGCCCGCTACGTAACTGAACGCTTCCTGCCGGATAAGGCGATTGACTTGATCGATGAGTCTTCATCGCGGGTCAGAATGTATAAAAGCCCGGCGGCCAAGACCACCAAGGACTTGATCCATCAGCTCAGGCAGGTGCGTCAGAACCATGCCCTGGCAGTGGAAGATGGGCGATTTGATGATGCCCAAGAACTGGTTGACACCGAGTCGGGATTGGAAGGCCAGCTCGAGCGCTTGCGTACCGGCTGGGACCGCAGCAACAGTCCCGTAGTCACCGCGAACGATATTGCCGAGATGGTTTCCATGTGGACCGGTGTGCCGGTGATGCAGATCGCCGCGGAGGAATCGCAGCGGCTGCTGCAGATGGAAGAAGAGCTGCACAAAGCCATTATCGGTCAGGATGAAGCGATCTCTACCATTGCTAAAGCCGTCCGCCGCGCGCGTGCCGGGCTCAAAGACCCGCGCCGCCCGATTGGTTCCTTTATCTTTCTTGGGCCAACCGGTGTAGGAAAGACGGAATCGACCAAGGCCCTGGCGCGCTTCCTGTTTGGCAGCGAAGATGCCTTGATCCAGTTGGATATGTCAGAATTCATGGAGCGCCACACCGTCAGCCGCCTGGTCGGCGCGCCGCCTGGCTATGTGGGTTACGAAGAGGCCGGACAGTTGACCGAAGCGCTGCGCCGCCGGCCTTATTCGATCGTCGTTTTCGATGAGATAGAAAAAGCTCATCCTGAGGCACACAATATGCTCCTGCAGATCATGGAAGAGGGTCACCTCTCCGATGCCCGCGGACGCAAGGTAGATTTCCGCAACGCCATCATCGTGATGACCTCAAATATCGGCGCGGATATGATCAAGCGCCAGACCTCGTTGGGCTTTGCGCTCAAACGTGACCAGGTCACTGAAGAAAATCAAGATTATGATGAAATGCGCAAGAAGCTGCTCGATTCACTCAAGCGCGTCTTCCGGCCTGAATTTATGAACCGCCTGGACGCCGTGGTCGTATTCCACGCGCTCAACCGCGAAGACATCCAGAAGATCGTCGCGATCGAGTTGGATAAGGTGGCCAAACGCCTGGAAGACCACGATATCGTTTTGCGCGCTTCTCAAGAGGCACTCAACCAGCTTGCCAGCGAGGGTTACGACCCAGAGATGGGCGCGCGCCCCTGGCGCCGGGTGATCCAGCAAAAGGTAGAAGACCCGCTTTCGGATGCGCTTCTATCAGGCACTTTTGTAGATGGGGACACGGTGCTGGTGGAATTGAACGAACAGAAGGAAGTGGTCCTGAAACGCGCGGAGACAGAAGCCACGCAGCCAGAACCAGTGATATAAGGTCTGATACAATTTTGAAATAACATCAGGCAGTGGTCCATGCGGACCACTGCCTGATGTTTATAATTTGTGACTGTTCATGGTCACATGAATAAGACCCGAAATCGAGGTGTTTGCGGGTGCGAAGCACCCGCAAACACCTCGATTTCGGCAACTTTCACCTCATGGCTGAGTAGTTACAAAATAAGTATAAGAACGGGGTAGGATCTGGTCGTATGTGCCGGTCATGCGATCCCAACCTACGGCCACGCGCAGGGCCTCGATTTGTTCGCCGGTAATCGGTGCGTCCCGGTCGATCGGGAAGGTTGTCTGGCTCACCGGGTTAATTTTTCAAGGCGCTCTTTCACCTCGTAGCAGGCCCGGCTGTTGTGATAGGGGCATTTCCAGATTTCCACCAACGGCCTGAGTACGGGCTGGCGATCGCGGGTCAGCTCCCAGTACCATTCACCGTGCGCTTTATCCACCTGATAATCGAGGATGAACTGCCAGCCGCGGTAGGCTGCCATGAAATATTTCTCGTCCCCTGAAAGCTGGTAAGCGTTCAAGAAGCCCACCACGTTTTCCGCCTGGGGCCACCAGTCCTTATTATCGTGCAGGACACCCTCCGAAGTCTTCTCATAGAAAAGGGCGCCGTCGCTGTCCAGGCCTGACTCATAAACAGCTTGCGCCATTTTTAACGCCGCCGGCCTGACCCGCGCGATCACTTCGGGGTCGCCCAACACGCCGGCTGCCTCGGTGAGCAGCCAACTGCCTTCGATGTCGTGCCCATAAGACTCGGTGGTTGACCGCGAAGTCCATTCGATGTCGAAGAACATGAGAAAATGGTACGTTTTTGAGCTGATGATGAACTTGAGGAAAACATCGATCAGCTCTTTGAGTTTGGCGCGCAGCCTGGCGTTATCCCACACGCGCAGGAGGTTGGTGTAGGCTTCCAGGACGTGCAGGTGCGTATTCATCGTTTTCTGGCAGTTGAACTCCACGTCCTCGGCCAGGCGCAGGTCTTCCGCCAGCTTCCACTGACGGTCGAAGGCTTCCAGGTAACCGCCGTAAACGGGGTTGTAGCTGTGCTGTTCGATCAGCTTGAAGATCTGGATAGCCCGCTCCAGCGCCTCTGGGCGCTGGCTGGCGCGATAATATTCCGACAGGCCATAGGCCGAAAAGGCCTGGACGTAGGTATGCTTGCGCGTGTCCAGCGGTTCCCCCTGAGAAGTGACACTCCAAAAAACTCCGCCGTAGACCGGATCCCACAGGTGGTCCACCAGAAACTGGTAGGCATGGTCGGCCATCTGCAAGTATTCCAGCTTGCGATAGACCAGGTAAGCGTGCGAAAAAGTCCACAAAATCCGGCTGCCCAATATCCCGCCCTTGGGCGCCGCCGGTACGACCACCTTTTCGCCGGTCACCTCGCCATAAAAGCCGCCGTTTTGCCGGTCGACGGTATTCTCTATCCAGAATGGCAGGATGTCTTCGAGCAGTTCTTTCTCAACACTCTGGCCGAATGCCTCAATGGTCGCATGGTCGATCATAACAGGACCCTCCCCGTTCCCCGAGAAAAGGGACAGAAGATAGAATTTCGGATGATTGAATTTATTTAACGCGCGGTATTTAATGACAGAGGTCGGGCTCCTGCCTGGCCTCTGTCATTAAATCGATGGGTTAATAACTGACTTTAAACTGGACCTGCACGTCCTTGACCGGTGTGCCGACCACCTTGATCTCACTCAAAATGTTTGTTCCCAGACCCAGTTCGCGCGCCATGTTCAGATGGTTGTGAGCGTGGACGAAGGGTGGGTTGGGATAATCCACCAACGGGTCGAAGTTCATCACGGACGTGGCTACTGCATCTGTCGCGACGGGGTCTTTGCCAGCCACCAATACGCCTGCCTTGACCTGATTGAGCCCGTTGATCCACGGACCCTCGCCGCCTTCAACCGTCATAATGCCGTCGATCAAAGACAGGTTGACCGGGCGCGCCCGGTTCAAATCCATCACAATCTTGGGTAATCGCACGGGGGTTTCATCCGCCTGCCCGTGGAAACCGGAACGGTAACCATCCCCCTCTTTAATGGTATAGAAGCGGAAAGGAACTGTACCCACCAGGTTCTTCATCGATTGGGTCACCCCCAGCGTGTTATGGCATTTCATTTTGGGGACGGAAACGAAGGCATCGACATCGGTCAAAATATGGTTATAGGTGAACTTGTCGTAAATATACGGATTGCTCGGGACGGGGGTCTGGGCGAAATCGTTGTAAGGAGCCGTATCGTTCAGGTCGACCAGGGTCGCATCCAGCGACTTGGCGACTTCATCCCAGCCGTAATCGTGCCAGTGGGCCTTCGAATACACCGCCTCGACGATGTAGAGCTTGGTAGCGCCCGCATCGCGCAGCAGTTGGCCCAACGCAAGCACCACTTCGGGGTGGGTGATGTAGGTCTCAACTTCGGGCAGATTGGCTAACTTGGACATTTGAGCACTGCCGGTGATATTGATCTTGATCGCGACCCGGTTACCGTGCGCCAGCACGTCTTTTACCCCGCCAATGGCATCTAACACGGCCTGCACCTGTTGGTGGATCAGCTTGGGATCATACGTCGCGGCTTTAGCAATCGCGACAGTCGGGTTCAGGCCGGTCGCCTTAACCGCCGCCGGGACGCCAGTCGCCACCTGAGGGGCGCAACTGGCAATTAACAGGCCCGCGGCAGATAAACCCACCGTCCGGATAAAATCACGTCTGGTCATATGCGAGTAATTTCCATGACGATAAGACATAACTAATCTCCTTTGGACAGTTAATCGATCGAGATAGCCTGGGTATAAATCCTCTCCTCATAAAAGAGAGGGGAGAAAGAATATTTGCGGGAGCATTACAGGAGCCATACAGCGTTGCAGCGCAAGAAATCGGACCGCTTATGGACCCCAGACCGAAAAATTCAAAAGCCCATGTGGGTGATTCTTCTACCCGTTAATTCTATCACGCCATCCATCTTTCCTGACGAAAAAGTGATTTGCGCCGTGGATTCAAGGAAATAGATCACCCTTCAAAGGTGCATTTTCGTTCTGGAGCGAAATCAATCACCCCGGCCCCGCCCCCTTAAAAGGGGTGGAGAGAAAGAATATACCGGGGCGATCAATCAAAAAATTCAAACCGGCGCGACCAGGTTTTCTTTTCACCGGGCAGGAGCTGGATCTCGATAAATATCTCGGCGCTGATCACGTGGCCTACCCCCCAGACAGCCACAGATTTGGGGGCAAAATCGTCAAACTCGCGCATGCCCACCCCGCCTGGCAGGTGGCGAAGCTCCCACTGCGGCTGGCCTGTCTGCGTAGCGCCCTGGGGACGGCAGTAAAAGTCGCGCGTGGGCGTGCGGTGAAAGCTGATCGTATGACCTTCCACCTTGAGCACATCCGGTTCCATAAAACGCGTGGCAGCATCCAGTTGGACGGGGTAAGGGAAGCTCAAGACGTAGTCGGGACCGACCGGGTGGCGATCGATGCCTATGAAGTTATGCACGTACTCATTAACCAGCACCGGCCGGGCGCCGGTATTTTCCATCTCATACGTAATGAACAACTGGTTATCCTGGACGCGCAAAATTTTCTCCTCGCGGACGGCATACCCACGGCAGTCCAGCGGTTCGACCACGAAGCGGGCCTGATCGGCCGAGTTTTCAACGCTGACCGGGTAGAGGGTCGCGATTTCTTGTGGGCGGAATATGTTGAAGCCCCCCTCATCCTGACGCTTCAAAAGGCCAATTCCCAGCTTTGGGAAGGTCTCGCCCACCTTTGCTTCGGCGTAACCGATTAGCGCTTCGTGGGTAAACTCGTTGCACATGCCAATCCCGCCAGTGCCCCGCCCCGGTGTGTAAGATTCCGGCACACAAAAGGTGTGTGCGCCATCCAGGGTGACCTGGGTGACAAAGCCGTTCCAATCGAAACGGCCGCCGCGGTAAACGCTCCCCGGCGCGGCGATTTCCACTGCCAGCCGGCTGGACTGCAGCCGGGTCGATGCCCGCTCGGTATCAGAAGTTGGTTGCTTCATAGTTATTTCCTTTTTTTCATTGGGGGAAGGTTATCTTTTCGACCAGCTCGCCGATCTGCCGCACGCGCTCAATATCTCCATCCGGAGGGATTTCGTCAGAAATCCCCAGGACCAACCTCGGATGGAACATGCGTACGACCTGGCGTGTGCAGTTGATCAATTCTTCTTCGGGAAAATAGGGCAGGAAATATACCGCCGGGATGCCGTCCACCAGGATGGTCTCGCCCAACGCAAATTTAATCTCCTCCAGGGTTACGTCCCCCTGGGGCAGCGGGGTGCAGGCCTCAATGGCGGTGGTGGGGCAGCTCTGGAGGTCGTGCAGCAGGGGTTTCATCGCGCCATCCACGTGGATAAACGTTTTAATGCCCGCGGCGTGCAGTTGGGCGGTCCGCTTTTGATAGTACGGCAGCAGGTAGCGCCGCCAAATGCGCGGCGGATCCATGGCCGCATCGATGTTCTCCCCGAAATTAAAGATGGGGGTCGGGCTGCCGCAGATCACGGCGTACATGGCTTCATCGGCCTGAGTGCGCGCCGCGATATAGGCATCGGTTACGTCCGGCCGGTCAGCCATCATAAAAATGGCCGGCTCAAAACCCATGGTCTCGATAAAGAGGCTCTGTACCGGCGAACGGCGCGCGTAATATTGCAGCACGCCGCGTTGGCCGGTTTCAGCCTGGGCAGCATCGCAGACGGCCTGGTCCCAGAACCAGCTTTCATCCTCGAGGATCGCTTCGTAAACTTTAAAATCCTCAGGGGTTTTGAGCAAATATTCCGAGTTGTAACACGAGATGCCCCATTCATCGTAGTGGAATACTTCAGTCAATTCCCCCTTAGGGGTCTGCCACACCTTTTTAAAGTTTTTAGGGTCGATCCAGGTTTCCTTGACCTCTACCAGGGAGCGCTTTACCTTGAGGGGAAAACCGGAATAACGGATGGAAGCGTGGCAGTAATCATACAAGTCGATCAGGCTGGCGTTTTTAAGGTGAGCTGGCAGCGTACCGCGTTTCGCGTTCACAGCATACCAGAATTCCAGGCGTGGCTGCCACAATACCGCGCCCGGATCTTTCCCATTGAAAATATCGAGGTGCATCCGGGCATAATTTTTTAAGGGCGCTTGAGGCATTATGCGTTCTCCTTGTGACTGGGACTCCCCCATCCCTTTAACCCCCTTCCCAGGAAGGGAGGAAACCCTGAGATTTGAGGTTTTAGTGGCCGTAAGGTCACTAAAACCTCAAATCTCAGGTAGACGCTCCGCCCATTTCAGGGACGGGGGAGGGGTGAATCATATGGCATTGTCAAATTAAAATCATTTATGGCGCAGTGACCCGCGCAGCCATGTCCTTGAGGAAATCCGGCACGACACCCTTCAACTTGCCGTTTTGGGCCGTCGCCTGTGCAGTATCCAGCCATTTCGCAGCGATCGGGTCGTACCAGGTGACCTGGTATGAGCCGTCTTTCAGTCCGCTCAGGGTCAGTTCCAGCCCATGGACCGGCTGACCGAGCATCGCGTCGGTTACGGCCGCCTCATAACGGTTGTTTTTCACCCAGATCAGCGCCCGCGTGTTATTTTGCAGGGTCAGGGCGCTGGCCACCAGCGGGTTTGAAAGCGTCGCTTTACCCGGCGTAAAAGTCGCCAGGTCCTCCCCATGGAGGAAGCGGCTGAGCGAGGCAAACTGGCTCCATAGATTGAGCGGGTCGATATAACTGTCCCACCACCAGTACATGGTCGAGCTGGCAAAACCGGTAAAAGCCGCCATCCACTCGCCGTTGTGCAGGTGGGCGCCGGTCTTATCGTACGATTTCGCGTCCTCGATGGCCGCCGAAAAGCCAAACTCGCCAAATAAGATGGGTTTATTCGGCGCCAGCAGGCTCATGTCGTGGTAAATATCGCTGAAAGTCTGGGTTGGGTCTCGAAAATCGTACAGGTGGACCTGGGAAAAACTGATCTCCGGCAGGCTGAGCACTTTCTTGGAATTATTCCCGGCAAAACTGATATTGATCAAATGCTGGTATGGATCATAGCTGCGTAGGGTCACCGTCATTTTTTTGACCCAGGCGGCCAGGTCATCCTCCTTGATCGGGGTCAAATCCTCTTCATTCCACCATTCCCAGGCCAGCAGGTTGGGCGAATAACCCCAACGCGCGGCGATATAGCGCAGGCGGCGCTTGAAATAATCCTGGGCCTGCGGGTTGGTGGCAAAACAGTCGGGGGTCTGGCACATCCCGCCGTTGGCCACGTTATAAGGATTGGCGTCCCACTCGGGATTGGTGGTCTGGCTGAATGCCCCGTGGTTCAGCAGGACCAGGTCGATGGTCATGTCGCGCTGGCTGGCCATGTTGAAGACCTGGTCGAGCAGCCAGGCCTGCCTCTCACGTTTGGTGTAGTCACCCAGGCCGGTATCCTGCCATTCGATCCCAAACGACCAGGAAGCCATCCACACGCGGATCAACGAGCCGCCGTTGGCGTGCAGCTTATCCATCCAGCGCTGGTAATCGCCCAGCGGATCCGACTTCCACCACCCGATGTTGAGCCCGATTGGGAAATAGGTGGCCCCGTTGTCAAACGCGAGGTAGCGCGGGTTCTTCGCGTTGACGCGCACGAAACCCCTGGCGTCCGCCTGCGCCACCTGGAAGGAAACAGAAGCGCTCTTGACTTTCAGCTTGCGGATTTCGGCCTGAGCGGTCCACTTACCCGGCCTGGTGGGGGTCAGGCGCGCTTTCCAACCGGGGTCACCGCACGGAGCGGCGCCGGTAGGGTCGTAAGCCTGGTACCAGAAAGCTGGAATGGTCATGACCTTGCCATCCGGCGCGGTATAGTTAACCACCAGGTCGATCTGGGCCGGGTCGAAAGGGTTCTTCACCTGGACGGACGTGGCCAGGTCAAATTCCACCAGGGCATCCAAGGCCGGTTTGGCATTTTGCGCCAGGCTCATGGCCAACGTCGTTTGGCCGTTTAACGCGGCCGCGCCGCCCGGCGACGGTTGGCCTGGGCAGGCAGATGCAGCAGAGACGGTCGCCGTTGACGAAGCAGGCGTCTCTGATGGTACGGTTGGCAAAGCCCCAGAGGCCGTAGACGTTGAAACCAACGTGGACGCTGCGGCTAGCGTGGACATTGAAGCCGACGTGGGAGTGGCTGGCGATCCGGGCGCAATAATCGTTGGAAATGCTGCGGGGCTCGCGGTTGGCACCGGCGGGACGGATGTGGAAACGCAGCCCGCCAGGAACACCAGGATCACTCCCAGGCGGATCGCGAGAGAAAACGGGT
>DAIQPZ010000087.1:0-9098 GCA_036787065.1 Anaerolineaceae bacterium
GTGTCAACAACAGTAGCAGCTACCGCTGAACCCACCAGTATCCCGACCCAAGCCGCCACCGCAACGCCTGTCCCAACCGCTGTTTTGGCCAAAGTCCAAGAAGCTCCGCAATTGGCCGATCTTGTGAAGGCTGGTAAGCTGCCGCCCCTCGATCAGCGCCTGCCTAAGGTTCCCCTGACCCTCTCCCCGGTCAACACGATCGGCAAGTACGGCGGTCGAATCCACACCTTCTCCAGTTGGCTGGGAGGTTATATCGAAGAATGCCAGTACGGCTACTCGCCCATGCGCTGGATCGACGATGGACAGGGCATTGCCCCTGGACTATGCGACAAATGGCAAACCAACGCCGACAATAGTGAATGGACCCTGCACATGCGCGAAGGCATCAAATGGTCAGACGGCCAGGCCGCCACGATGAAGGACACCATGTTCTGGTGGGATGACCTGACCGTGGCCAAAGAAGCCTCCCAATTCGATCCACTTCCTGAATTCGGGCATGATGCTACCGGCGCGGTCACCAAATTTACCCTGGTGGATGATTACACCTTGAAGCTGACCTTCGGCACCCCCGCACCCTTGACCGCCAAACAGCTTTGCATGTGGGTCAAAGGTAACATCGGCCCTGACCGCTGGATTGCTCCGATGCACTACCTGAAACAGTTTCATCCCAAGTATAATACGGCTGTGACGGATTTCAAGACGCTTCAGGATAAGATCCTCTTCCGTCAGAATCCGGATTGCCCGTCACTGGATCCATGGGTCTGCACTGCTTATACGGCTGCGAAGGGCATCACCTGGGACCGCAATCCCTACTACTATGCCGTTGACACCGAAGGCAACCAGTTGCCCTACATCGATGGGATCGATGAAATCGAAGTCCTCGATAAACAGGCTAAAATGCTCCAAATCCTTCAGGGTTCGTGCGACTTCAATAACTTCCCTGAGATGGCCCTCTCTGACTACGCTACCCTGAAAGATGGCGAGGCCAAAGGCGGTTATGATACCATTTTGTTGGACAGCGGCTCTGGCACTGGTATGATCTATTTCTTTAACCACGATCACCCCGATAAGAAACGCCGCGACCTCTACCGGAACCAAGATTTCAGACGGGCCATGTCTCACGCCATCGACCGCGCTGTCATCCAGGAAAAAGTTTTCTATGGCACGGGCATTATCAGCAATGGTACGTTCAGCCCCAAGGCCTACGAATTCAACTGGAGCGATGAGGGCAAAGCCTATTACAGTAAAGCCCGACAGATGTTCTCTGCTTACGACCCCGAGAAATCCAAGACCCTGCTGGATGGAATCGGCTGCAAAGTCGGCGCGGATGGCTGGCGCACGTATCCGGATGGCAGCAAGCTGGAAGTCATCATCGACCTGCCGGCGACCGCCAGCACAGACTGCCTTGCCGTTCTCGATATTACCAAGCCGGCCTGGAATGCTGTCGGCCTGAACATCATCATCAACTCGATGCCGGCCGCTCAAGATACCGATAGATGGTATGCCGGGCAGGGCTCCATCCACACCAACTGGGAATGGGCGGATGGCCCCGACTTCCTGGTCTACCCAGATCCGGGAACCCCGGTTACCCATGAGCGTTGGGCTCCGCTGTGCGGCGTCCTGTATGTGTACGCGGGTACGCCACAGGAGAACACCGAAGCGGACAAGAGCCCCTGGGATCGCAAACCGCCACGTTATAACAAAAATGATCCGGAATACAAAGGCACCGTGTATGAGCAGCTTCATACCACTTACCGGAAGGCCATTGTCGAGCCGGATACGCTCAAGCGCACCCAATTGGATTATGACCTTTGGAATATCCACATCGAGCACGGGCCCATGTTCTTTGGCACCGTGGCCAATCAGGGTACCATCATCATTGCCAGCAAGAAACTGGAAAATGTGCCCAAGAAAGAGCAGTACAAGCTGGGTGGTTGGGTCTTCCCCTGGATCCTGCCCAATTGTGCCATGAGCAATCCTGAGACCTATTCGTTTAAATAGACCAGGTTGCTGTCTAGGAATTGAAAAAGGGAGGAGGAAAGGGCGCAGTTCTTATGCTCCCTAAGTTTCCTCCTCCCTTTCCTGAATGGGATTATAATCCCTGAGGAAAATATCATGCTTAATTATTTTATTCGCCGTGTGGGTTATATGATGGTCACCCTGGTGATCGTTTCTATCGTGGGGTTTATCATCATCGAGCTACCGCCGGGCTCCTATGCCGAAACGGAGGTCAGGCGCCTCCAGCAAGTGGGCGGCACCATGACACAAGGCCAAATCGATGCCATGTACAGACGTTATGGGCTGGATAAACCCGAATACGTCCGTTTCTGGCTGTGGATTTCAAGCTTCGTCCGCGGTGATTTCGGCCAAGCTTTTGCATACAACATGCCGGTCAGCCAGCTGATATGGGGCCGCCTGGGTTTGACCGTGGTCATTTCTATGTTGACGTTAGTTTTCAGCTGGGTGGTGGCGATTGCGCTCGGGGTTTACTCTGCCACCCACCGTTACACTATCCCCGATTATTTCATCACCGTCATGCAGTTTATCGGATTAGCGGTGCCGAACTTCATGCTGGCCCTGGTCATGATGGTGTTTGCCCAAAAATTCTTTAACATGGAAGTAGGGGGGTTGTATTCGCGAGCCTTCCAAGATGCTCCCTTTTCCTTTGCAAAATTCCTGGACCTGCTAAACCACCTCTGGATCCCGGTTATCGTCATCGGCGCCAGCGGCACGGCCTGGCTGAGCCGGGTGATGCGCGCCAACCTCCTGGATGTGCTCAACATGCAGTATGTCCAGACCGCGCGCGCCAAGGGCTTGACTGAAAATGTGGTCACCTGGAAGCATGCTTTCCGCAACGCCATTCACCCCTTGATCATGGTGCTGGGCGGCAGCCTGCCCGGCATTATTTCCGGTGAAACGGTTGTGGCGATCGTATTGAATCTGCCCACCTCAGGACCACTTTACTTCAACGCCTTGCTCAACAAAGACATGTATCTGGCCGGCGCTTTCTTAATGTTATTGGCCGTCCTGTTGTTGATAGGCAACCTGGGGGCTGATATGCTGCTGGCCTGGGTTGACCCGCGCATCCGCTACGAATGATTGAAGTAGAATGATCATAACGGCTCAGCCTCGTGTGAAAAAGATCCGAATTTGAGGTGTTTGCGCTTACCAAGTAAGCGCAAACACCTCAAATTCGGCGCCTTTCACCCCAACGCTGAGACGTTATGAATTATCTATATAACAAATGAGGTAAAGAGATGGCAGAAGTAGCGACCGACGGTCCACAAACCCCACCTATCGTAGGGGAACCCGCCAGTACTGTGGGGCAAATGTCTCAATGGCAACTGATGCGCCTGCGTTTTTCTCGAAATAAGCTGGCCATGACTGGATTGTTCGGACTGATCTTCATGTATATCATGATGTTCTTCGGCCCATTTATCGCCTCCAACGAATATATGACGAATAACAATGATTATACTTTCGGTGGTTCGAGCAATATCACCTTCATTGGTCCGGATGGTCGGTTCGGCCTGCTCCCATATCTGTACCCGATGACCACCGTCCTGGATCGAAAGACAATGAAGTTTAACAACGTCGTCGATAAAACCAAGAAAATCCCGATCAAGTTCTTTGTCAAAGGGGATCCCATCGTCCTGGTTGGTTTTATCCATATCGATGCCCATCTTTTCGGGGTCGACAAGCCGCAGCTCGTTTACCTGATCGGCGCGGATGTCGTAGGGCGGGATTTGCTTGCCCGGGTGCTGGTCGGCGGCCAGATCTCGATGACGATTGGCCTGGTGGGCGTGGCATTGAGCATTATATTGGGCTCGGTTCTGGGGACGATTTCCGGCTACTATATGGGCCTGGCCGACGACATCCTGCAGCGCATCATTGAAGTGATCATGTCCTTCCCGACTGTCCCTTTGTGGGCCGCCCTGGCGGCCGCCTTGCCGCCCATCTCGGGTGATTTTACGCCATTGGACCGATATTTCCTGATCACCGTGGTCTTATCGCTTGTAGGTTGGACCGGGCTGGCCCGCCAGTTGAGAGCCAAGGTCATGGCTTATCGCGGTACCGACTTTATCCAGGCGGCCCTGGCAGCCGGCGGCACCGACAGGCACATCATCTTTGTTCACATGCTGCCCAATGCAGCCAGCCACATCATCGTGTCTGCCGCCCTGAGCATCCCAGGCATGATCCTGGGTGAAACGGCGCTCAGCTTCCTGGGATTGGGCATCGTGCCCCCCATGGTGAGCTGGGGGGCACTCTTGCGGGATGCTCAACAGGTTACGGTGATTGTCCAGCACCCCTGGCTTTTGCTTCCAGGTGTGGCGGTGATTGTCACTGTCGTGTTTTTTAGTTTCCTGGGTGATGGTATTCGCGACGCGGTCGACCCCTATTCAATTTAACCAGGATTTCTGGAGGAACCAAATTAAACGCTGGCGTTCATCATAATATTATAAAACATGGGCAGCCAGTATTCAAAATCCTCGGGTGTGCGGCCTTGCGCGATCAACACATAATTGCTTTTGCTGTGGTAAATATTTCTAATCCAACGTTTCCGGCGGATTTCTCCTTCTAGAAATGTGAAACGAACTTCAAAGAAACTGAGCCTATCTGTGAGGAATTCGGATTCGGATTCGATTTCAACCCCGGCAAGCGCCTTGATCCCACCCATAAAGCCTTCTCGTAGAGCCGGTAGATCGCTCTGGTTCACTTTTACTTTTAGCTTATATTTCTCTGCAAGAATACCGGTATTGATATCGTCAGGATATGGAGAAAACAGCACACCCTTATGGTCACCCTGAAGCTCACTCTTATGCCAATCATCCGGCAGAAATAAGCTGATACCTGTAGGGTCATTATATTGGATCATACCAGTGTAAATTGGTCCTTCTCTTTTTTCTTCAGCCATAACGCACCTCCACTTTGATTTGGGTCTTGCTCGCGAAGTAGTATAGCATGTTTAAATATTTTTGATAAGTGAGCGAGGTTTGGAGTGTGTGTCTTGGAATGACATTGCCGGGTGGTCCGAATTGGTCTGGAAAAATTTCCGTATACCGCTTTCATATTGAAGACCCGGTTCATTTTAAAAAGTCGATCCGGGTTACGATTGAGCAGGGTCATGCCAACCACCGTTCAGATGATTATTCCAGCACGGCGTACTGGTATCAACTTAAACCACCCTTAATTTGTTTCAGGAGTCATTCTATGTCATCTCCAATGCAAGGCGTTTTGGCCTCACTTCCATATCAGGCCGGGGTTACCACACGGCAAATCTCAGCGGAAAATCCAACCGGCGAAAAAGGCATGGCATGTCCATGGGACCCCAATCCGGATGATCCGAACCTGATGCACAGCAGACCTGCCATGGATCTCGGTCGTGGCTGGAAAGTTCATCCTTTTATTAAGGTTAAAGCAGGTGAAACTGTTGCCCTGGCAGATATTGATGGGCCGGGCATTATCAACCAATTCTGGATCACCAGCGATCTCCCGTTGTACCGTGCTCTTGTGCTGCGGTTCTATTGGGACGACGAACAAGAACCCTCTGTTGAAGTCCCCATGGGGGATTTCTTTGCGATGGGCCACGACGCTTCGCCGCACATGGTCAATTCGATGCCGGTCGTCGTTGGACCCTACCGGGCCTGTCAGAGTTACTGGCAGATGCCCTTTCAAAAACACGCCCGGATCACACTTCAAAATGAAGGAATGCAGGACGCGCATGTCGTCGCTTATAAGATAATCTATAAATTACATGCTGTTCCTGAAGATGCGGCATATTTCCATGCCCAGTGGCGGCGCAGCATGACTCGCCGGGAACACCCGGAACATGTCATTCTGGATGGTGTTAAAGGGAAAGGTTTGTACGTGGGCACATACCTGGCCTGGTTAGCATTCTCACGCGGCTGGTGGGGGGAAGGTGAAGTAAAGTTCTTCCTTGACGGGGACACAGACCTGCCCACAATCGCTGATAATGGTACCGAAGATTACTTTGGGGGAGCCTGGTGCTTTTTTAAAGATGGCAAGTCTGGCCCTGAGCAAGTGTTCAATACACCGTATTGCGGCCTGCCCCTGGCGTGTGTGGATGACCCACAAGGTCCGCGCCGGTTCAGCCTGTACCGCTGGCATTTGCTTGACTCGATCGGTTTTTCGGAGGATTTGCGCGTAACGATCCAGGCGCTTGGTTGGTGGCCAGACGGTAAATACGAGCCCCTGACAGACGACATTGCTTCAGTGGCCTACTGGTACCAGTGTGAACCGCATGCTCCGTTTCCAAAGTTTCCGAGTGTGCGAGAGAGGTGGGGAAGGTAGAGTAGTTTTCCCCCAGGCGAATCCAGATGGGATGAAGCGTTTGTTCGGACCCGGTACCGGCGGTCAACTGCTGGCCCCGCTGTAATGGCGCACGCCGGCTTTCCACATCCGGGTCGCGACCAGGAAAGCAACCAAACTAATCCCGGCATACAACAGCACCTGCAGACCGTTCAGGTCGCCGCGCAAGGCCTGCAGAGGCACGGTCGTTGCCACAGCCACCGGGACGACAAAGGTGACTATCACGCGCAGCCAGATCGGGTAGATTGTGACGGGATAGCGCCCGGTGGAGAGCAGGGCGTCCAGCATGGTGACGTTGTTGTCGAATTTGATGAACCAGAAAGTGGCAGCAATCATCACGATCCACAGGCTGTAAAGGATAATCGATCCGGTGGTCGCCAGGAGCAGGAAGCTGAGCAGGCCAAACAGGTTCTCTTTGCTGCCGCTGAGCTGCATCCCCACGATGATCAGGATCGCGCCCAGCAGCAGGTCCCACACCCGCCAGATAACCATGCGCGAAAAGGTGACCAGGAACATGCTGTTGACTGGCTGAAGCAGGGTGTAATCCAGGGTGCCGTCGCGAACAGCGGTGTTAAACTGCTGCGTATTGGGCATGATCAGCGCGGCCATCAGAGCATTGACCAGGCGGAAAACGCCCAGCAGGGCGATTAACTCGCCAAAACCCCAACCGCCCAGGCTTTTGGTGTTGCTGAAGATGATATTCAGGCCAAGCAGTTCCCACCCCAGCCAGAACAGGTTGAGCAGAATATTAACCAGCGTGTCCAACCGGTAGGCCAGGGTCATCTGGACGTTAATTTTAAATAAAGCGGAAAGCAGTTGGAAAATGCGCATGGCTTCAGGCTCCTACGGCTGAGAACCGCTTGATCCCTTCGCGCCAGGTCCAGCGGAAGATGAGGAATAAAATCACGAACCAGACAAGGTAAGCGACAAAATCACGAGCGATCGTCTCGGGGGACAGTTTGTTGAGGATGATCTCGATCGGGACAAATTTAAATAATTGGAAGGGTAAGTATTGGGCGACAGTCTGAATGGCCGGTGGCATGAGCTGCAAGGGAACAAATTGGCCGGAGAATAACACTACCAGCGCGCCGAAAAACTCTGAAACGGAGTAAACGCGCGTGGTCCAGAAAGCCAGGCTTGTGAGGGTAGCGCCAAACAGGAAATTAATCGCGAACCCAAATAAGAGGGTAGGGATCGACAGGAGCAGTGAGCCAGGGGTGACCATGCCGAAGTTTGGCTGGAAGAGCAGTACCAGGATGATCCACACCGGGATCAGCACGATGAAAGATAAGGCCTTGAAAGCGATGTTATAGACCAGGGTGCTGGTCAAAACGGGGTGGGCCGGCCTGAGCAGGTCGCCTGCCAGGGTGCCGTCCTGGATTTTATTGGCCAGGATATGGATGGTGATGTCGCTGGTGAGCTGGTCGACGATCAACAGGGTCAGGTAGTAAGTGATAAAATCGTTGGCGGTCAGCCCGCTCACGCTGCCCTGGCTGTTGGCGATGGTCGTCCAGACGGCCAGGTAGACCACGGGTGAGACCAGCCCGTAAAGCGAATACATCAGCAGGTTGGCGCGGTACTGCCATTGCTCGGCCCAATTCACCTGCCATAAGCGTTGGTAGATTTTGATCATGGTAAGATCACTCCAGGAAAGCGCGTTCGATCACCGATTCGATTGGCGGATCCTCGATCGTCAGGTCGTGGATAGGCAGGTCGGAAAGCATCCGTGCGGTGATTGCGGCGACCTCACTCGCGGCGACCTGGACATATTGTTTACCGCCATCCTCTTTGGATGGCACCGGGGTGCCGTAAGAGCTCAGGTCACACGGACAGGGGCTGCCAAGGGCTACGCCAACCAGTTTGAAAGGAGCGATGCGCCGCGAGAGCTCGTTAAGGCTTCCATCGTATTTCAGCCGGCCCAGATGGATGATAATGATTCGTTCACACAGGGCGGTCACGTCCGCCATGTAATGACTGGTGAGCAGGACGGTGGCGCCGGTACGGCGGTTGTATTCCTGGATAAAAGTCCGGATGCGCACCTGGGCGGTGATGTCCAAACCGATGGTGGGTTCGTCTAGGAACAAGACTTTGGGGCGGTGAAGCAGCCCGGCGGCCAGTTCGACCTTCATGCGCTCGCCCAGCGACAGGTTGCGCACCGGTTTGCGCATGATCGGCGAAAGATCGAGCAGATCATCCAGCTCTTTGAGGGTTTGTTTGAAATCCGCATCGGGGATGCGGTAGATGGCCTGGTTGAGCAGGTAGGAATCGGATGCGGGAATGTCCCACGACAGGCGGCTGCGTTGGCCCATTACCAGGGTCATATTTTGGAGGAAGTCGGTGCGCCGCTCCCAGGGGTTAAAACCCATCACCTGGGCTTTGCCGCTGGTCGGATAGACCAGGCCGGAGAGCATCTTGAGGGTGGTGGTCTTGCCTGCGCCGTTTGGTCCCAGGAAGCCGACGACCTCGCCGGGCTGAATATTGAAGCTCACCTGTTGGACGGCGTGTACATCGCGGTATTTTCGACGAAAGAAACCACCTACGGCCGCCTTGAAACCGCCTTCGCGTTCCGCAACCTGGTAAGTTTTACTCAATTGATCGACGTGTATGGTATCGTTCATAAACTATGTGCCTTGTATGCATTGGCGCATTCCCCTGATGGTTCGTTTTAATGGAGGGCTGCGGCCGGTTCAAAAAAAGCACATTTATTCTATTGTATTTATCTAATTTAAGCAAGAGAAAACTCAAGAATTCATTTAAAAGATTAGGCA
>DAIQPZ010000087.1:9198-10574 GCA_036787065.1 Anaerolineaceae bacterium
GATGCGTCCCCACATGCAAAACGGCGATGATCTTTACGATTTGGTTACCGTTTCCGATGCACGGCAAAAGGGGATTCTGCCTCTGCCATGGCATTAAATTTAAGGAGGATTCGATCCATGAAGCGGGTACTGTCAATTGGCTTACTGGTATTAATCAGTATTGGGCTGGCAATATTGTTGATCATGCACCTGATTCACCCCCTGGTGGGCGGATTGGTTTTTGCTATCGCGCTGGTGCTGCTTGGAACACCCTCGCGCGGCTTTCGTGGTAACGGAAAATTTAAATGAGTTGCCGGCAAGGATATTAATTTGTCAATGAGTTCATGCACTAAAGTGGCAAAAAATATCTAGCAGTTCGCGCCATTAATATGGCGGTTAATCACGCATATATCTGGAGTAGTGTTACTGTACAACCGCCGGAAAGGGAATAAAATGTATTCAATGCTCTATTGTGTAAAGAAATTTGGTTACTGCTCTGGCACACGTGAATAAACCCCGGCAAATTTTGGGACTCTTTTCTTGTGGCTGATCGGCTAAACATAAAAAATGCCTGATTCTGGACTGTTTGGGCCAGCCGAAGGCGGCTGAACTTAAACTTTGACCGGAGGAAATATGCTCCTTAAAATTATTTCCCATCTGAAGCATTTGGCGATTTTTCTACTTATTTTTACATTATTAATTGCCTGTGTCCCAGCGGCTGGGTCTATCTTGACGCCAACCGTCGGACAAAAGGCCAGCCCAACTGCTGCTGCCTGCCAGGACCCGGGCGGTCAGATAACCGTCAGAGTGCACGATTGGTCTTCCGCTGACCGGCGCCAGTTTTGGGATCAGGTTATCAAAGCCTTCAGCAATGCCTATCCATGCATCAAGGTTGAAACCGTTACGCTCCCCGAAGATCGAACCGTGCGCTTAAATGAGCTGGAGTCGGGCACGGCCCCCGACCTGGTGGGGTTTGATTCTTCTGACTTGCCACGTGTGGCCCGCCTGGGCTACCTGCTGGACCTGACTTCAGTGATGGCCAAGGACCATTTTAATCCCGCGGATTCATTTTACGATTCGGTTTACCAGACCGGTTTCGTGGATGGCAAGCCGGTCGGCATTGCCAAGGATTACAGTGTAAGCGCTTTCTATGTCAATACCGACTTGCTCAAAAAGGCTGGTCTTGAAATTCCAAAAGAGGGTTGGACCTATGATCAATATCTGCACATGGCGCAAAAGCTTACCATCGATAATGCAGGCAACGATTCAACCAGTCCAGAATTTAATCCTAAGAGTATCACGGTATGGGGCACTATTCTAGGCCAATGGGTAAGCGATTCGGGGTGGTGGCGCGGTTTCCAAAGCTTCTTGTATTCCTGGGGGGCGCATACCATCTC
>DAIQPZ010000088.1:0-10563 GCA_036787065.1 Anaerolineaceae bacterium
GGGGTAATTAGCGGGTGTAGTTCAATTGGTAGAACGCGTCCTTGCCAAGGACGAGGTTGTGGGTTCGAGCCCCATCGCCCGCTCCAGAATTTGAAAGATGGCTGTCAGCAGGTGGCCAAAATATTGGTCATTTTGCTTCCAGCCATTTGTGATCCGGCGACGTGGCCAAGTGGCAAGGCAAGGGTCTGCAAAACCCTCATCATGGGTTCAAATCCCATCGTCGCCTCTTTTTTTAACCCATCCGCCTGGGCACCCGACCGCTAAAAAAGCCTGGCTGGACTACACAGAGTCCAGCCAGGCTTTTTGCTTTCTGCCCAAGCGCGAACGCCGTCGGGTCATACGCGGCAGAATGAAGGCTAACTGGCGTAATTCCATCCTCCTTTTGGCGTATCATAACCCCTCCGGATTAGTGTCATCCTGCGTTATGGGGAACGGTAAATGGTGGCTTCACTTAAATGGATCTGGACGACCAGGCCGTCGATCAGTTCCGCCTGGGTCACGTGGTAAAGTTCAACCGGAATTGAATCGAACACGACCAGGTAAGCCCCATTTCTACGCATATCAGCCTTCATTTCAGCTAACCCAGCAGTCGAGGGAATGGAATAAGTATCACGCCCGGTCCAGAAGTAAATCGCGGCGAATGCATTGCTGTAGATTGGGATATCAGGCTTTTTTCTTAAGTAAGCGTAGGTCTCCGAAATGGCATCGCGCGCACTGGCATATCCTCTCCCGACCGTGTGGTAGCTGCGCACGGTATCCACCGAACGGGTCAGGTTCACCGCGAATATCGCCAGGATGATTAAACCGACGGCGGCTTTCGACCCTATAACACGGGCGGTCCATAACCGGGCTAACCCTGCCAGCAGCAAAAGCAGGAGCATCACCAGTACCGGTGAGAGCAGTCGATCATCCATAGGGATAGCGGTATCGAAGAAAGTGCGCGAGACGAACAACACCCCCAGGTAACAAAGGATGCCGAGGGCTAACACGGGCGCCACAACAGCATGCCCTGAAGCAACCTGCTCCGAAGAGGTTTGCCCCCATGGTTCAGACCTCTTCGAGGCAGGCTCTGACCAGGTAGAACTGGACTCCGAGGGCTTCCGGCGCAGCCACCAGATAACCGCTCCGGCCAGTCCCAAAAAAGAAAATCCCATCAGCCAGACCCATTCCTTGCCGTGGACAAAACGTCCAGGGATAAACCAGATCAACACGGTGCTCCATGCCGCCCGCCACCCGCCCAGGTCCATCGGGTGCCAGGCCAGCACGCGGCTGGTTGGCCGGCCAATCAAAGTTTCGTTACGCAGCATATACATGGCCACCGGCGCAAGGCCTGTTAATCCGGATAGCACCGCCCGGCGTAAGCGTTGATTAAACGGGAGCGAGGCGCGCAATAACCAGGCCAGCGCGAGGGCCAACGGCAAGGCTGCTCCAATGTAACGCGTCACGGCAGCCAGGCCAAAAAGCAGGCCGGCCAGACAGGTCCCCACCCACCGTTCGTCGCGTTTGGACAAGGCCAGCGCAAGGAATCCGGATAACATGAAGCAGATAAATAGTGGCTCGCTCATTGCCCAGGCGTGGGTTTCGATCAAAACATCAGCGCTCAAGAAAATAAGCGAACCAACCAGGGCAAAAAATGCCGATCCGGTCATTGCCAGTAGAATCGCGCCGGCCAGGATGATAGCCACCCCAAAGATGATCGCATTCAACCAGCGCACGCTTACCAACGGATCGGGACCGAATAAACCGATGGCGCCGAGCACCAGGGATAAGCCAGGTGGAAAATGCGGGGTCAGTGTGAAACCCCGGCCAGCCAGCAAATCACGCGCCGCATGAATATAATCATAGGTGTCGTCTGAAATAGCGGCGCCCCAGCGCGTGGCATACAAGATCACTCCCATACCGGCGCAGCCAGCCATGAAAATGAAACCCAGGGTCACTTTTCTTTGGATTAGATTGGATAGGTCACCAGTCATGTGGTAGGGTTCTCCGCTCGGACCCGTCCATTATACCTGATTTGCTTCAGCCAAGAGTTCGCTTTTCATTTGGCGAAATAGGAATTTCAGTGGTGAAGCCATTCCACGGGAATCCTGAAGAACCTTTCATTTACGCAAAGTCTTTACAGAACGGTTGAAAAAGAAAGTATAATGGGTAGAATTTATACCATCCCTTTATTATGAACGTTGTTCATTCGTATGCATCGTACCCATGAAAATCGAACTCTATTCAACTCACACCCGGACCATCCTTTATTGCCACACTGACGTTTGAAATGGCTTAATATGGATATGATTTCAATTGGGGGAATGGATCTGATATGAAAAAGGCCAATCGTCAAATTCAACGAAGCAGCCTGCAGCCAAAAATGATGGTAAAAACCAATAAAAAGCGGGGCTGTGTCCCTCCAAACGCCTTACAATCCGGTGGGTTCATCCGCCAATTAATTTCCCAAAACACATCCTTAAATCAACAAAATACCGTAGCTGGGGTGTTGGCGGTTGCGGGTGAAATCGCGCTAAAATTAACCCGGGCCCATCGGGGGATCATTTTCGTTTATGAAACTGGCGGGCCGGTAAAATGTGCATGGAGCAAGGGTCTCTCAGACCCTTTTATCCAACAAATAGGGAAACAAATGCTGGCACATGCCCTGGACCCACAAAAGCGGGTTCATTCGGCACAGTTTATCCCCGACATTAAACATGCCAAAATAATAACCCCTGCAAGCCAGGCCGCCTTTTTACAGGAAGGCATCCTCTCATTGGGTGTGTGGCCTTTGCTTTATGAAGGCAATAATATTGTCAGCATCAGTTGCTTCTTCAGCAGCCCCCACCGGTGGCGGAAAGAAGAACAGGGAACCATGCTGTCATTCCTGCGCCAGGCCAGCGTGGCTTTAGAAAACGCCCAGTTTTTCGAATCGATGCAAGACCGCATACAGGGCATCGTCTCGCTTAATCGGGCCCTGACCCCGCTGTTTAATTCACGCGCAGGCACGGATGACCTTGGTCGCCAGATTGTTGAAACGATCAACAAAGAATTCTCGTCTGCCTACTGCTCGATCTTTCTGTATGACGAGACATCTAATACCCTGCGCTTCGTGGCAGAGGCGGGTTATATCCAGGACTTGATCAAATGCATGCCTTTGGATGGACTCGGGCTGATCGTTGCCGCGTACAAGCACGGAGAGATCATCTACTCGCCAGATGTAAATCAGGATGCACGTTACATCTCTGGCTCGCCCCTCACCCGCTGCGAACTGGCCTTGCCCTTGCGTACAGCTGGCCGGATACTGGGCGTGCTCAACATGGAAAGCCAGTCGCTGGATGCGTTTGATGAAAATGCGCGTCAGGCGCTGATCAGCTTTTCCAAACGGGCGACGCTGGCTATTGAGAATGCCCAACTATTCGAATTAATGCGCCAGCACGCCAACCAGATGAAATTTTTAAACGAGATCACCAAAACGGCTCTGCAAGCCACCATCCCGGAAGAACTGCTGCAGTCGCTGGCCGATTGGATCGGTGAGCTGTTAGGCGCAGAAGGATCTTATATCGTTTTCCGTAATGAAAACCAGGTGCTGATACAATCATCGGGCTACCTGGGTCCAGACGACGATAAAAACATCACAAAAACCATGTCTTTACAAGGCAACCGTATGACCCTGGAGGTGATATCTAGTGGGCAAACCATCATCGTTGAGGATGTGACCCAATCGGAGAGAATCGATCCAGCCAGTTTGGAGGGCAGCACGGTCCACAGCCTGATGGGGATACCCTTAAACGCCAACCAGCAAACGCTTGGGATGGTGATGGTGGCTTATTACAAGACCCATCATTTTACCCAGGAAGAACTATCCATCGGCGAGCAGGCGGCCGGACAGGTCGCTCTGGCGCTTCTCAAGAACCAATCTTTGGTCCTGGCCAGCCAGCGCGCGCAAGAGGCCGAAAACCTGCGCACAGCCACTGCCGCGCTGACCTCATCCCTCAATATTAGCCAGGTGCTGCTCGACATCCTCAGATGTTTGGGGCAGGTGGTACCCCATAACAGTGCCTGCATCTTCTTGCGCCACGGCGACAGGTTCAGCGCGGACGCCGGTAACGGCATTTCTGAAGCCGACGGCATCCTGGGTACGTCCTTTCCAGAGGATAACCCATTCTTCAAAGAAATTACCGCCACCGGTCAACCGCTGGTGCTGTTTGACGCGCAGATGGACTACCGCTTGAACATACTGGGCAAGACCAGCCGCACCCGCGGTTGGATGGGTATCCCATTGATCGCCGGGGGAGAAATTATCGGCATGCTGACCCTGGAAAGCGTTAAAACTGGCTCATTTAAACAAGAGCACGCCGGATTGGCCCAGGCTTTTGCGAACCAGGCTGCCGCCGCACTGCAAAACGCCAGCCTTTATGAAGACGTGCAGCGGCGTGCACACGAACTGGCTGCCCTGCATACAGCCACCGCCGCGCTAGAATCTACTCTAGACAGTCAGGTGCTGCTCAGGCGCATCCTCACCGCTGCCGCCAGCGCCGTTCCCGCCGCAGAAAAAGGGCGACTGGTCATGTTCAACCCGGAAAATGGTGCCCTGCAGGTCCAGGCTTCGATCGGTTATCCCGATCAGGATCAGCCGGATGGCAGCTTTCCTGAACAGGCCAATTTCCTCATTAACACCATCCGTCTGGGTCATGCGGTTATGAGTTCAACGCTGGATATCGCCTCTGGCTCTGCCATTGTTGCCCCACTATTGATTGATCCTCAGGTGTTTGGCGCCATTTCCCTTGAATCTTCCGCTAACAATGCCTTTAAAACCACTAACCTGGACCTGTTGATCAGTTTTGCCAGCACAGCGACAGCCGCCATTCGCAGCGCCCAGCTTTACGCCGAGGTCCAGAAGCTGGCCATCACTGACCCGCTGACCGAGTTGTACAACCGGCGCGGTTTCTTCGAGCTGGGTATGCGCGAATATGAGCGCTCTACCCGTTATGGGCACCCTCTGGCCTGCATCATGATCGACGCTGACCTGCTCAAGAAAATAAATGACACCTGCGGCCACGGTATGGGCGACCAGGTCTTATTGTCGATCGCTAAAGAGTGTCGTTACAGCCTGCGAAAAACCGATATCATTGGGCGTTATGGGGGAGACGAATTTGCCATTCTTTTGCCAGAGACGGATTTCCCGGCTGCCAAGGAAATCGCCACCCGCCTGCGTGATTCGATCTCACGCAAGCAAATTCCGTGCCGGGATACCTATATACCTACGTCGATCAGCCTGGGGGTTTCGATCATCGACCAGAACTGCGAATCACTGGACGCGCTGCTCGGCCGGGCCGATCAAGCCCTGTATCAGGCCAAACAAGCCGGGCGCAACTGCCTCGCCATCTGGGAACCCGGGACAGGTTAAATTGACCTCCCCACCCTTGCCAGGGCGTTTAATCGCGATTGGGGGAGCCTGTTTGGCCGCCTTTACGGCGGGTATCCTGGGCTATGCTGTTCTGGCGAGCACGACCCGTTACATGGCCGACGATTATTGGACAGCCTACATCGTTAAAACCACCCCTTTCTGGCAACTGCCCGCCTATTGGTATACTCACTGGTCCGGCCGCTTCAGCTTTTTCTTTCTGGTCAGCCTGGCCGAGTTAGCCGGGGTGCGCATTGTGCCTATCTTACCTTTTCTGGCCTTATTGAGTCTGACGTGTGCCACTACTTTACTGGCGTGGCGCTGGCTGCGCGTGCTTCAACTGCAGCATCCCTTGCCAACCGCCTTTCTCACTGCCACCCTGTTTGTTTATTGCACAATCCACAGTACGCCCAACGTCCTCCAATCGCTCTACTGGCAGACAGGCATGCTGACCTATTTTGCCCCCATAGGTCTATTTGTGGCTTACCTGGCCCTGGTCAGCCGGCTGGCACAGTGTAGCTTGCGCGGCTGGCGCTGGCTTTGGCTTGCAATCAGTGGGCTGCTGGTTTTTGTGATTGGCGGTTTCTCCGAGACTTCCATCGCCATTCAGGTGACTGCTCTTAGCCTCGGTCTGGCTGTCTGCGCCTTTTTATTTGGCAGGAGACACTGGCTGCCCTGGCTGGGGGTTGGACTGGCAGCCTCCCTGTTGGCCATGGTGGTCATGATTCTTGCCCCTGGTAACCAGATCAGGCTGGCAGGTAACACCCCCCACCTGGATGTGGGTTACGTTTTTACGACGTCGCTCAAAGTTGGCCTGGGCAGCCTGCTTGGCGCCCTGCGCACTTATCCATTGGATGCGCTCATCGCTTTTTGCATCCCCGCCAGTGCGGCTTATTTTCTGACCCCACCGGTCGCGAACGACATGCATCGCCGAATGGTACGACTGGCCATGATTGCCGTAACAGCTATTACCATGGCTGTGATCATCTTGGTCGTGGCCGGTAACACTCCCGCTTACTACGTGATGCACAGTGGCCCGCCTATCCGCACGGAAGTCATCCAACAGGCCATCCTGACGGCTGGATTGATTGCCGTCGGGACCGCCGCCGGGTTAGCCATACGCTACGGCACACCCCTGGCGCGCCTCAACCAGGGCTGGATTGCAAACGCTGCCGTGATTGGCGTGGTCATCCTGCTGGTACTCGGTCCGGGTCGCTTTTTAACCAAAGCTGCCACGCAATACCCCATACTGCTAGGGTACGCGGCTCAATGGGAAGCGCGCGACAGGCAATTAAACCAGGCCGCCAGTGAAGGGCAAAAATCGATTACTGTCAAGGAAATCGATCAATTGGACCGCAGCCTTGGGGATTTAAGATCACAGCCTGATTTCTGGATCAACCAGAAAGCAGCCGATTATTACGGCCTGCAAAGCATTTCCGCGAAGTAATCACCACCGGGGAGGCGCCGCCCTGGACGGAACAGCCCCGCGCGCCAGGGTATCGACCCGTTCGTTGTAAACATTGCCTGCGTGGCCGCGCACCCAATGCCAACTGACCGTGTGCCTGGCGAGAGCTAAGTCCAGCGCCTGCCATAGGTCAACGTTTTTCAATTCCCCTCCTTTACGTTGCCAGCCCCTCGCCTTCCAACCTTTAAGCCATTCGGTAATACCCCGCTTTACGTATTCCGAGTCAGTATATAGTTCCACCTGGCAAGGCTGTTTCAAGACTTCCAACGCGCGAAGTGCGGCCGTCAATTCCATGCGATTATTAGTTGTTTCTTTCTCCCCTCCACTCAATTCTTTGACCGTGCTGCCCGATAAGAGCATGGCAGCCCACCCGCCTGGTCCGGGGTTGCCCTCGCATGCGCCGTCCGTAAAAATTGTCACTTTAGGGTATGGAGCGTTCAAGGCGCCGTCCGAATCATCAATTCTGCCGCGGTCTGGTCTACCTGCGCCAGGATAGTGGGAATGTCTTCCAGGCTAGTGCCTGGTTGAAGGATTTGTTGGGCGCCATCCCCCAGGACACCGCTGACCAGCGCCCAGGAAGCCCGGGCGGGTTGTGGACGGGCCAGGGGCAGCAGGTCAAAAGCGGTCGCCCACTGTGGATTTTCTGATAGAAATCCACCCAGAATAGCCTGGACAGATTGGCCCAGCGGAATGGTATTGGATAGCTGCATCCAACGCACTTGCTGCTCGCCGCTCTCCATCCAACGGATAAACAGCCAGGCGGCCATCTGGCGCGCTGGCGAAGATTTGACCAGGTAGAAATTAATGTCATCCGCCACCACCAGGGGTTTTCCCTCAACCACTGGGTACGGGAATACCGTCCATTGATCGGGATGGCTGACCTTGTGCATGGCGTCGCGCTGTTCAGGCAAATCGTTCAGGGCGCCCAGGTAAAATAAGGCCTCCCGGCTGACAAAATAATCGTAAGGTGTCGCGGCACGCCCAATCCAGGCGCAGTTCTGGTTTTCCAGACCTTTCAAGAAAGTAAAAGCCTGTTTGATCGCTGGCGTATTGAAGGTATAACGCCCATCTGAATCGGGACCGATCTGCCCGCCAAAAGCCTGGAACCATCCCAGCATTGGTAACGGGTCGGCTGTCACCAACCATCCGCCTGTCCCCCGCCGCTGCGGGTCAGGGTCATATTGGTTGGCTTTGGCTGCTTTGCAGGCTTGCTGGCGAAATTCTTCTGGCGTGGAGGGTGGCTGGAAAAAACCGAGCGATTTAGCCCAGGTCTGGTTGTAGTAAAAGAAGATTAATGAACGCAGGGCGGGAGCGGCCGAGATAGCACTCCCACCCGCGGCGCCGGGCCATTGCGACGTTTGCAGGTCGGTCAAATCCTTAGAAGTTAACCCCCAGGTTGGGTCGCCGGCATAATCCTGGATGCTCTCCAGAACCGGATCGGCCGCCTGCCAGGTCTGCGCATCAACCGGCCCCGCCGCGACCACGTCCGGTAGAGATTTCTGCGCTACCGACAGCCCAGGCGTGGTGGAAGTGGGTTGCGGGGCGCTCAAAGCATCCCCCATCCAGGCCGTCACCTCGCTCTGGCTGCCGGCTAGAGCGACATTTACCTGGATGCCCCATTCATTTTTACGGTTAAACTCATCCACCAGTGCTTGCAGCCCAACCGCGACGTCACCCGACCAAGGATGGAGAAGTGTGACCGTCGCCCCTTTAAGATCAACCGGTCGCACAGTGGTTAACCTCACCTGAGTCGGCACGGGGGTCGATTTTAACCCTGTCGCAGTAGAGACGGCCATTTGGGATGTGGGGGAAGTTGTTTGGGATTGGACCGGCGTAGCCGTGGATGCCGGAGGGGGTGTAACGGGAAACCAGCTCAACCAGGGATGAACAGGATCACCCTGGGTTGGTATGGGCTGGCAAGCCGCCAGGAACAGGCTCCATATCACCAACCCAGAAATAGCCCGCAAATGAAAAATAGCCGCCGCGGACGTGCTTATGGCATGCTGCCCGCTCCCACTCATAATAGATTTCTGTTTATTCCTGGTCATGCCCGGCTCTCCCCGACATAAGTTACCCGCCGAGAAAGTAAATCAATGGCACGGGGGTGAAGACCAGGAAAAAGATTATGATTGCCAGCACAGCCAGGGCTTTACGCGGCGGATCGAGAGTCGTAATCTGATCGAGCGGCTCGGCATACACCCTGCCCAACAGAAAGATCAACGCCGCCCACAACCACCAACCCGTCCAGACAAAACCCAAGGCCACCAACACCGCCAGGATCACCGGCAGTACTTTTTGCGCGCGGCCTTTACCCAGTAAGACGTACATCATGTGCCCACCGTCTAACTGCCCAGCCGGGATCAAATTGAGCGCGGTCACCAGAATACCAACCCAACCCGCCCAGGCAATGGGGTTCAAAATCACATCTGTCCCGCCATAAGGCAGAGGTTGACTGGTGATGAAGTAGCGCAGCCAGTAAACCAGCGGAGAAAGCCCCCCATAGCTGATTGGCGCGGGTAAAAGACGGTGAAACATCAGGAACTTGGAAGCCAGGTAAATTAATGAATTGCCTTCGAGCTGAAAGCCGACATGATCGGATAAGAGGGGCAGACGGTCAACTCCAGACAGGCTCAGCCCATATAAAAGCACCGGAATGGCCACGATCAACCCCGCCAGCGGTCCGGCGATCCCGATATCCAACAAGATGCGCCGGTTCTTGGGAGGTTCTTTCATATTGATAAAGGCGCCCAGGGTGCCAAATGTGCCCGGAAAGGGCATAGGCAAAAAATATGGCAGGGTCACCTGGGTCTTATGGAACCGTCCTACCAGGTAATGGCCAAACTCGTGCGCCCCCAAGATGGCCATCAGGCTGAGCCCGTAAGGCAGCCCGGCGGCCAGCAGCCGTACGAGGGTTTGCATGCTGATCCCATTCGAGAAGGGATCGGTCGTGGCCGCATAATAACCGCCCGCGATCAGCACACTGAAAATGGTCAGGACGGCCAAAGCACCATTGACCCAAGGGTTAGATGGGCGAGATTTGACCACCCCATTTACCAGGATGATCGCCTGGCGGTCCTGCTCAATCCGGAAGAGTGGTGTGATTGCCAACGGGCGCAAACTTTCGGCAATCTGGTCATAAGCGGCGGCTGAATCCTCCCCCCGCAGCCGGCCGCGGTAGC
Source organism: Anaerolineaceae bacterium (assembly GCA_036787065.1). GTDB lineage: Bacteria > Chloroflexota > Anaerolineae > Anaerolineales > Anaerolineaceae > JAJYIW01. The sequence continues at coordinate 10,031 of DAIQPZ010000088.1, forward strand.
GCACGAGATACCCCAACTGGGGGTTGCCCATGGTGACGTCTTCTACGATAAAAATACGACTAATCAGAGAATTTAGAACTTCTGGGTTGATTTCTTGACCTGGCACAGATACCATTGTTATCCTCTTTGAATTTCAGGCGGGAATGGATGGGGGTCGAACCCACCGCGGACCGCATTACGGCCCGCCACCGGTTTTGAAGACCGGGAAGCCCACCGGGACCTCACCACTCCCAAGGGTTAAGCATACTCCCATGGATAGTATTCTGTCAACCAATGCCTTGCATTGGCACTGACAGCTTTGCGTTAGCACCGGCTGTTGGGCACCCGCGGTTATTTCAGTTAATTCGGGACTGCTCAGGCTCTTGTGAAATATCCCAGAAGTCAAGGGATTTACATTGACTCCACAACTGCTTTTACCAAAATTGCGGTAACAATCATTCCACAGCCCGATTGTCACATTGATTCTATCTTAATTTAAAGTAACTGCTCACCCATGGTAAGAAAGTTGCCGAATTTTGAGTGTTTGCGGGTGC
>DAIQPZ010000235.1:0-3353 GCA_036787065.1 Anaerolineaceae bacterium
GGCTGCGCCGGGTGGCCGGTTGGCTATGGGGAAAGCGGTCGTGGGCCATCCGCCTGGTCTGGCTGCCGGTTCTGGCGTTGGGTTCTTACGCTGGGCTGCGGTTGTGGATCTATTTTAGCTCGAACGCATCCCATGGCAGCCTCGGTCTATTCGATAATCGCATCGAGTTCTGGCAGACTGCCTGGGCTCTTTTTCTCAAACATGTCTGGATGGGTGTGGGCCCCGGGCGGTTCCCTTATGAATACCTGGCACAGAATGGGCACATTCCTCCTGCGTTCTGGCCATTACACGCGCATAGCTTACCAATGGAGGTGTTGGCCGAGTTCGGTCTGCTGGGCTTCTTTGTGCTGATCGCTGCTGTGGGGGTGTTCCTGTGGCTGGCCTGGCGCCGCCTGTTTGGATCACACCCGGCTCAATTCGATTGGTATACCGCTGCTGCCCTGGCGGGCATCGCCAGCCTGGCAGTTCATGCCCTGGTTGAAGATCCCACCAAGGTCGTTCCGGCCATGGGGCTTCTGGCGCTTTTGGTCGCCTGGGTGCTCCTGCCACCTGGCGCTGTCCTGCCGCGTAGGGATGGGGGTTTGTACCGGCGGAAAGTCGGTTTTGCGGTTTTGCTCGTCCCTGGGGCGGTCTTACTCGGTCTATCGAGTTGGATGGTCTGGACTTACCAACCCATGTCGGCTGCCTTGCCCGCGGCTGCCCAGAAGGATTGGGCTCGGGTGGCGCCGGCCATCTCCGTGAGCGCCGGCCGTGATCCCCAATTTATTTATTATCAGGTGGAAGCTGGGCTGGCCTGGGCCCAGCTCTGGCGATTGAATGGGGACGTTTCAGACCTGGCTAAGGCGCGGGCTTACTTTGAAAAGAGCGTATTGTTGGAACCTTCTGCTTCCCTCCTCTGGGCGGACAAAGCTGTTTTGGACTGGCAGGCCGGGGACCTGAAGTCTGCTGCTTATGGGTTCGAACAGGCCGCCCGCCTGGCTCCGAACGAGCCAAGTTTTTTCCTGAATAAAGCTGCTTTTGAGGAAGGTAGCGGTCAGGCTCAGGCAGCCTATAACGATTATCAGAGCGCGCTCGCCCTGGCGCCCTCCTGGGCCGGGCATCCCTTTTTTGATGTCACACCCGTTCGCCAGCGGGTTATGCGCGACTGGCAGTCTCGCCATCCTTCCAGCGCTCCTCAGGATTCAACTTACCTGGCTAAGGCACGGCAAGCCCTCAGCACTGGCGATGTTGCCACTGCCAAGCTCCAGGCCTCACGCAGCGCCTGGGTAGGGGAGGATCTGATCGCCTGGCAGCGCGTCTCTGGGATGATCGAAGAGGCCAAAGGCGATCCGGATCAGGCGGTACCCTACTATCGTGGCGTGGTTGGACTATCGATGGACGATTTCCTGGTTTCATCCAGCCCCTTCGTCGATGCATTCAATATCTGGATGAACGACCGCAACGGGTTAATGCTTGACCTCGTGCCTGGTTTCCTCCAGATCCAACCTGACCAGGGCCAGGCTGAAATGCTGCTGAAGTTAAACGCCTATTACCGCAAGCAGGGACAATGCGTTGAAGCCGCCCAGGCCTGGGAAGCCATGCGCCGTTTCCGGACTGCCGGGGCGCTTAAACCGCTGGATCCACCCCCTGCCTGCCCGGCTTCGTAAATAACATGAGAAAAAGAACGCTTATCTTTCCGGTTGCTTTTTTCATTTCTTCTTTTTTTATCCTTTATTTCAGCTCTGGCGCGGTTCAAAGCATCCGGGATAATTTATACAATTCGGACATCTTATTCCCCTTTTCGCTTTACCGGGGCATCTTTCAGGCTGGTTCACACCCGGATTGGATCTTTGGCAGTAATACCCCCTATCTAGAATTATTCTTTGGCCTGATTCTATGGCTTATCGCGCGGGGGAATATCCACCTGACACTGGTTTTCTACGCGGTATTTCAGCCCGTGTTCATGGTTGTCTGCCTTCTATATCTGGCGCGCTGCCTCCTTGGAAAAAACTGGCTGCTTTTTTCTCTTGTTTTAATCTTTTCCGCGCTGCCGGTTATCGCCTTTTCAATGGGTGTTTCCCGGCCCCTTTTCTTCTTATTTACCTGGTTCGTCCATATGATCACCATGGGTCTGGCTTTGGTTGCGTTGGGCCTGGTGATCCAGGTGATCAATACGGATCAGGTGTTTTCGGAAAGGGTCAGGATACGGTTGTACTTATTATGCTTACTGACCGTGCTTGCGACTACCTCGGATGCCTTATTTATTTTCCAATTGACCGCCCCTGTTATCGCGGTTTTGGCATTGATGGTGATCTTATCCATTATCCCTTTGAAAAAAGCGGGGGTGATTACTTTGAGCCTTATCTTTGGGACAGGATTAGGCCAGGTGCTTTATAAATTGCCGTTATTACTAGGGGCGAATCGCGTCAGTCTGGTCGGTTCATTTATGAGCCCCAATCAGGCGCCCTTGATCGATCAATTGCAGTTAATTGCCATGAAAATTTCCAACGCATGGGATGGCGCTCTTTTGGGGTGGGTCATCTGGTCAGGTTTTTATCTCCTATGTCTGCTCCTGGCTCTGACGTTCATCTGGAGGTGGCATAGAAATGAGCGCGGAAAGATCCGCAGCCGGTTTTTCGTCATTTTGCTCTTTTTTCCACTTCAATTAACCTCCAATATTGCCTCATCGTTAATTTCAGGCAACTTTGAACTGCGTTATTTCATGCCGTTGGTTTATATCCCCCTCTTTTTGGGATGGCCTTTTCTTTTCATGTTGATTCCATGGGTGGTTGAGTCGCTGCGAGGGAAAAGGGTCCTGGCGGTTGGGTTGTCATTATTAGGTTTGGCTGCTGTTTTATGGGTGGTTAATCTCAATTCCAGCCGTGAACAACATCCCAACCTGGCTGATTATTACCCGGGGCTGGTGGCCTGTGTCGATGATCATTCCCGTGAGTTAGGGCTCCACCGGGGGATCGCTCAATACTGGTATGCCCGTTATATTTCCATCCTCTCGAAAGACAACCTGATGATGGTCCAAGAAATCCATTCCATGGCCCCTTTCTTTTATTTGAACAATTCAGATGGGTATGAGGATGATTTCGATTTCGTCTTGGCCTATTCGGATGCGATTTCGATGAATCGGGTCGACCCAGCGAATCTGGTTGACCGGGCTGCTGTCATCGCGCGTTTTGGTGAGCCGGCCGTCTCTTTTAATTGTGATGGGGTCGACATGTTGGTCTATAACCGTGAAAACGATCAAACCTTCAAGCGCCAGTTCAGGTTATACATGGGCTTTGGGAATTGGAAGTAAAGGTACTGCTCGTGTAACTGCTCAGGCATATGAGAGAAAGCCCCGAATTTGAGGTAATTGCGGG
>DAIQPZ010000236.1:0-3341 GCA_036787065.1 Anaerolineaceae bacterium
GCACCCGCAAACACCTCAAATTCGGTTACTTTCTTCGCGTGGCTGAGCAGTTATGATTCGTCCTTAATTATATCGATTGAATTGGCATTTGATCCTATTGGGATGGCAAAAAGGCATCAAAATCCGTAAAACATATTATGCAAATAAAATCGGGGAACCTCACCTGGAAGCTCCCCGATTTTATTGTCTGAGGTGAAAATCTAGAGTACGACGTTGACCAGGCGGCCGGGCACGTAGATCACCTGGCGCGGTGTTTTTCCTTCCATAAACTTTTGAACCGTTTCGTTGGCCAGGGCGGCAGCTTTGGCATCTTCTGCACTGATGTCCACAGGAACGGTCAGCCGGTCGCGCAGTTTACCGTTCACCTGCAGCACCAGGGTGATCTCATCCACGGCTGCGGCTGCTTCGTCCGCCATGGGCCAGGCCTGGGTATGGATCGAATAGGGCTTACCCAGCCTTTCCCACAGTTCTTCGCTAATATGGGGGGCCACCGGCGCCAGCAGGCGCAGGTAGATATCTATGGCTTCGTCCCATGCGGGTGTGCCCCAGGCGCCCTGCTGCCTGGCCTTAAGCATATCATTCAGCAGTTCCATCAAGGCAGAAACGATCGTATTGAACTCAAAGGTCTCGAAATCACGGGTGACCGACTGAACGGTCTGGTGCACTTTTCGGCGTAATGAACGTACCATGCTGGCATCGACATTGCCAGAAGGAGCTGGTTCCAGGGCTGCTACCCATAAGCGGCGCAGCCAGCGCACGGTGCCATCGATGCCGCTGCTGTTCCAGGGAGCGCCCTGGTCCCAGCGGGCAAAGAACATCAGGTAGGCTCGCACCGTATCGGCGCCGTAAGCCTCCACCAGGGAGTCGGGGGCAACCACGTTACCCCGGCTCTTCGACATTTTTTCAGAATCTTCACCCAGTACAATCCCCTGGTTGCGCAGTTGGGTCATCGGTTCCCGGCCCTGCATAATGCCCATGTCGCGGCCGGCTTTGTGGAAGAAGCGAGTGTAGATCAGATGCATATTGGCGTGTTCAATACCCCCTGTGTAAGTGTCCACCGGCATCCAGTAATTATATTCTTCCGGATCAAAAGGCCCCTGGTCGTATTTGGGGCTCAGGTAGCGCAGGTGATACCAGGAAGAACACATAAAGGTGTCCATGGTATCGGTTTCCCGTTCTGCCGGTCCACCGCACTTTGGGCAGGTCGTGAACCGCCAGGTGGGGTGCAGCTTTAATGGGCTTTCACCGGTCGGCAGCCATTCAACGTCATCTGGCAGCAGCACGGGTAGCTGGTCGTCTGGCACGGTTACAATACCGCAATGCTTGCAATACAGTATGGGGATCGGGGCGCCCCAATAACGCTGGCGTGAAATCAACCAATCGCGCAGGCGGTAATTGATCGTTCCTTTTCCATAAGCGCGTTTTTCCAGCCAGGCGATCATTTCTTTTTTAGCCTGGTCGCCGGGCGTTCCGGAAAAATCACCCGAGTGAATCAACGTTCCATATTCGGGATGGAACAACACATCCCGATAGAATGGCAGGTGGTTGAGCATTTCCATCGTGGTGCGGTTTGATGCCACAGGAGGGTAAATAGCTTTACATTTTGCCAGGATAGCCCGGTCCGAGTCGACAGAATCCAATTCTCGCATCCCATCACTAAAAATGAACAGCCAGCGTCCGCCGACCATCTCATTCCAGTTGTTGGGAAGCAAGAAGCGCTGCATCAGGTCGATGTAAACCTGCACCTGGTCACGAGTGAGGGTAACGTACAGGCCATCGCCAGCGCTGCCCACCGGAGCCGCGTAGAATTCGATCCCCGCCGCTTTCAGCTCGCTGGCAAAACCATCTTTTACTGAGCCGGGGAAAACCAGACTCTTACTTTTTCCATCTGGGCGATCGATCACCGGGAGGATGGGCAGGCCAAACTTAATCGCGAAGGCGAAGTCGCGCTCATCATGTGCGGGGACGGCCATAATGGCACCCGTTCCATAAGTCATCAGGACATAATCGGCGATCCAGATAGGGATACGCTGTCCATTGACCGGGTTGATCGCATACCCGCCGGTGAAGGCGCCGGTCTTATCTTTATCTGCAGATTCGCGCTGCAGATCGGACTGGCGCAGCGTTTCCGCCAGGTAAGCCGCCACCGACTCTTTATAATCGGACGTAGTGATTTTCGCGACCAGCGGATGTTCCGGCGCCAGCACCATGAAGGTTGCCCCGAACAGTGTATCGGGACGGGTGGTAAACACTTCAATTTCGTCACCGCGCTCGGAATGGAAGATAACCGATGCGCCTTCTGAACGCCCGATCCAGTTTGTCTGCAGCACCTGCACCCGCTCTGGCCAATCAATGCCTTCATAGTTCAGCAGATCATCCGCGTATTGGGTCGTGCGAAAAAACCACTGCTCCAGGTTCTTTTTGATTACCGGTGTGCCGCAGCGCTCACAGTGGCGGTCATCGCCCCACACTTGCTCGCGCGCCAGGGTTGTATTGCAATGCGGGCACCAATCGACCGGCGACATTTTGCGGTACGCCAGGCCGTGGTTGAAGAGCTGGGTGAAGAACCACTGGGTCCAGCGGTAGTATTCCGGATCGGCAGATACGGCCTCACGCCGCCAGTCAAACATGGCGCCCATGCTGTGCAACTGCTTACGCATACGCTCGATATTGGCGTAAGTCCATGTTTTAGGGTGGATATTGCGCTTGATGGCGGCATTCTCGGCAGGCAGACCAAAGGCATCGAAACCCATGGGAAAAAGCACATTGTAACCGCGCATGCGCATATAGCGCGCGCGGGCATCAGAAGGGGTGATTGCATACCAATGGCCGATGTGTAATTCCCCAGATGGATAGGGAAGCATGGTCAAAGCATAATGTTTCGGCCGGGATGGATCGATATTTGAATGATACAGGCCATCCGCGTCCCATTTGGTCTGCCATTTGGGCTCGATTTCGGATGGATTGTAAACAGGCAAAACTGCGTTCGTCATTTATCCTCCAACATCAAAAGAATACCCTAAAACACAAAGTCGCTACCTAGTCACGAGAAGAAAGATACTGAATTTGAAATATTTGCGGGTGCTTCGTACCCACAAATATCTCAAATTCGGGACTCTTCCTTACCATCTTTAGCAGTAACAAACAAAAACCCTTCGCCCAAATCAGGGACGAAGGGTTCCTCCGTGGTACCACCCTGCTTGCCTGTCGCTTGTTCAGAATTCGAACAAGAAGGCAGACCGCTCAATTCCGCGGTAACGGGCGACCCCGTCACTGGCTGTGAGAGCCTGCATCCAGGCCATCTGTTCACCTGTGAAGTTAGCTCTCTTTTTATGAGAGCG
>DAIQPZ010000089.1:0-10516 GCA_036787065.1 Anaerolineaceae bacterium
TGACGCTGGATGACGAAAGTAAAATAGAAGTTGAAACCATGTTAGTGACAGTGGCCAACACGCCTGTTTCTGGAGCAAAAAACCTGGTAGCCCCAGATGCTTCTATGGAAGATGGCCTCCTCGATATCGCTGTTTACCCAGGTTTTAGTAAGGCCGATTTGCTTGGCTATTTCGTCAAATCAGCCAATGAAGGCTCAACGCCTGATGGACGCATCCAACGCTACCAGGCGCGAAAAATAAAAGTTAAGACATCCCCAAAGCTTGATGTAGCGGCGGAAGGCATCCTACTGGGAAAGGGTACGGCATGGATTAAGATTCTCCCTGGCGCTCTGCGGGTGATTGCCCCTGAACCAGGCGCGGGTGCTGAAAAACCGCAAGAAGAAGCCAAAGCTGCTATTTCGGTGTAACTTTATGCGGGTGACGGCGAAGCTCATTTAGCCCAGGTACCGGCTAGTTCGATTCTTTCAAGGGTTGGTAAGATTAAATTAACTACTCAGGCCCTCTGAAAAAGACCCAAATTTGATGTCGAATGATTATGAATAAATTACCTGAAAGACGTCGCCAAATTATTTTAGAGACGTTGGAAAAAACCGGCAGGCTTGATCTGGAGGATATCGCCCAGACGCTAAATGTATCGGCCATGACGTTGAACCGGGACGTCCGCCAACTGGCCGAGCAAGGCCTGGTCAAGCGACTCCACGGCGCGATCATTCTGCCGGATGAAGACCAGGGAACTGGTGTGTGCATAGTCTGCCATCGCCCAGTATCCGTCAGGGTTCAGTTTTTATCCGTATCGACCAAAGGGAAGACCACCCAGGCCTGCTGCCCGCATTGTGGGTTCGCCAATCTCGAAGCTTTTAGCCAATCTAAAGCCATTTTTGCCACCGATTTCCTGTACGGTACACTGTACAATGCTTACGAAGTCACTTATCTGATCGGGAGCCGGATCGCGATCTGTTGTTCGCCTTCCGTACTCGCATTTCAACATCGTGAAGACGCTCAGTCGTTCCAGACCGGTTTCGGTGGGGAAATGTTGGATTTGGAAAACGCGGTTAACTTACTTTTTCATTAGAAGGTATAAAGATCTTAAATTAAAGGGTTTGCGGGTGCTTCGCACCCGCAAACACCTCAAATTCGGCAACTTTCCCCTCATAGCTGAGCAGTTACTTTTATTTTATCCTATCTTTATTGTAGAAGAGATTAATTCTAGAATCATTAGGTTTAATTGGAATTAATTAGTTTGATCTGTGTGATCTTACCTATCCGGGGAAGATATGGGCCGGCTGGATCATTAATCCGGTTGCCAACTTTTTACTTTGCTATCATTTGCCCTTGCAATCCTGGATAGAATTCTTGTACAATTATGGAGAGAGAGCCTATGATCCACATTCTGGCAGTTGTCTTCATCCTGGTCGGTATCGGGTTAACTTCTACGGGTATCTACAACATTGTAGAAGCCAGTAAAAGTAAACGTTGGCCATCCACAGCCGGCGCTATCTTGAAATCCGGAGTAAAAGAAACCCGGTGGGGCGAGGCAGTGGATTATTCCACCGATATTGAATATACCTACACCGTTGGCGATAAACACTACCTGGCAAGCCGGATCACCTGGGCCCCCGAAAATCTCTCAGGGATTAAAAAAGATGAAGCGGAAAAGAAAGTCTCCGATTACCCACCCGGGAAAACAGTCACAGTATTTTACGAACCCAAAGACCCCACCTTCGCTGTTTTGGATGGAAGCCTGACGCTGCGGGTTCATATTCCCTGGATCATCGGTTTGCTGCTCATGGCAGCCGGTTTTGGTCTGTATACCTTCGGCTCACTCTAAACGTTATTCCCCCAATGCATGGTAAGCCAACGCCAACGCCACAATGGCGGCAGTTTCCATCCTTAAGATGCGCCGTCCCAGGGAAACCGGGGTCACTCCCACCTGGCGAGCCAGGTGAATTTCCTGATCGGTAAACCCCCCTTCGGGTCCTATAAACAGCGCCAGGGTGTGGGCGCCTTCTCCCAATTGATGAATGGCCTGGGTGAGCGGAAGACCCTTTTCACCCTCATAAGGAATTAATAACAACTCGTTCTCACGCCGGCTGACTTCCAGGGCTTCTTTAAAAACCAGGGGGAGCCGAAACACCGGGATCAACCCCCGTCCGCATTGTTCTGCCGCCTCCAGGATGATCCGCTCCCAGCGCTCTTGTTTTACACCGTGTGTCCCACTGGCCTGGCTGCGGTTGATCAAGGTGCGTTCAGTCACCACCGGGGTAAACTGGCTGGCGCCTACCTCCGTGCATTTTTGCAACATCCATTCAAATTTTTCCCGCTGGGTCAAACTTAAATACATCGCGATCCGGCTGGTTGGTTCCGTGGTGACCGGAGATTGGCCGGTGATCTGCCCCATCACGGTCTGACCCATCTCGACCAATTCAACCGCATACTCGCTGCCACGGTTATCTAAAACCATCACCTTTTCACCAGGATGCAAGCGCAGCACGCGGCTGATCTGGTGGGCGACCGGGTTTTGAAAGACTACCGTATCGAGTGAGATCCATTCAGGGGGGACAAAAAATCGGTGCATCATTTTATTTTGTGAGAAAAGAAGGCTCTATGAGGGTCAGGTTTATACCCAAATCCGATTATAATCCGCCACACTCATAGTTGAGGACATTGTGCTTTCAGATTATCCATCCAACCGGCCCCTTTTTTTCATTTTGGCAGTGTGGCTGGCAATTTTATCACATTCTTCTATAATGACCGTAATCCATTACAGACGGAGGCTGGACCAATCTCTGCACATATGCCTTGGTCTCGGCATAGTGAACGGCATACAGAGTGCCATGAGACCCAGAATCGAACTCATCAGGATTATCCCGCCGCGCCCGCGCTTAACGAATCGCCGGCCAAATTGCAGACTCAATATTAACAGTGCCCGACAATTTACGATGAGCATTTCCAGCACTTGATCCAGTTTGGCATCCAGAAAAGGACCTGATGTGCCAAAACCCGCTGCAGCAACGAGTAGTCCTACGCGCACTCACACCCCCAAAATGCGGCCCCTTCCCCAGGAAATCCTGGAGAACCCGAATAGATCCTATGCGCAAAACCCTCATATAGGATAAGTGAAAAAGTTTTTAAGGAAAGTAGCTTTGATAGAAATGGACATCAATCTCCCAGATAAGGAAAGAGAACGTCAATACCATTACCTCGACCTGGTCATGGCGCTTTTTGTGACCGTTTTAATCGTGAGTAATATCGCCTCGTCCGCTAAAATTGTCGATTGGGGGATCTCCATTATCGGGCTGCGCCTGGCCTTTGATGGCGGGACGCTGCTTTTTCCGGTGAGTTATATCTTCGGGGACGTACTGACCGAGGTCTACGGTTACAAGCGTTCTCGCCGGGTAATTTGGGTTGGTTTTGCCTGCCTGGCGATCAGTGCGCTGGTATTATGGATTATCCGCATCATGCCAGGTGAAGCTACCTGGCAGAGCTACGCGGGGCAAAAGGCATACGAAGCTATCCTGGGCGGGATGAGCTCAGGGGGGATCGTCATCGCCAGCCTGGTGGCTTACCTTGTAGGAGAATTCAGCAATTCGGTCGTGCTGGCTAAAATGAAAATCATGACGCGCGGGCGCTGGTTGTGGACGCGAACGATTGGCAGCACCCTGGTGGGCGAAGGGATCGACTCGATCGTCTTCATCACCATCGCCTCCATCGCCGGAGTTTTCCCATGGAGCCTATGGGCCACCCTGGTCATCACTAATTACATTTTCAAATGTTCGATTGAGGCAATCATGACCCCGGTCACGTATTGGGTCGTCTCCCGACTCAAGCATATAGAGCAGGAAGATTACTACGACACCCACACCAACTTCAGTCCGTTTCAGATTGATTAGTCGTCGTCCTCATTCTTCACTGCTTTCTCGGCGCGCTTGCCTTCAATCACCACCACGTACTCACCGCGCGGCTCGTTTGTTTCGAGGTAGGCCAGCAGCTCTGAAAGTGTGCCGCGCGTCACAGCCTCGAATAACTTGGTCATGTCATTGGCCAGGGCTGCCCTGCGATCCCCGTAGACGGCCAGAGCATCGCGCAGGAACTGTTTCAAGCGGTATGGGCTTTCATAAAAGATTAAGGTGTGGGGTGATTCCTGGTCCACGGTCATAAAGCGCCGGCGCGCGCCCGATCGCCGCGGGGGAAAGCCACGATACGTAAAGCTGTTGACCGGTAAGCCTGAAAGCGTCACCGCCGGCACCAGCGCAGACGGCCCCGGTATGGCCGTTACCTGGATCCCGGCTTCGACGGCTGCCCGCACCAGGATAAAACCCGGGTCGGATATGGCGGGTGTACCCGCGTTGGTGACCACCGCAATCGATTTTCCTTCCTCCAACAGCGCAACTATCTTGGGCAAGACTTTCTGCTCGTTGTAATCGTGGAAAGAAATTTGCGGTTTTTTAATCTCAAAATGCTTGAGCATCACGCCAGTTTTACGCGTATCCTCGCTGGCAATTAAATCGACGCTGCGTAATGTCTCAAGCGCGCGCAGGGTGATATCCCCTAAGTTTCCGATGGGTGTGGCGACTAGATATAACATGCTCCCATTTTATACGAAAAGTTCGAAGTTTAGATATAATTGGCCTGGTAACATCTCAATAATTAGGGGAAGCGGGGTGTTTTGGGTGGGCGAAGCCCACCTAAAACACCCCGCACCCCTCTTTATTGAGATGTTACTCAGCCTGTATGGATTGAATTAGCCGGATCCTACCCCAATTTTATTAAGGAACTGCATGATCACGAATGCTTTTGATGAATTGAAATGGCGCGGCCTGGTTTACGATTACGTCGATGGGGTCCGCGTTCTGTTAGCGCAGGAAAAAGTCGTCATTTATAACGGTTTCGATGCCACCGCCGACAGCCTGCACGTTGGCCACCTGGTCCCCTTAATCGCCCTGGCGCGCCTCCAACGGTTCGGGCATACGCCCATTGCCCTGGCTGGGGGTGGGACGAGCATGATCGGCGATCCGAGCGGCAAAGCCAACGAACGCCAGCTTCTTTCACGCGGCCAGATCGAGTCAAACGTAGACGCCATTAAAGAACAGCTCGCCCACCTTTTGGATTTCGAGACAAAAACGAACCCAGCGCGGGTGATTAACAACGCGAACTGGCTCATGCCACTCACCCTGATCGACTTTTTGCGAGACATCGGTAAACATTTTACGGTCAACACCATGATGGCCAAGGAATCGGTGAAAACTCGCCTCGATCGGGAAGACGGCATCTCCTTCACGGAGTTCAGTTACATGCTCCTGCAATCTTATGATTTCCTGCATTTGTATGATGAGGAAAACTGCCTGCTGCAGACCGGCGGCAGCGATCAATGGGGTAACATCACCGCCGGGGTGGAATTGATCCGGCGCATGCGCGGAAAACCTGCCTTTGGCTTGGTTTACCCATTGATCATCAAAGCCGATGGCGCCAAGTTTGGTAAGACCGAATCGGGTTCAGTCTGGTTATCTCCCAAACGCACCTCGCCTTATCGTTTCTACCAGTTTTGGCTGAACACGGACGATAAGGATGTGGCCGGGTATTTGAAGTTTTTCACCTGGCTGAGCCAGGATGAAATCGGATCGCTTGAGGCTACCGTCCTGGATCATCCGGAAGAACGCTCCGCCCAGCGGGTGTTGGCCCAGCAAATGACCCGCCAGATCCACGGTGAGACGGAACTGGCCCACGCCGAACAGGCGGCCAAGGTGTTGTTTGGAGGAGAAATTACCGGGCTTTCGCCCAAAGATATTGCCGATATCTTCGCGGATGTGCCGTCGAGCCAGATCACGCGAGACAGCCTCAGCGGAGAAGGGATGGCCTTACTGGATTTTTTGGTATCGAGTGACCTGGCCAAATCAAAGGGCGAAGCGCGGCGCGCCATCTCTGAGGGCGGGATCTACCTGAACAATCAGCGCGTCACCGACGCAGCCCTCATGGTCTCCATCGCTCAGGCCATCGAAGGACAGTTCATCGTCCTGCGTAAAGGTCGCAAAAACTACCACCTGGTCAAGCTTCAAGGATAACTTGACAATGTCACCTACCCCCAACCTCCATATGCACAAACTTAAGCGCTCGCACAGGCGTGGAACATACAAAATGAACAAAAAACTGTCATTAGGCTTTGCGAAGCAATCTGGATTGCTGCAATCGGATTGCTTCGCAAAGCCTAATGACATGCAAAGTCTTAAGTTAGCGCATATGCCCCCAACCCCTCCCGACTTGTATAGACCGGGGAGCAAAGCCTGAGAATTGAGGTGAACGCAATGGTGGATATTGTCTGTCTGGGTGAGATCCTGTTGGACATGTTCCCGGCAGAGCTGGGACGCAAACTGGCGGATGTCTCGGCCTTTCAACCCAAACCGGGCGGCGCGCCTGCCAATGCGGCGGTCGCAGCGGCCAGGCTGGGCAAATCCAGCGCTTTCATCGGCAAGGTGGGCGAGGATGCCTTTGGACACTCCCTCTCCCAGGTTTTAAAGGACCAGGGGGTGGATACCCGCGGGGTACGCTTTGACCCGGATGCGCGCACCACGCTGGCCTTTATTGCCAAACCCGACGAAAACACCTCGGAATATGTTTTTTACCGCAATCCCGGCGCGGACTTGATGCTCAGGTCAGATGAGCTTGAACGGTCATTGTTGGAAGGGACGCGCGCATTGCACTTTGGCTCATTAAGCCTGACCGGCGAACCCATCCGCTCTGCCACTTACCAGGCGGTCAAACTGGCCGCTGCCGCCGGCGCGTTAATCTCCTTCGATGTGAACTACCGCCCCAACCTGTGGTCTAGTCCGGCGGAAGCGCTGAAGCAGATTCGGGCCATGCTCCCCAACGCCAACCTGCTCAAGGTGAATGAGATCGAGCTGGAACTGCTAGCCGGGCACAGCCATCTGGAAACAGCCTGTGCCGCGTTAATTGCCGGCGGTCCAGAGCTGGTTGTGGTCACCCTGGGCGCCCAGGGAAGCTATTTTTACTGTGCCAGGGGTCACGGCATGCTGGCCGCTTTCAAAGTTCAGACCCTGGATGCGACCGGCTGCGGCGATGCGTTTATCGCCGGTCTGCTCAGCCAACTGGTGGAAGGTGAGAACTGGCGTTCTCATTTATATCCGGATCAATTAATGAAAATTTTGCGCTACGCTAACGCCGTCGGCGCATTAACCGCGACCCAGGTGGGCGTCATTCCCGCCTTGCCCAACGCCAGACAGGTCGCGGCCTTCCTGGCCGCACAGATTCCCTCCCCTTTAGGGGAGGGTTAGGGAGAGGTAACTCCCCGTCAGGCGACTGCCAGGTAACGCTGGACTTCAGTGATTGCCTGGGCGTTGTTTTTGAAATGCACCGCGTTGATCCCCAACTGGCGGGCCGCTTCCACGTTCTCAATTAAATCATCCACAAAAACTATCTCACTCGGGTCCATCCGCAGGCGTTCCATGGTGATCTGGTAGATGCGCCGGTCAGGCTTGGCCACCCGTTCCTCCGCCGATATGATCATCTCATCCGCGACCTGGTTTAAACCGTAGATATCGGTAAAAGTCCGGCGAGCGTCCGTCCCTGCGTTGCTCAGTATGGCGGTTTTATAACGCGGGCGAAGTCCGCCCATAAAATCCGCCAGCTCTGTATTCAAACGTTTGCGCGACATCAGCGTCTCGCGCAGCCAATTGACCAGTTCCACGTTCACTTTCCAACGATGCGCCAGCATTTCCCAAATCTCTTGCTCGGCAATTTTGCCGACCATAATATCGGTAATAAATTCATTGTCATTGGGAGAAGCCAGGACGGCTGAGATAAATTTGTCGTTTTTCAAACCCAACATGATCTGAAACCGACGCGCCATTTTCATATCTGGCTGATGGTACAACACGCCACCAAAATCAAAAATCACCGCTCGAATTGGCATTAAAACGTTCCTGACATGGTTAAACTCTTTGAAAACATCACGTTAAGGGATTAGCCACCGGGCAGAACGGGAGTGACTCCAACCCAATTTTAAAGCATTACCCCCTTCCTTATTCAAGGAGATGTATGATGAGTTTATCACATTTTATTCAGATAGGTCATAAGGTTGGGATAAAAAATATCGTAACTACTCAGTCTTGAGGTGCAAGTTGCCAAATTTGAGGTATTTGCGGGTGCTTCGCACCCGCAAATACCTCAAATTTGGGTCTTTTTCACACGAACCTGAACAGTTACAAAATATCTTACTTGTCCCAGGCGCTGAAATCCCAGGCGGCCAGGGCCTGGCGCAGTTCCCCGCGGTTATGCATACCAAACTTTGCCAGCAAATGATGCATGTGCGTCTTAACGGTTTCCTGCGAAATGCCCAGGCGAGCAGCGGCCTGCCGGTTGGTGTAATTAAGGCAAATTAACGCGGCGACCTGCTGTTCGCGCGGTGACAGGCTCTCCCAATCTTGCCAGTAAACATCCGCTGCCTTATGCTGCGCCACCGCCTGCATCAACAGATCGGCCGCCACCTGTTCCTGCGGGCGGCGCTCCCGCATGGCCATCGCGGAAAGAGACTCAATCAAGTCGTTTTCTGCCTGGAAAGTCACGTGGCGCACCCGCCGGTAGCCAAGAAACTCCAGCAAATAATCCCAGAAGTTCATGACACCATTATAGTAGAACATTTGTTCGTTTGTCAAGCATTTAGTTATCGGTTACAATTATTCCACAATGATGGTAACAATGTGGGTCAGCAACCTGGGCGATTTCACCTTGGCCGATATGGCCTCATTTCTCCCACCCATTCACCAGCTCGGCATGTGGTCCTATCTGGCGCTGGCGGCTATCGTGATGGTTGAGGGCCCGGCGGCGACCATCATCGGGGCCATGGCAGCCTCGATGGGTTATATGCACCCCGCGGCGGTCTTCGTGTTTGCCGCGCTGGGTAATTTGACTGGCGATATCTGCTGGTATCTGCTGGGTTACCTGGGCAAAATCGAATGGATCGAACATTATGGCAAGCGCTTCGGCCTGAACCACGAGTTTGTCCTTGAGCTTGAAAAGACCATCCAAAAGAATGTCCTGAAAATTATATTTATTGCCAAACTGACCATGGGATTTATGATACCCATCCTGGTCGCGACCGGTCTGGCGCGCATCCCATTGAAGCGCTGGTTCGTTATATTGGCTGGCGCAGAGAGTATTTGGACAGGCGGACTCGTCCTTATGGGCTTTTATTTTGGAAAATATTTGCAGACGATGCGGATCGGCCTGCAAATATTAACCGTCGCCGGTTTTATCTTTTTCGCTTATGCCGGTTACCGGTGGCTGGTGCGCCACCGGCCCACTCCAATGGCTACAAGTAAATAAGGTCATCGAAACATGCGCATTGCGATCGCTGGAGAAACCTATTATCCCGGGGTGAACGGACAGGCGGCGTTTACGATTCACTTAGCCGAGGGCCTGGCGCAAGCCGGGCACACCGTAATGGTGATCGTCCCATCTGAACGCTTTACTACTTATACCGAAGAGATCCATGGTGTTTTGGTCCAGAAAATTGCCGGGATGAATTGGACCCGCTTCCATCCCGAAGCGTTTATTTCCTTGCCCAATTTTGGCATTGGGCGCATGCTGGACCAATTTCAGCCGGACATTGTTCATATCCAGGATCATTACATTGTCAGTCACCTGGTCATTTGGGCCGCCCGGCGCCGGCATATTGCCTCCTTGGGCACCAACCATTTCCTCCCGGATAACCTGTTCCCTTACATCGCTTTTTTACCACTCCCAATTTCATTTAAAAGCGCGGTGCTGTGGAAAATCATGTTGGATGTTTACAACCTGCTGGACGCCGCTACGACGCCCACGGAAACCGCGGCCGGGATCCTGCGCCAACAGGCCATCCACATCCCCGTCACCACCATTTCTTGCGGGGTCGATACCCACCAGTTCCACCCGGACCCCGGGGTAGACCGCGCCGCGATGCGCCGTAAGTATGGCCTGGACCCTAACCGCGCGCTGCTCTTGTACATCGGCCGCATCGACGGAGAAAAGCGCCTGGAAGTCTTGCTGCGTGCTCTGGTTAAGGCCGGACGCGAGGACGTCCAACTGGCCATTGCGGGGCGCGGCATGCATCTGCCCTACCTGCGCAACCTGGCGGCCCAACTTAACCTGGGAGACAAAGTTGTCTTTACCGGTTATATCCCGGTGGAGGATAAACCGGCCCTGATCAACAGCGCCGATATCTTTGCCATGCCAAGCATCGCTGAGCTGCAAAGCATCGCGACGCTTGAGGCCATGGCCACGGCCAAGCCCGTGTTGGCCGCCAACGCCAGGGCGCTGCCCGAGCTGGTCGCGCCCGGGGTGAATGGCACCCTGTTCAAGGCCGATGACGTGGAAGATGCCGCCCGCGGAATCAATGAACTGGTGGAAGACCGTTCGCGCTGGGGTGAGATGGGCCAGGCCAGCCTGGCGCGCGTCCAGCCGCACTCCTTAGACAACACGATTCGCCGCTACAGTGATCTGTATCGCAGCCTGATCGAGGCCCGAG
>DAIQPZ010000237.1:0-3330 GCA_036787065.1 Anaerolineaceae bacterium
ATCATAGCGGCCAGGGTCCCCGCGCCAAAGCCGTTATCAATATTGACCACTGCTACACCATTGGCGCAACTGTTGAGCATCGATAATAAAGCGGCCAGCCCGTGAAAACTGGCGCCGTAACCGATGCTGGTGGGTACCGCTATCACCGGCGCAGACACCAATCCGGCAACCACGCTGGCCAAAGCGCCTTCCATGCCGGCCGCAACGACGATCACACGCGCGCTTTGCAGCGTACCGGCCTGGTCCAGCAGGCGGTGCAGTCCGGCCACACCCACATCATACAGGCGGATCACCCTGTTCCCCATTAACTCAGCGGTCATGGCGGCCTCCTCAGCCACTGGCATGTCGGCCGTTCCACCGGTGGCCACCACGATACCTTCTTTACGAATTGTGACATCGGAACGGTCGAGGATGAGCAGGCGAGGCATTGGATGATAAACGGTTTCTGGGGGCAGCAGGTCGCGGATGGTCGTGTACATCTCCGGGCTCACCCGGGTAGCCAGGACGCGGTCATTTTTTGTAGATAGGCGATTATAAATGGTTGCCACCTGATCGGGGGTTTTTCCTTCGGCCAGAATCACCTCGGGGAAACCAGTCCGGATGGCCCGGTGATGATCGAGTCGGGCAAAATCGGCCACGTTTTCATAAGGCAGGCTGCGGAGCTGTTGAAAAGCGGTATCGATACTGAGCTGTCCATTTTGTACCTCGCTCAACAGCTTGCGAATTCGTTCTTCTTCCATAAATTCTTTAAACCTCGGGCCTCGAATGAAAATGATGGTTCAGTGGGAATTCCCATGGTTAATCCTCGCATTTGGGTGTATTAACGTGCGTTCGCACGTTAATACACCCAAATGCGGACCATTCCGCGCGATTCCAGAAGAACCAGAATTATTATACCTGACCTTACCAAGGCGTGTGTCAGGCAGACCGGCCTTAGGGACATAAATCACCTGACCGGCAGTATCAGCCGCCTTGCCGGTTTGGTGATGATTGTTTATCGAAAGTTGAGCCCGTGTGGTTAAGGGAAATCGGGATATTGCTTCAGCAGGGTTTTGAAAATCACCGGGTCAGGGGCAACGATCCATATCGTCTGCTGACCTTTACCGTAAAGGCAGGCGATCTGGTCTGGCTGTATCCAGCTGCTTCCGTTATCCTGGTCGTTTTGAACCGCCTTCGGGTAGAGACCTTTCAAATGGGTGGACATCACAACTTGAAACTCGAGCCGGTTATCCTCATTTATCCAATCCCATTTTACGACCAGGGCTGTTTTTTTTGTTTCCGGGTTGGTATAGATCTGATAAGCGTCACCTGACCAACCATTTGAGGCGTCATACGCGGCAGAATCGTCAACCCTGGATGGAGCATCCGCACCATAACCCAATAATAAATACGTGTTCCATTCTCCGAGCACGTTGTGATCGAACAGGTTCCACGCTCCACCCAGGCTGGATTTGGCGTTGGGCAGCTCCTCGACCACCGGAGTACTCCTGGCAAGATATTGTTCGGGGTGAAGGATTTGCGTGGTGCTGACCGGAGGATTATTAAAGGCCTGGTTGACTGCCTCCCAACCGCCTTTGTCGAACAGGGTCTTGACAAAATTATAGCCGGCGGTGTACGGGAATTGAAGGGTCTGGCTCAGATAAGGCTGGGGTACAGGTTCTTTTATCATTTCCGCGGGTGGGGTGAAGCTCGCTATTTCCTGGTTATCGGCCTTGCCTGCATACTCTTTTGCCCATTGTTCCATCAACAATACACCGTCTCCCTGGTAAAAAGCATTGATTGCCTGGCAGCGCTGCCAGTCGTAAGGGCAAAGGGGACCGAACCCCAACCTGGCGCCATTGAAATTGGTGTCGATCAGATAATGATCGAATTCTTGCGTATAGTTGAAACGGGCGATTGGGTCGAAATGAATGCCCATCACAATGATTTCACGCCGCCATGGCAGGTAAAGCCCCCCCATAGGGATCGGCCACCTGGTTAATCACCCAGTTTGAAAGGTTCGTATTGGGTGTGATCAGTCCAAGGATGGATAAAGCCTGGGATTGTATCTTTAATTTAGCCAGGTAGTCATTGGTGAGCAGTTCTCCTGAGATTTGGACTTGCGCATCGAAAAGGGCGATCTGAGAACGGTCGACCGGCCCCTGGTAAGGTAGACCGCGCAGTCCGATCACCTGTTTTTGGAGCTCATCCATGGATAAGCTGACCGATTCTTCCACCGGTACGAGCGTGGGTGTGACCGTGATAGTGCGTGTAGGCCGCAAGGTGGGTGTATAGGTGATGGTTGGAACCGGCGAATGGGTTAACACCACGGTCAAATTAGGAGTCATCGTGACCGTAATATACGCCGTGTGGATCGGGGTGGGTGGTTGGCTGTAATCTTTCGTCGCGGTAGGTTGTGATACATTTAGAAAACCTGGCCATGTGTGATTAATATAGAGTACGCCGGCGATAACTGTCATGACCCCTAATATTGGAGCCAGAATAGCCAAAAGGCGCGGCCTGTTTTTTTTCGTTTTCCCTTTATTAGGGCTGTCTTCTGTGGTGGAAAAAGCGACTGTTTCAGGTTGATGGAATAGCCCAGCAGGTTCTTTCTGGAGAAATGCTGTAGAAGCGTCGCTTGCTTCCACGGAGCTGAATAATGAAGACACTGTGTCTTCAGAGGGTGGGACCGTGGTTTCACGTCCTTTTTCCGTGGTGGATGATGTTTGTGGATCGGGTAGAAGAACGGGTCTTTCCGGGTAAGGTTCCGCAAAATGCGCGGGGGACTGCAGCACAATCAGTTCGTCCTGCATTGTCTTCTTACCTGGCATGGCGGGCGATTGGCTTGGGGTTGGGTTTTCTTCCGGCAGGGTTTGGAGGGCAGGAGAAATGCTGTCCTCTGTTTTTTGACTTTCTGTGAATTGGCTGTAAGCCGAAAGCGTTGCGGCTTAGGAAGGCGGGTTGAGCCGCGCCAGCCTGTTTTTGGCTTCGGTGTGATTGGGGTTCAGACTCAGAACCCTCATCAAACAATCCACCTGCAAATCTTTTTGAGGGGCCACGTTGCTTAACAGGAACCAGGCTTCATCTGAGCTGGGATATTGCCGGAGGTAGCCGGCAAGGATCGCCCTTGCCTCTTTAATTTGGTTGTTTTTTATCAGTTCGGCGGCGGTTCTTAATCGCTCTGGAAGGGCCTCTGGCATAATCGCTCCAATAGGGGTGTTTGCGCAGGCAGAATCCAATACTCAATCGTTAAAGTTCATACCGCCATGGATGGTGCCTTCCTAAGTATTATAGTCCGGTTTTAATTCCGCGGAAGCCATGACAAACTCATGGGCTATGTCTTCATTATTG
>DAIQPZ010000090.1:0-10491 GCA_036787065.1 Anaerolineaceae bacterium
AAACATGGTCAGATGCGTTTCCAGGGTTTCTTCAGGTCTATGAAGAGGGCGTATGCCATACGCCCCTACGGATGCGGATCAATCTGATTGCGGCGATCTGTGTATTGGCGTAGGGGCGTATGGCATACGCCAATGCGGATGCGGATCAATCTGATTGCGGCGATCTGTGTATTGGCGTAGGGGCGTATGGCATACGCCAATGCGGATGCGAGGCGATCGGAGCGCGGCGGACGGGTCATCTGACAGGGTCGGGGGTGTGCCTCGCCCTTGGTATATAGAGATCGAGCGGTTGAGGCAGGCTGCGCTCCAGCCCGCGTTTGAAGGCACGTTGAGGTAGGATGACCTGGTTTGAGTAGGGGCGTATGGCATACGCCTTCTTCATAGACCAGGGCGTATGCCATACGCCCCTACGAAGAAAGATAATCCCAAAAGGGCGAAGGTATTGTTTAATGATACGCCTTTATTTGCGCTGATTCACTCAGCATCCCCCGAATGGTTACCCCTAGAATCATAACACCTCGATAGAATAAATGTTCTATAATGAGTTGGGTGATTTCGCCACAGAGGATTTTCTTTAAATAAAGGTGGTCACGATGAAAAAGAAAACGATCAGCATCTGGACCTGGTGCCCGCAGTGTACCGTGCGGACGGACCATGAGCGCATCGACCGGTATTACCGCTGCGGTCAATGCGACTGTCTCCATATTGGAGCGCAAATTATCGACAAACTCCTGGGGATGGAGACCTCTGGAGTTATTCAAAACCGGGGAGTTTACCATGGCATCTGAAACCCGCATCAGCCCAAAGTATCTTGCCCAGGTATTAGGGGTGCCCGGCTATTTATTCTCCGATCTATCCTTTATCCGGGGGACATTGTTGCAAAACGGGTGGGTCGAAGTGAATGACCCCTCCACGCCCGCGATTAATGGGACTATCCTGGCAGGGGAGGCGCCGGGTCCCACCCCCCGGTCCGCACTTTTCATACCGAGGCTGATCCGAGTGGTTGTGAAAGTTAGCGGCCATTGATTTGGGTTGGCTGTTGCGCTTATAATCGAAGTATGTCATTAATCAGCGAGGTCTCAATGGCCAACCCAGTCATCGAAGTGATTAACCGCTACGGTCCGGCCCGTCATTACCAGCCGGATGCGCTGCCACCCACCCTGTCCGAAAGCATCATAATGGCTGCACAACACACTTCAAGTTCATCCAATCTGCAGGTCAACAGCGTGGTCACCCTAACCGATCCGGTTAAACGATCGCACCTGTCCGAGCTGTGTGGCAACCAGCGCCATATTGCTGAAGCGCCCGCCTCTGAATGAAGTTTTACATTACCAAACAAAGATTCGGTCTCAAGTAGCCGGTGACTTTTCAAAGTGAAGATAAATTGCTCGGACCCATCCGGTAAAATAATCTGACCCTGGTTCTTTTTATCCTGATCACCCGATCACTTGGGTAAAGAATGCTTTATAAAATGGCTTACGTTTGTTTACAAATTTCGCATTTACCTAACCCCGGCCCTTCCCTGAAGGGAAGGGAGCAGAGTTTAAGGGGAGGGTCAGGGAGAGGTTAATGACTTTTTCCTTCCGCCAATATTGGGAGCTGCTTGCTACACACATCCGCCCCCAGCGCGGGCGCTTTGCCGGGCTGGTGACGTTGATGTTTTTTAGCATCGGGCTGCAGGTGGTCAACCCGCAGATCCTGCGCTTCTTTATAGATGCTGCTTTAGGTGGGGGTGCGGTCCAGACACTGACCCTGGCAGCGCTGGCCTTCATCGGCATTGCCCTTATGCAGCAGGGGATTTCGGTGAGCGTGACCTACCTGGGCGAGTCGTTGGCCTGGACGGCCACCAATGCGCTTCGGTCCGACCTGGCCCGCCATTGCCTGAACCTGGATATGAGCTTCCACAACAATCATACCCCCGGTGAATTGATCGAGCGCATCGATGGAGACGTCTCCGAGATGGCCAATTTTTTCTCGCAGTTCATAGTAACCCTGCTGGGTAATGGCCTGTTAATGGTGGGCATCCTGGCTGCCCTTTTCAGGGAAAACTGGATCGCCGGCCTGGTTTTTACTATTTTTTCGGGGGCGGCACTGCTGGCGCTCAGCCGGGTGCGCAACCTGGCGGTCAAGGAGCATAAGGCCAGACGCCAGGCTGAAGCAGAGCTCTTTGGCTTCGTGGAAGAACAGCTCACCGGTACGGAAGATATCCGTTCGAGCGGCGCAGTGACTTTTAGCCTGCGCGAACTGTTCCGCCTGCAGGGCAACATTTTCCGCAGCGATCGCAAGGCCCACCAGAAGGGGTGGTGGATCGATAACCTGATGATTGCCATGCTGGTGTTGGGCAACCTGCTGGCGATGGGCTCCGGGTATACCTTGTTTAAAATGGGCGCCATCACGATCGGTACGGTGTACCTGTTTATTTACTATATTAACCAGCTTGAGGCGCCGTTGTGGACGCTGACGCGCCAGGTGGGTAATTTCCAGACGATTGGGGCATGCGTTGAGCGCCTCACGGAGCTTAAGAACACCCATCCGGTAGTGCAGGATAACCCTGGCCGTGATGGTCACCTGCCGGCTGGTCCTCTGGGCCTGGCATTTGAGGACGTTTCATTTTCTTATAACAGTGAAGAAACCATTTTGACCCACCTGACCTTTCAGGTTAAACCAGGGAAGGTGCTTGGGCTGTTGGGTCGCACCGGGAGTGGGAAAACGACCATCACGCGGCTGGTGTTTCGCTTGTATGAACCCAGTCAGGGGCAGATTTCGATCGAGGGAAAAGACCTGCGCTCATGCGACTTGCAGGCACTGCGCCAGAGGGTCGGCATGGTCACCCAGGAGGTGCAGCTTTTCCACGCCAGCGTGCGCGATAACCTGACTTTTTTTGATAGCAGCATACCCGACGCATCCATCATCGCCGTCCTGGAGGATCTGGAGCTGGGTGATTGGCTGCGCGGGCTGCCGGCTGGTCTCGATACTGAACTGCAGGCGGGTGGGCACAGCCTTTCGGCTGGGGAAGCCCAGTTGTTGGCTTTCGCGCGTATCTTTTTACGCAACCCTGGCCTGGTGATCCTGGACGAGGCTTCTTCCCGCCTCGACCCAGCCACCGAACAGCGCGTCGAGCGGGCGATCGATAAACTGCTGCGCGACCGGACCGCGATTGTGATCGCTCACCGCCTGGGCACCGTGGAGCGGGCAGACGATATCATGATCCTGGATGACGGAAAAATCAGCGAGTTTGGGGATCGCGCCAGTCTGGCGGCCAACCCGGGCTCAACGTTTTACCATCTCCTGCAAACCGGGATGGAAGAGGTGCTGGTATGAGTGCCAAGGCCGCTGAAGCCGAAGCCGCTGAGGCCGAAACCGTTGAAAATGCGGCAAATGACGCCAAAGTATCCGCATTACCCGCCTGGCGCGTCATCCTGGAGATGGTCGGTTTTCGTTTTGGTTATTGGTTGATCGACCTGGTCGCGGTGAGCCTGGCACGGCTGACCATGACCATCTTGCCAGGCCTGGTGATGCGCGCGTTCTTCGACTTGCTTTCGGGGCAGGGCGCGCCGGGGGTCAACTTATGGACGATTATGGCGATGTTGGCTGCGGTTTATGTGGGCCGGCTTATATCGGCTTACGGTTTTGTTTACGCGGATGTGCCCATCTTCTCTGAGATGGCTTATTTGCTCCGCAGGAACCTGCTCAAGCACATCCTGCGCCGGCCTGGGGCTGCCCCATTGCCCGATTCCCCCGGTGAAGCGGTTAGCCGTTTTCGCAATGATGTCATGGAAATTCCCCTGTTTACCCTGTGGTTCAATGACATCATCTCCGGGATTGGCGTGACGGTCACATCGATAGTGATGATGCTGAACATTAATGTGTGGGTGACCGTGTTTGCGCTGGCGCCGGTGCTGCTGGTGGGGGTGATCGCCAATGTCGCCACCAGCCGAATCACCCGTTACAGGCGTGCCAGCCGCCAGGCGACCGGCAAAGTCACCGGCTTTATCAGCGAGCTGTTCGGCGCAGCCCAGGTGATCAAGGTCGCCACGGCTGAGCGCAACGTGATCGCCCATTTTGAGCGCCTGAATGAGGAACGACGGCGGTTGACCTTGCGCGAACGGCTTTTCGATGAGGTGTTGAGCTCAATCTGGCATAATGCCAGCAGCCTGGGAGCCGGGGTGATCCTCTTGTTGGCCGGGCAGGCCATGCGCGCTGGCACCTTTACCATCGGAGATTTCTCATTGTTCGTCTACTTATTGACGAGTGTGGGTGATATGACCACCTTTACCGGCATGATCGTGGCGCGTTACAAACAGCTCAACGTATCTGTGGAACGCATGTACCGGCTGATGGAAGGGGCGCCCTTCAATGCCCTGGTGGAACGTGCGCCGGCCAACCTGGATGGACCGATGCCAGTCGTGGAATACCCGGCGCCTGTGCCAGCCGACCGCCTGGAAAAGTTGGAGGTCAACGACCTGGCTTACACCTATCCTAACAGTGATAATGGCATCTCCGGGGTCAATCTAAGTCTCGCGCGGGGCACCCTGACGGTGATAACCGGGCGTGTCGGTTCCGGAAAGACCACCCTTCTGCGCACCCTGCTCGGTCTTCTCCCCAAGGATGGCGGCGAGGTGCGCTGGAATGGGGTAAGCGTGGAGAACGCGGGTGATTTTTTCTGCCCACCGCGCTGCGCTTATACCGCCCAGGTACCGCGTCTGTTCAGCGACAGCCTGCGCAATAACATTTTGCTCGGAATGGAAAAAGATGATGGTGCGATTCGCGAGGCGGCTCGATTGGCGGTACTGGAGCGCGACCTGGATGCGCTGGAAAACGGCCTTGAAACCCGGGTGGGACCGCGTGGGGTGAAGCTTTCGGGTGGGCAGGCCCATCGCACAGCCGCGGCGCGCATGTTCGTACGCCAACCCGAACTGCTGGTGTTCGATGACCTGTCCAGTGCGTTGGATGTGGAGACTGAGCGGTTGATGTGGGAACGCCTGTTCGCCGGAAACAGCGCTACATGCCTGGTGGTCTCACACCGGCGGCCCGTCCTGCGACGGGCGGACCAGATCATCGTGATGAAAGATGGGCGGGTGGTGGCGCAGGGCAAGCTGGACGATCTGCTGGCCACATGCGATGAAATGCGAAGTTTATGGGCGCATGAAACATAGCATAGAAGCGGATCCAGGTAAATGACCTCAAGAGATTCGTATACTGCCGCGACCGCCAATAAGAGGGTGACAAGGATATTAATCCAACCGGTCCGGTGCAAGCCTTCAACATAACCTCTAATGAAAGGGTATAATGCATCTCGCATTGGCCATAAAATGGTTTTCGTAGGAGACTGGTACAGCATTTTTATAATGGAGATCAGAAGGCAATCTACAAACTCTTAATTTATTTTAATATAACCCGGTATCTTAGTCATTGAAAATTCATCTGACCCGCTATAGTTAATAGGAATAGCCGTAACATTTCTATAATTAGGGGGGTGCGGGGTGTTTTAGGGTGCTTCGCACCCCTAAAACACCCCGCATCCCTGTTTATTGAGATGTTACGAATAACATTCTCCTTAAGACAATTGGCCAGAAGAATCCTGGTTGAGTCCCATTGTAAACAGACAATCACAGGCTAACCATGCTGGAATAACGAACGGTTTATACGATTCAATCGTTCCTGAAAAAATAACAAACACCGGTATTTGATTGATTCATCATGTGGAATTGGATTAAAAGGAAAAATAAGCATTTCATTTTCATTGGGATTCTATTACCCTATCTGCTGTTAGCCCATCCTCTTTACAATAAGTTTTTCATTAAGAATGGAAAACCTGAGAGCGCCATCTTTCAGTTACCAGAGACCACGCCTGGCATTGTCTATAACCTGGTTGAGTTAAGGCCCGTTGTGTACGAAGGTGAATCCTTATACGAGCTTAAAGGATTTGCTTTTCTGGCAGCTTATCCAACCCAGGTCAACCGGATTACCATCATATTAACCGCCGCCAGCCAGAATCTCGCCTTCTCTACCAGTACAGTTCCTTTTCCGGACATGATCGAATCGTATCCGGGATATAGACCTGGGATGGAACAGGCAGAATTTAGTATGGTCCTGTCAAACCAGGTATTGAAGCCCGGCGTTTACCGGATTGGGGTCCTATTAGAAGACATGGAAGGTTTCGATCGATCGTATGTTTTAACCGGCAGCTCAATTAAAAAAACCCCCAATACGATCAGTTTTATCCCTGGACCATGAAAAGTTTTCCATTCCACAGAAAATCATTCGCACAAAACCTTTTCTTACCCCTGGCGGTGGCCGCCTACCCGGTTCTTTTTTTGTACGGGCAAAATGCCAAAATTATCAACCTGACAGATATTATCTTACCTTTAGGTCTACCTGTCCTGGTTGCTGGCATAGGCTTTGGTTTATTTTACTTATTCCAAAGACGTCAGGCGACTGCCAGCTTATCTATGGCAGCCTTTATGGTATTCTATTATCTATACGGTTATATTTACAATCGGCTGGTTAATCTTGATCTGTTCCCTGTCTACCATTTCATATTGCTGCCCATCATTGTGACCCTGGGTATTTACGCCGGTTACTTTATTTCATTGGTCAAAGGGGTGGCGGTGGTTTCAATCCAAAAAGTGTTGGTATTCGTCTCAGTTGCGCTGGTGGTCATTAACCTGGTAGTGACCATTCCCGTAGAAGTGCAAAAAATCATCCCCAGGCAAGCCCCTGTTCTTCCCACTAAAACGGTGATCGATCTCAACAAGAAATATCCGGATATCTACTTTATTATTTTTGATGAATACGTCGGTTTTGATGCCATGAGAAATTACTGGCATAATGATGCGGTGGACCAGTTTGCAGCTTTTTTAACTCAGAATCATTTTTTCGTGGCAGAGAACAGCCTGTCAGTGACCCACAATACCCTTTCAGAAATGGCCAGCCGGTTAAATCTTCACCAGTATAAAGAAGATACAGACTCGACCATCATGTTGGCTGCATTGAGAAATAATATAGTCATGCAGATCCTCAAGTCTTATGGCTATACCACGTTTGTGATTAACATGGCCTTTCAAGGGATTATAGCTGATGAGGATGTGTCCTTTAAATCGGGCGAAGTCGAAGGATTGGGATCGGATGAGTTTAAACAGACCTTCATTAACAGTACGATGGCGGATGCTTTCGGCAATTTAATCCAAAATAATGACCAGGTGGCTGTTAAACAGCGTGATTTACTTTTATATGCGTTGGGTAAAACAACCGACCTCGCGGATGTCCATTCACCAAAATTTGTTTATACTCACCTCTTGCTGCCTCATGAGCCTTTCATTTTTGATGCGAATGGCAATCTCCTCCCTCAGCAAGATTTTTACGATTGGCACTATTACCTGGGACAGTACCAATATACAACCAAACTGGCGGAGCAACTGGCCACAAAATTGCTTGCCCAGGCCGATCCGGATAACCCCCCCGTGATTATTATTCAATCTGACCATGGAGCCCGTAATTTACAGAGCAGAACAGATGGGGATATTGTGATCAACGGTGTCCTGGAAAACTACCCTACAGAAGACTACAATATGGTTTTGAATTCCCTTTATTTACCCGGATACGATACTTCACAGCTTCCAAATAACCTGGCGCCAATTGATACCTTTGAATTGGTGCTCAACCATTACCTGAATGCCGGGGTGAGTGTGGATCCATCCTGTCCGTGTGACCATTAACCAATGTTTTTTAATTCTGAATAAATGTCCCGTTGCGCAGCTCGGTCAGAGTTTGCTGGATCTCTTCTTGTGTGTTCATCACAAATGGCCCGTAAGGGAAGATAGGCTCATTAAAAGGCGCGCCAGCCATCACCATGAAACGGGCCGGGGAACCGGGTCCGGTTTGGACCTTCAAGAGGTCACCATCTCCAAAGACGATCATGCTGACGGCTTTGACAAATTTACCCTTGCCGGCGGCGTCCGAGCCGAACACGCCTTCCCCTTCAAACAGGTATGCGATGAGGGTGTGATCCTCCGGAACGGGCAATCGGAACTCGGCGCCAGCATCCAGCCGGACGTCCATGTAGAGCGGTTCAGCCGCGATCTCAGTGACCGGTCCGTGCCTGTCGTTGTATACTCCGGCGACCAGCCGAATGTGTGCGTCGTGACTTTCCACCTCGGGGATGCTGGCCGCGGTGATTTCCTGGTAGCGCGGCTGCGCCATCTTTTTTGCCGCGGGCAGGTTGACCCACAGTTGAAAACCCGTGTTGCGCCCTTCCGCGCCACGCAGGGGCATTTCCTCGTGTAAAATACCCCGCCCGCTGGTCATCCACTGCACGTCACCCGGGCCGATCACCCCGGTATTGCCCAGGCTGTCGCGGTGGCGCACACTGCCTTCCAGCACGTAAGTGACGGTCTCGATCCCCCGGTGGGGATGGGTTGGAAAACCGCGGATCGGCCCTTCTTTGGGATCGTTGAAGGCGAAATGGTCGAATAAAAGAAAGGGATCGAACAGGTTCGAGCGGTTGGGTCCGAATGATCGCCGTAACAGCACGTCGGCCCCTTCGATGACAAAGTTTGGTTCGATAATTCGTTCAACCTGACGGGGTATTGCTTGCATGGTTAGTCCATCCATTCTGCCAAAGAAGGAACTTAATTCCATGGCTGGCAGTGATCATAAGAAGATAATTTGTATCTGAATTTTACCAGTATTGGTTGAAATTATTATGCTTATACAATACCTTTACCTAAATTCCAGGGTCTTTGGGAATTGCCGTGGTGGATCCCCGCATTTTGGGGTGTGAGCGCGCGTAGCGCGCTCACACCCCAAAATGCGGGGATCCAATCGCGTAGCCGTATCATGTGAGCATTAAATAAAACGAGGTCCGCATGTGGACTTCGTTTTGTGAGCAGAATGATTGAAAAATCAGGCGGAAAGCGTTGGTCTTTTTATCAGGATGAAGACCCGTTCGCGGCGGTCAGCAGGGTGACCGGGATGATCAAGCGGGTGTGGCGGCTCTGGGATTGGATGTCCAGGAACAGGTCGTAGCGCGCCTGGCGCAGGTCGCCTGGGGTCAGGGTAAATTCGGCCTTGCCGATGGCGATCCAGCCGCCGATGTTGTGGGTGAGTGAAAGCGAGCTTTCAACCGCGGGGGATATTTGCCAACCTTCAGGCAGGTGCCAGCGTAGGGTGATCCACTGCGGTTTGCGCAGCGCATTTTCGACGTGCAGGGTGAGGGCGATCGGTTCGCCGTTTTTGATCAGGGGTTCCTGGCCATATTCCAACCAGGCCGTCATTAATGGGGTCTCATAACGCACGGAGAACGGCTGGCGATGCAGAACGTCCTCGGCGAAGGTTCGAAAAGTGCCGGGGACTAATTCGCGGGGCTGGTTGTAAAGCGCCTTGCCTTCATTAAGCAACACTGCATAACCTTCCTTAGCACCCACCGTCTCCACGAAGCGTTCGTCGAGGAAGCGCGGCGTCTGGCGAAGGACCCGGTCGGTCAGATCATGAACAGTATTGGCAATCAGGTGGCCCTGGTCAGCGCGGTTGATCGAGATGGTCACGATCTTATCGCCAATCGGCTCTTTCCATTTTTCCGGGATGCCCTCGAAGCCATTGATAATCCCCAACGTGGCGCCCAGGGTGGCGGCGGTGCAGTCAGTATCTTCCCCGCAGCCCGCTGCGATGCACAGGCTGCGTCCGAAGTCATCCTCGCCATACAACCAGCCCAACACAAAAATACTGACGTTGGCGGGCGCGTCATAACCGGTGCGACCGCGCGGCAGGTCGTCCTCTTTTTCATTCATGTAGGAATAAAAGAAAGCATCTGGCACTTCACGCAGCAGGGTCTTGCGCGCCTCCTTCCAATCTTGACCCTGTTTCCAGCTATCGATGACACAACGGATACCGCGGGCGATGCCGCAATCCTCAGGGATCCATGACAGGCCGATATTAATCAATTTCATCCGATCGCTCTCAACGAAAGCGGCGCTTTGCACTGCCGCGCAAAAAATTTCACCGTAAACGCCTTCTTCACTGTGATCGACGATGGCATCTTCGTACGCATAACGTACCGCAATCTCTGGATGGCCCGGCGCCAGGCAGGCCCAAATTTCTGAGCGGATGAAGGCGCCACAACTGTCGCGGTTCAAATTATTCACCCAACCCGAAAGGGGTGGGACCAGGCCCATGCGCATGTTGTTCATGCCCATGCCATATTCGCTCCAATTGGGGACGATGAATGAGTGCCAGTATTCACCCAGGATGGAGGCATTCACCGCCCGGCCATACTTCTCTACCGCGATCAACCACACAAGCTGCAGGTCCAGATCGTCGTTCGGTAGAGCCTGGCCGCGCAGGTCCTGCGTATAGAAGTCGATATCGATGGCGCCACGTTTGCCCTCAAACGGCGCCCCCAGGGTGCCGCCGATGTTTTTCCCCATCCAGCAGCCCAAAACTTTATCGCGGTAATCTTTGACAGCCATCCAGCTCATAGCCATGCCTCCATAT
>DAIQPZ010000091.1:0-10359 GCA_036787065.1 Anaerolineaceae bacterium
TTTAACCATTACCAGCGACAGGCCGGTTGAATTCAATCTCAAGCTGCGGCTGCCCTGGTGGCTGAATGGACCGGCGGAAATTGCCATCAACCAGCAGCCGCAACCCATAAACGCGGGTCCTTCCAACTGGATCAATCTCCATCGCACGTGGTCTACTGACAGCCTGACCATCCGTCTGCCCAAGGGTCTGTCGGCCTGCCCGCTGCCGGACGATCCGGACGTGGTTGCCTTTATGGATGGGCCGGTGGTGCTGGCCGGGATCCTGGGCGCCGCGCCTGTGAGCGATAGCAAAGAGCTGGTTGATGAGAAGATGTTGGTTGGGGATCGCCAGCAGCCCGGCAGCCTGCTGAGGCCAGACGATGAGCGCGAATGGAACAACTGGCGCACCGGCTACCGCACACGCGGCCAGGCCCAAAATATCCGCTTGATTCCGCTGTATGAAGTGCGCGATGAGCGTTACCAGGTCTATTTCCCCGTTCTACCGGGGTAAATAACGTGACAAAATCACTTTCTACACCCCACCCCTCAAATGAGCGCGGTGTTTCCTATAAAATGAGGCTCTTATGACCGTACGGTCATAAGAGCCTCATTTTATAGGCTCTTTCCCCATCCTGGGAAGGACAAGGTTTGGAACTTGTCAATTTTATAAGGTGAAAGTTGTAATCCATCCATTCCGAAACGCGATTACAATTATGCCGTTGATCCGCGATCCTTTTTTCGTGTTCATCCAGTGGGTCACATAATACCCTGAGATTGGAGCAGCTATGCTTCGTTTTACAAAAGATTCCTGGTTGGTATTCATTTTACTGGCAATAGCCTATGCTTATTTTTACCAGGATCCGGGTTGGAATGGCAATTCCCGCCTGGGTCTGACCTTTGCGATTGTCCGAGAAGGACGCCTGACGATCGATTCTTATTACAACAACGATGCGTCCGGGTTAAAGACGGGGGATAAATCAGTCAACAACGGGCACTATTATACAGATAAGGCCATCGGTTCTTCAGTGCTGGCGGCGGTGGCCTATTATCCGATTTATGGGTTAATGCTGCTCACCGGTCATGAATGGGAAATCTGGGTTCAAAAATACCTGCTGACCTTTCTGGTCACTGGTCTGCCATCGGCCCTGTGTGGTAGTCTCATTTACATCCTGGGATGTTACCTGTCCAAAAGCAGGCTGATGGCATTGGGTGTGACCCTGGTGATTGCCCTGGGGACGATGTGTTTCCCGTTCAGCGTCATTTTCTTCGGCCACCAACTGGCCGCCTCGCTGCTGTTTATTGGCTTTTTCTTGATTTTTCAACTTAAAGTTTTACCTGAACGGGAGCCAGTGAAAAGAATCCACTATTTCCTCATCGGTCTGTTCCTGGGCCTGGCTCTGCTAACCGATTTCACCACGGCCGTGGTGGTGGGTCCGTTAATCCTGTATTACTTTTACAATTTGTGGAAAAGAGGGTCGCTGTTCCGTGTCGCCGGGTGGATTCTCCCGGCAATGGCGGGGGCCATCCCAATGTTATTAATGATGGGATATAACACGGCGGTGTATGCAAAACCGTTTGCCAGCGGTTACCGTTATCTCAGCAATCCTTATTATGAGGAAGCCATGTCTCACGGCATTATGGGGGTGGGCTGGCCACACAAGAGTGTCTTGTTTTACGAGACTTTACATCCGGCCCAGGGGTTGTTGTGGCAGTCGCCCGTCCTGATCATGCCCGCGGTGGGCGCGTATTTTATGCTGCGCAAAAAGAAAAACCGGCTTGAACTTGCCCTGGCCGCGCTGGCCAGTGTGGCTTACCTGCTGCTTAATTCGGGCTATTTTTTGTGGTGGGGTGGTTATTCGTTTGGACCACGCCAGATCGTTCCTATGCTTCCCTTTCTGGCCATTCCATTATTCTTTGTGCCCAGGCGCTTTTATCCCCTGGTTGTTATCCTCGGTCTTGTGTCCATTTTCCAGATGACGGTGGTAGCCGCCAGCAATGTGATGGCGCCAGACGACTTCATGGTCAGGATCGCTAACCTATCATTCTTCCAGTATTCCGCGATTTACAGTTACTGCCTGAAGCAGTTGATCGCGGGTCACTTTGCATGGAATATGGGGCAAGCCTGGCTGGGGTTAACTGGCTGGCTCAGCCTGCTGCCGTTTGGTGCGCTCTTGCTGGCAGGTGTTGGCTTATTTATCAAGCTGGAGCCATCCCTTCCCAGGCTTTCCGAGGGCTAGTTTGGCATTTTGCTCCACCAATTGGGGTCGCAGTCTTTAAACCCGATCGGAACGACCCGTTTGATAATATCCAGGTACGAAGAGGCGTCCGACAACCGGGTGAAGGCCATGTAGGCTTTGATCTGGTTCGGAAGCCGGCTGCAGCTATCGGCAAACTGAAAACCGGGGGGAAAATTTCCCGAATACCCATTCAGGGTTGGCCAGCCGAGGTCCTGAGCTACCAGCATGGCGTCAATTTCTGGCGCATACCACGGATCCCACTGCGGCCTGGCAACGAATAAGATCGGGTCAGCCGGGAGTGCTGCTTCCGGGACGGCAGTTGCCGCAGGAGCGGTGGCCAGTTGGCTGCGCAAGTTAGCCAGGCGCGCCTGAGCATCCGCTTTGGAGGTGGTGGTGTGATTGTAAAAGACCGATTCAAGCAGCAGCAGGCCGCCGGCCAGATAGATGATGGCATTCAGCCAGAGTCGCTGCCGCTGTAGCAATGCATCAATCACATAGCCAGCAAACACACCCAACGGCCACATTAATACCAACTCGATGCGGGTCACGGCCCGGATGCTTTTTAGACCTGGCAGATACCAGAGGAAGTGGTATAAAGAAAACCCGTGGATGGTGAGGGTCACCACCACCAGGATGGCGACAGCGCTCAGGTTGAGGAAGGCCAGCCGGCGATATTGCGTAGGGACACGAAGTGAGATTCCAACCAGCAAAATCAGGATAATGACCCCACCTGGAAAAAGTTGGTGCTCGCGCCGGGCGGTAAAATCCGCGATGAAACCGGAAGCTGCCTGCCAGATCGGGGATTGATCCGCGATGAAGTAGCTCTGCGGTTTGGGAAGCATCAGAAGCACATCATTCCAACTGCGGGAAAAGCCGTAAACGTGGGTGACATTGTAATAGGGTCCCAACAAGGCCGCTAAACTCGCGCCAAGGCCAGCGAGGATCACGAGCGTGGCCAACCGGCCAGGAAGGGTCGTTTCAGACCAGGCCTGGTTGAGCTTAAGCGGCCATGCGGTGATCCACTGCCATACTGCCTTGAATGCGCGCCTATACCAGGGGTCTGTGTTTTTTTGCGCCCATGATTGAGATGAGAATAATGGGAGCAGCACCGCCATCACCGCCAGAAGCATAACCAGGAATATGCCAATGTAGACGCCGGCAAAGAACTGCCAGACGCACCAAAAAGCGAGCCCAACCAATTTCTTCAAGCCCGGTTCCTGGAAAAATTGCCACAGCAAGGCGCAGGCAAGTGGGACGCCAAAACGGTAAAGGAGCTGAGCGTGGGTTTCCTGTGCCAGATTGGGCAGCCCATACGTGAAGAAAAAGCCAGCTATCGCCACAGCCAGGGGCTTAAGCTTGAGGCGCTGCAAAACGTAAACGCATGCCGTATAATTCATCAGAAAGCCAAGCATGTACCACGCCTGAAAAGCCGTCTCGCGATCCAGGCGGCTGGCTCTGAACAGGGCGTAGAATGGGGCGGTACCGAGCAGGTTGTCACTGAATGCGATCGTATTGGGGAAAGGATAGAAAAAAGCGGCATTCCAGTAATTTTTATCCAGCCCCAGAATCCACCTGAAAAAATGCTCGAGCAGGTAATTATTGAAGCGCGTGTCCCCCAAATCTCCGGGCATCAGCGATAGATTGGGACCCAACGGCCTTAAGATGATCAACCAGAAACCAAGGAGAAAGGGGATCCACACCACGGCTTGATCGATCAGGGCTTTAACAGGTTTTGTTTTGGGGTTGTCCATAAAAGGCAGCTTTTCGCTTGGATTTTATGGGATGAAGATAACACCATAAGAGCAGCAGCACAAGGTTGTTTTTGGGTTTGGCCCAGCCCTTAATCCCTTCCACAAACCAGAATGAGCTGATATAGGGTGAAGTGTGATAGTGTGGTTTTGCCTCTTGACAAATGGGTTTGGGTATTATAAAGTAGATAAATATGGCAAATATAATCGAATATTTTTCGGTGGGACAAGATGGACGGCCCGATCTGGGCTGGTTGATTCAGAATGGCCAGGTGAGCGATGGCGAGTTGTGCAGCATCCTTCTGGATGATTATGCGTCAAGACTGTCGTGGCTGGCATTCCTTTTGACCCGGTCCCCGATCGAAATGGCAGATGTTATCCACCAGACGACGATCCAGGCGATCTACAACCGTAAAAATTACCCTGGCGATGTGCCAGGTAAAACCTGGCTGTGGGGGTTGGCTATCAAAGAATGTTTACGATTACGCCGGTTTACAGGTTACCGCCGGACTGGCGCCGCGGAGCAGGTATTAGAAGTTTTCGCGCCGGGGGGTTATTTCACTGGCCATACGAGCGAGCTTTATAATAGTCTCGGAAAAAGAAATGGCTTGCTGCTGCTATTTCATTTTGGCTTTAACCTGTCAGCAGATGAAATTGCTTACTTGTTGGCGCTGCCTTTGGACCAGGTCCATGCCGATTTAAATGCCATAAAAGGGATGCTGGCTGAACATCAGGCATCCTGTGCGACATGTCAAATATTACCGGGCGGTATCATGGATGTGGTGGCTCTTTTGATGAAGGCCATCCAATCAAGCAAACCATCGATGGAATATAATCAGCCTACGCGCGCTCGATGGGTCGCATCGATTATGGAACAGGCAGCCAGCCTGCATAACCGGGCGGAAACCCGCTCGCGCAGAATGCAGGGGATGCAAGCTGGCGGTCTGCTGGTTGTGCTGTGTTTGAGTATCTGGTTGATAGTGCGACAACCGAGAAAACCGCTGCCAGCGTTGGTTTTAATATCGCCCACCACCTCCGCAATCAAGTATACGGTCACCCCCATTCCAACCACCCACCCCAAACCAACCCAGGTACCTACCAATTCCAATATAGCGATTCCAACACCCACACCGGATATCTCCACTATCCTAAATCTTGCTAAAGCCAGCATGACCCACTGGGAATCCATCTGGGCGGATGTTGAAGTGATCCGCTATGATCCATCTGCTTCCTCCGCTGGGGTGCAGGTGACCCGCAAACAGGTGTGGGTTGGCCAGCCTTACTCAGCCAGGGTTATTTCTGGACCGGTTGATGGAGAGCCAGCCCTGACAACCACCAAAATCAACAACCGTTTTACCAGCCAGAATTTCCAGAATGGACAGACGATCAGGACGTTTTCTTCTGACTTGATAACCGATCTGGATCTCCAAAAACTATTTATCCCTCAATCCATGCTTATACCAGGTGGCAGCTATCAATATGTAGGCAGCGACCGTATCGCTACACGGGCGGTATGGATTCTTGACCGTTATGACGGGGGTGATCTTACGGATACCCTCGCGGTAGATATGCGGTATGGCGTTATTGTATACCGGCGTGAGTATGGGGGGAAAGACCGCAAGACCATTCTCAAGGATACAGAAATCAAATCGATTGTATTTAATCCACCGGTTTCTCCTTCTATTTATGAGCCTGATATGTATTTAGGCGATCATTATGCCAATGATTTTTCAGGCACCCCGGATATCTACAACGTTCAGGATGCCCTGGCGGTCTGGACGTCCCCATCCATATCCAGCCAGAACGGGCAACAGCCCAATCAACCCCCCCTAAATCCATCTATCAGCGAACTTACCTTTTTAAATCCGGCAAGCATTGAAGCCACCACCGGGTTAGATTTGTTTGCAAATGGGCGGTTTTTAGGTCAATTACCTGTTGGGGGAAGTTCGATCATGACCTGTGAACGTTCGCCAGATGGCAGTACGATTGCATATAACTCAGAAGGACGCGGCGCGACAGGTGATACGGCACTTTACCTGGCAAAATTATCCACCATTCAGACCACATACCGGGTGATGCCGGATGGTTTTACTGCCGGCGATTACGCCTTTTCGCCAGACGGCCAACGCCTGGCCTTTTTTGGTTGTGACAAAGCGAAGGGATTTTGTGGATTGATGATCTTGGACACCAACACCGGAAAGGTGAACCAGATGGTACAGCTCGAGTATGCGGATTATATGATTTGGAAACCAGACGGCCGTTACCTGGCGTTGGTCGGTGTGCAAGATTCATCCGCTTTAATCGACCAATTAAGCACGCAAAATTTGTTAATGAATGAAGTTCAAGCCATAACACAACCCTGGCATTTCTATGTGTTCGATATCAGCGATGGCAGCCTCGTTTTTAAACAGCCCTTTCAATGGTCTTTGTTAAGCGCTCCGCTTGATTCGCCGACGAATTCCTGGAATGTGCCTTTTAAAAATCAGCCTGGGGGAATTGAAGGCTGCACCAACCCACCGGTCCAGAAGTAATCGATTTTCACCCCCAAAGACTAAAATCCCCTTGACTCTCCCCTTCGGGGAGGGTGTATCATCATGGTTGTTAACTTTAAACCGGTTCAACCAAAGGAGACCTGGGATGATTCAGACGATTGACGAAGTAACCACTTATTACGCCCAACCTGGGCCGATGACGGACCCGAAAAATTACGCGCACCTGTTTAAAGATTTACCGGCCGATGTGGCACACCTTGTGCGCATTGTGCAGGGGCTGGCGGTGCATATTTTTTGGGCCGAACGGTATGGCCTTCACCTGACCCCGCAGCGCCAGACAGAGGTGAACCTGCGCCCGGTAACGCAGAAGCTGGCGCGCATGCTCGAGATGGATCCGCGCCCATTGAACGAGCCCAGGCCGCTGGAGAAGCGCCTGGTGTGTAACTGCCGTGATTTCAGCACGCTGATGGT
Source organism: Anaerolineaceae bacterium (assembly GCA_036787065.1). Lineage (GTDB taxonomy): Bacteria > Chloroflexota > Anaerolineae > Anaerolineales > Anaerolineaceae > JAJYIW01. The sequence goes on from DAIQPZ010000091.1 coordinate 6,928, forward strand.
GGCGATCTTGCGCTACCAGGGCGTTCCGGCCAGGGCGCGCTGCGGGTTTGGCACTTATTTCATGCCAGGCCATTACGAGGATCATTGGGGTGTGGAATACTGGAAAGCCAGCGAGGCGCGTTGGGTAATGGTGGACGCTCAACTGGATGATTTCCAGAAAGAGGTGCTGGGGATCCGTTTTGATACACTGGATATGCCGGCCGGGAAGTTTGTGGTGGCAGGGGAGGCCTGGAACTTATGCCGTGAAAAGAAAGCCAACCCAAAGGATTTCGGCATCTTCAAATGGCATGGCCTGGGTTTCATCCGCGGGAATGTATTCCGCGAAGTGCTTTCATTCAATAAGATCGAGCTTCTACCGTGGGATTCTTGGGGTATGATGGCCAAACCGGTTTCCCGTTGTTCTCACGCTGAGCGCGAGCAGTTAAACTGCGCGGCCGACCTTTCCGCACAGGGCAGCCCGGATCTACGCGCCTTTTATGCGGATAACCCAGGCTTCCATGTGCCGCTAGAGATGATTTAAGGGTAACTGCTTAGAGCCCCGTGAAAAAGACCCGAATTTGAGGTGTTTGCGGGTGCGAAGCACCCGCAAACACCTCAAATTCGGCAATTTTCTTTACATGGCTGAGCAGTTACATTTAATAAGGTTAGTCAGTGACTCCTTTGATTTTCAACGCTGATGACGGCCATTGATGAGCATACAGTGTGAATTCAGATGATTCACATTGGACGATCATCTTTGATCAAGAGTTATATTCCTCCAGGGCGAAAACGTTCTCTGCCCGCTTCCAGGTATATCCTTTTGCGCTGAATAAGCGCACAGCCAGGGCCGGGATGGCCTCGCCGTGGATGACCTTGATCACCAAATGAATATTGCCTGCACTGCGTTCGCAGCGTATACTGGCGTGGATTAGGCCCTTGGACGTAAGAATGGGCCAGTTCTCGGCTTTCATACCCTGCCAGGTGGGTGGCAGGCGAGGGATCAGGCGGACTTCAGCGGGGTTTGAATCATCTACACCCAAAATCAAACGGGCGATCTTGAGCGGCTCAGCCACGTTGACCAGATTGAGCGCGCCGCATCCCTGGTCGAAGTTTTGCCCGTCAAAACCATTGGCGATCCATTCTGGCTGCTTGCCCCGTTGGTTGTCCTGAGACAACCAGGCTTCCATCAACTCGGGCAGGTAGCAGCGTTCGTAGAAATAGTAAGGCGACTCGCGGTCGAGTTTATTTCCAGGGAAAGGTTGGTAGGTCATGCGCGCCAGGAAATCTACCGCCTTTCCGGCCATTTCCAACTTATCCGTCAGCAGCATGGCCTGGGTCGCGTAAGAATGGCCGTAGGAAGGTGAGGTCATATAGCCTTCCCATAAATCGTCGAACTGCGTCCATATTCCATATTTCTCAAACATGGCCTGCCGTTTAGGCGTGTTCAACAGGCCAGAAAAGGTTTTAAGGCAGGGTTCGATCCCTGCCCAGTTGGATTCAAGCGGAGTCAGACCGAGACCATCTGGCCACATCGACAGCACGCCGTTCAGGCCGCCAGCGCCTTTGTTATAAATATTGTCTATCACCGCCGGGTCAGGCTGTAAGCGGCCGGCATTAATGGCCCACAGCCAACCCCCATCCGCGCCACGCAAATAACGTAACATGCCATCTGAAATTTTTTCCGCCGCAGTCGAATAGACCTCCGCCTGGGCAAGGTGTCCCATCCACCGCGCCATACGCGCGGCTAACAGCAGCGCCAGACGCACCAGGTGGTTTTGGACCACGTTGTAAAAGTCGCCTTCAATCCCAAGGCCGCCACCGAATTCACCGCTGCCCGGGATGAGAGGATGGCGCTCAAGCCGGTGAAGGATGTAAGCCAGGGGTGAAGCCGGACCGTTTAGGAAATCGGTTATTTTAACGCGCATCGGATGGGTTTCGGCCAGTCGCTCCCACAGCAGGACGAAGCCGATGACAATCGCGCAAGTGCCATCCAGCTCGCTGCCACTGCCTGTCTGGCCGCGTTGAAAGTACATTGGGAAGGTGGTGTAACCCTCGTCATTTCCCTGCACCAGCGCCATTAAACACCCGGCGACCAGGCAGGCGTGCTCCAGGTCACCCCACTGTACAAGCTCGCGCAGAAAGACGCCGGCGTCGCGCGTCCATAAGGTATCCGTCCAGGGGCGACCATCTATGGAAGCGGAGACGAAACCCACCATGGGGTCGGTGGGATCGGTGATCATATTGCGGGTGAGGACCCCCTGGAAGGAAGCGGCGATTTCCAGAGTAAAAAGGTCTGCCTCTGGGCTACCCCAAAAACGTATTTGACCGGTCTGGCTGTCTTTAGGAACTTTGGCGTTCATCCTTTACTCCTTGCCCACGATCTTCTTGAGCTGCGCGGCGAAATAGCAGTAATTTTCCCAGCTTACGTCATCCGGGATGAGATGGTCCAGGTCAGGGATGTATTTACCGCGCGAGATGGCCGGGCGGATGCGCTCTAACTCGCGGTCGATGGCGGTTTTGCCTTTGGCTAGCGCGCGTTTGTCGATTCCACCCAAAAAAGCCATCTCGGGGAAGCGCCGCTGCCAATCGTTGACATCGCAGCCAGCGGCTACCTCCAGTGGGAAGAGCAGGTTCACACCCGATCGGATCATGCCAGGGGTAATCCGCTCCGGCTGCCCGTCGGTGTCTACTGAGATCACCGGGATTGAGTGCGCTTTGGCGAAAGCCTTGATGCGCCGGTAGTTAGGACCAAGAAATTCCTCCCACATTTTGGGTGATATCAGGGGTCCGGCCACGTAACACATATCCTCCCACAGGTGAATTACATCCACACGCACCTCTTGGACGACCTTCTCCCAGACAGTCAGGTAAAGGGATGTGATGTGGTCCATGATTTCGTGCGCCAGGTCGGGCATTGTGTGTAGCGCTACCAGGCCCTCTTCATCGCCCATCAACCAGCGGTAAGGTCCAAATACACCCGCGTCCGGGTAATAGCCAAGCTGGATCGGGTAGCCCTTTTCCATCCATTCCTGCCCTTGTTCTCGCCAGGGGGTGTCGAGGCGTAGTGGATTGTCGGGGTTGAGGTATTTTTCTTTGTAGATTTCCCAATCGCACCGGTTCTTCACCGGGAATTCTAAAAACTCCGACATCGACTCGCCGTGTTTATAATCCCGCCGTTTGATGCCCCAACTATCGTAATGGATGTAGAAGTTTTCGTCTTCGGCGATAATGTCACTGGTTAAAACCGGACATGGGCCGGTATTCATTGGCAAGATATAGGGTAAAACGTCCGGATCCATAAAAGAACGGTGATCGGTGATGTCGGTGGGCTTACCCTCACGTTCCCAGCGCTTCCAGGTGGTATGCCAGGGGCCCCAACTTAGATAATAAAGCGGGCGATCGACCGGCTGTCCTAAAATCGTAGCAAGATAACGTTCTCGATGGTTCATGTCA
>DAIQPZ010000092.1:0-10349 GCA_036787065.1 Anaerolineaceae bacterium
ATCTGGAGATGCGCGGGGCGGGCGAGCTCCTGGGCACGCGCCAGCATGGATACATCGCTTCGGTGGGTTTCCATCTTTATACACGCATGCTCGCCGACGCCGTCCGCGGGCAGCGCAAGGCGTTGCCTATGCCGGACGAATCGGATGCCAGTATACTTGCCACGGATATGCACAACCCGGTGAATGTGGAGCTTCCCTTATCCGTGGGCATCCCGGTCGATTACGTCTCGGATCAGGTCATGCGGCTGCGGTTGTACCGGCGAATCGCCGATATGCATTCAGAATCGGACCTTGAGGCGCTGGCTGAAGAATTCACCGACCGTTTCGGGCCACTGCCCACGGAGGTAGAAGCGCTGTTCTACCAGATCCGGGTCAAAAACCGGGCCGAGGCAGCCGGGCTGGCTTCCGTCAACCTGGAAAACGATCAGATCGTACTGCGCTATCCCCCGTTACCCGAGGGAGCGGCGCCGCGCAGCATGGCAGCCATCGGCGCGCGCGCGAGGGCCGGCAAAAACGCTTACTGGCTCCCTTATACCAGTCAGCTTGAGGATTGGCAGGCGCGCTTGATGGATGCCCTGGCGACCCTGCAAGACGATAAGCTGGGATCATAGGGAGCTAAAGATGCCACAACCACCCCTCGTCTCGATCATCACCCCATCCTACAACCAGGCACGGTACCTGGAAGCAACCCTGCTCTCGGTCCTTCTGCAAGATTATCCCGCCATCGAAACCATCGTGATCGACGGCGCCTCCACTGACGGCAGCCAGGCGATCATCGAAAAGTATGCTTCGCGGCTGAGTTATTGGGTTTCGGAGCCCGATCATGGGCAGGCCGAGGCGATCAACAAGGGTTTTGCGCGAGCCAACGGTGAGATTGTGGCCTGGATCAATTCAGATGACCTGTACTACCGCACCGATGTAGTCAGCCAGGCGGTGGCGGCGCTGCAAGCCCGGCCAGAGCTGGGTATGGTCTACGCGGATGGGCTGAAAATCGACGCGGAGGGCATCCTGCTGGACTGGTACCGCTACCCGAAGTACACCGCGGCCGACCTGATGGGGTTCAACGTACTCTTGCAGCCAACCGTCTTTATGCGCCGGGAGGCACTGAAGAAAGCCGGCTATTTGCCGTTGGGCAAAGAATTCGATTTGACCCTGGACCACGACCTGTGGATCCGCATCGCCGGGAATTATCCTATCCAGCACCTGTCCGGCTATTGGGCGGTTGAGCGAACACACAAAGCCGCAAAGACCAGCTCGCGCGCGGCGGATTATGGTCCCGAGGCGTTTAAATTTATCGCCGGGCTCGAAACGGAAGAGCCCTTTAAGAGCATCATCCGCGATCACGGACGGGAGATCTACGCCGGTCTGAACATCTTTCACGCGCGCCGCCTGATCGACGCCGGTAAACCGCGGGAGGCGCTCATCTATTTTATGACCGCCTGGCGCATCAACCCGCGCCAGACGTTGAAATATTGGTATAAAATCGTCCAGGCAGCCGGTGGGGCACTTGGCGCGGGGGGGGTGTTCCTGACTTACAGGGATTTGAGGAGAAAGACGCAGAATAAACGACAGCGGTTGGTGGTGGATGATAATGGGATCAGGTGGGTTGACCTATCCCCGGCCCTTCCCTAAAGGGAAGGGAGCAGATTGGTTCGCTCCCCTTTAGGGCGGCATATGCACTAACTTAAGCGCTCGCACAGATGTGGAACATATAAAATTCAGATGAAAGCTGCCTAATCGAGGCTTTGCGAAGCAATCTGGATTGCAGCAATCGGATTGCTTCGCAAAGCCTCCATTAGACATGCAAAGTCTTATGTTAGCGCATATGCCTGTTTAGGGCTGGGTTAGGGAGAGGTTATTATTGCTTATTGTGATCGCATTTGCTATAATGTAGTCACAATAAAGGAGATTTCGATGGCTGATATGAGGGTCGGTACACGCGAATTAAAAAGTAAATTAAGCGAATATATGCGCCGGGTTAAGGCGGGAGAGACGATTACTGTGACGGAACACGGCAAAGTGATCGGACAAATCATTCCGGTTAAGCCCACCATTGAGGAAAGGGTGCAGTCAATGGTGGCAGCCGGACAGGCAGATTGGAACGGGATGAAGATGGGTCCCTACAGACCAAAAACCGAGAACCGCGGCGACCATTTGTTATCGGACCAGGTTGTGGCGGATCGGGAATGATACTTTATATTGATACCAGCGCCCTGGTTAAACGTTATATCAACGAAACGGGTTCTGTAGAAGTCAGCCGGCTCTTCGATCTGGCGGAACTTGTCGGGACGGTTGTTTTAGCTCGTGTTGAGATGGCAGCCGCTTTGACTAGGGCTGTTCGTCAGAGATGGATTGAAGCTACGGATGCTGAAAGCGCATGGCAAGATTTTGGCGAACATTGGCTTTCATTTACCCGACTAACAGTAACGCTTGCGCTGGTGGATCGAGCGTCGCGCCTGGCCTGGGAACATGGGCTGCGAGGTTATGATGCGATGCACCTTTCCGCGGCGTTAATCTGGCGAGAGAGCCTGGATACACCGATTACCTTGGCAACTTATGACCGCGATTTATGGCGGGCTGCCCAAAATTCCGGCCTGACTGTTTGGCCAGAAGGGTGAATGATTTGATTCGTGGAATACAGAAATTTGTGGAGAAAGACGCAGAATAAGAGGTAATTATAAGTGGTGGAAACGTAAACCGATAGACGAAGCCTGTGGTTGGCAAAAGAAAACCGCCAGATGAAGCCTGTGGTTGGCCACCGTAAACCTATCCCCGGCCCTTCCCTGAAGGGAAGGGTGCAGAGTTCCCTCCCCTTTAGGGGAGGGTTAGGGAGAGGTAAGCATTGGGTCTTGGAGGAGTCATGCCTGTCCAAAACATCGTAACCGGTCAACAAATTTCCCAGACGATGATAAAAAGAGCCAAAGAATTCCGCAAGGAGATGACTCCGGCAGAAAAGGCTCTTTGGCAGCATTTACGAGCGGGGCGGTTAAATGGTTTTCATTTCAAGCGGCAGCAGATTATTGACCCTTATATCGTAGACTTTTATTGCCACGTGTCCTCACTGGCGGTTGAGGTGGATGGGGGGATCCATCTGGAGCAGGAAGGTTATGATGGACAACGGGATGATTACTTGAGACAGATCGGATTGCGCGTGCTGCGATTTTCCAATATTGACGTGAGTCGGAATTTGGATGTTGTGTTGAACAGGATACTTGAGGCGTGCGAAAACATATCCATGGCATAATCTTACCTATCCCCGGCCCTTCCCTGAAGGGAAGGGTGCAGAGGGAGTTAACCATGTCTTTTCATAGAACAGTTAGGCTACTTAATGGTAGAATTCGATCCTTGTGAATTGCCAATTCCCATTGAATCCATAGGAACGTTTAACAAGGCGAGGGACGATGGACTTTAAACTACATGCACCTTACCAGCCGACCGGCGACCAGCCGGAGGCCATCCGCCAGTTGGTGGAAGGAATCGGGAAGGGGATGAACCACCAGGTTCTGCTGGGCGCCACCGGCACTGGGAAGACTTTTGCGATCGCGTCGGTGATCCAGCAAGTGCAGAAACCCGCGCTGATTATGGCGCACAACAAGACTCTGGCGGCCCAACTCTACGCGGAATTTAAAGAATTTTTCCCCGAGAACGCGGTGGAATATTTTGTTTCGTACTACGATTATTACCAGCCCGAAGCCTACGTCCCCAAACACGACCTGTACATCGAGAAGGAGACGGACATCAACGAAGAGATCGAACGTCTGCGCCTGGCTGCCACCACGGCGCTGATGTCGCGGCGGGACGTGATCATCGTGGCTTCGGTCTCGTGTATCTACGGCCTGGGCGACCCCAGCGCCTATGGTAAGGTCGTGATCACCCTGGAGGCAGGTAAGATCTTCCGGCGCAACGCACTGCTGCGCCAGTTGGTGGAGAGTCAGTACCAGCGCAACGACGTTGAGTTGAAACCCGGCACCTTCCGCGTGCGCGGCGACACCCTCGATGTGCTGCCGGCTTACGAAGACCGAAAGGTGTTCCGCATCACCTTTTTTGGGGATGAAATCGAGCGGATCGCGGCACTTAACCCATTGACCGGCGAGATGTATGGGACGCTGGACCGGGTGGATATTTATCCGGCCAAACACTACATTACCCAGGAAGACCGGCTAAAAAAGGCGATCGAAGATATCGAGAGCGAGCTGGAAGATCGTCTGAAATTTTTCAGAAAAGAAAACAAGCTGTTAGAGGCCCAGCGCCTGGAACAGCGCACGCGGTATGACCTGGAAATGTTAAAAGAGGTGGGTTACTGTTCTGGCGTGGAAAACTATTCACGCCACCTCGACCAGCGCGAGACCGGGTCTCCTCCCTGGACGCTGATGGATTACATGCCCAGTGATTTTCTACTGGTGATCGACGAGTCGCACATGACCATTCCGCAGGTGCGAGGGATGTATAATGGTGACCGCGCGCGCAAGAGCGTTCTGACGGAGTATGGTTTCCGCTTGCCCTCCGCCATGGATAACCGCCCACTGACCTTCGACGAATTCAAACAATACATGACCACCACCATCTACACCTCCGCCACCCCGGCGGTGTTCGAGATGGAATTGGCGGACCAGGTAGTAGAGCAGATCATCCGCCCGACAGGCTTGCTCGATCCTGAAGTGGAAGTGCGCAAGACGGCGGGCCAGGTGGACGACCTGATCAAAGAAATCCGGCTGCGGACTGAACACGGCGAGCGCGTGCTGGTGACTACATTGACCAAACGCATGGCCGAGGATTTAGCGGACTACCTGTTGGAGCTGGGGATCAAGGTGCACTACCTGCATTCTGAAGTGGAAACCTTCGAGCGGGTGGGGATCTTGCGCGACCTGCGCCTGGGGGTGTTCGATGTGGTGGTGGGGATCAACCTGCTGCGCGAAGGGCTGGACCTGCCCGAGGTGAGCCTGGTGGCGATCCTGGACGCCGACAAAGAGGGTTTCTTGCGTTCTGGAACCTCGTTAATCCAGACCATCGGCCGCGCGGCGCGCCATTTGCATGGTAAAGTGATCATGTACGCGGACAGGATGACGGATTCGATGAAAAAAGCCATAGAAGAAACGGACCGGCGCCGGGAAAAGCAGGACGCTTACAACCAGGCGCATGGCATCCAACCGATGTCAATTATCAAAGCAGTGCGCGACATCACCGAGCGGCTGTCTTCACCCCAGGCCATCGCGGAAGCGCGCGGCGAGTATTCCGCGCCGGCGTCCCAACAGAAACGCCTGTCCAAGAATGAACTGCAGCGGGTGATCACCGAGATTGAAGTCCAGATGAAGGCGTCCGCAAAAAACCTTGAATTTGAAAAGGCTGCCGCGCTGCGCGACCAGATCTACGAGCTGCGCGCGTTGATGGCGGACGAATCAAATATGGACCCGTGGAAAAAAGCCAGGCTGCTTTCAGGAGAAGAAATGTGAGTCACCTGTCCGGTGATAAGATGCGACGCCTTCGCCTTCTGTGGGTAGGCCTGGTGTTAAGTGGGTTTATCTTTTTCAGCGCGTGCGAGATGCCCAAGTTGGCTATCTTAGGGGCACAAGCCACGGTGATCACTGAAACGGCGACGATTGTCCTGCATCCCAGCCCGACCTCAGATTTTAATACGGTTAATTCGCCGGTGTGCAAACTGGCCGAATGGGATGCCAACCTGACCACTACCACACAAGGGAATCAGATGGCCTGGTCTCCCAAAATGAACGACCTGGCTTTTCTGCTGCAAAGAAGCGCAGCCTGGTACCTGGGTGACCTGGCGATCACCAGTGGACCTAACTTTACAGAGGCCAGAAACCCGGTCCCTGATGCCGCCGTGTACGGCGATCCCACCTGGTCACCGGATGCCAGCCAGATCGGTTTTGTGGCCCTACGCCAGGCGGACTCCGTATATACCGTGATCGTCACCCAGCCAGGGGGGAGCGTACAGAAAGACCTGTTTCCCGGCAAGGCAGCAAAAACTGACACCTATGCAAGCTTAAAATCGATCCTCTCCTGGCCCAGCCTGGGATTAATGACGGTCGAGATTACCTGTGGCATCGATTGTATTCAAACCGCCCAGCTTGACCCCGCCAGTGGGAATAAAATCCTTTCACCCGACGTGCGCCGGGCAAAAGATCGCCAGGGCGGCAGCCTGACCCGCAACGTGTTAGTATATGATAAGGCGGTCTATCCCAGCCTGATCGAGCCCAACTGGTCTCATGATGGTAAAAAGTTGGTTTATTTTACTGAAAACGGTGAAGTGTGGGTGATCGATGTGACCGCCAGGATCCGTTACCCGGTTGACCTGAACCGGGTGGGACAAGAGACCAAATGGTCGTTCGACGACCGTTTCCTGGCTGTGCGCACCGACCGGTGGGTGACGGTTTACGCCTGGAGCGGTTGCGAGAAATAGATTAGTTGTATTCGGTAGGGTGGATGCTAAAAAAATGGAACTCGGTGGTTGCAGTTTCCCAAATTTCTTCTATGTGGATCACCTTTGCGGTGCGAGGGCCGTGATAGAGCTGCCTGAGCAAATGCACTAACTCGGATTGCGGCCCTTCAACCACCACCTCGACGTCTCCATTGCCGGTGTTGCGCACCCAACCGGTGAGGTTCATGCCGGTGGCAATGGCCTGCACATAAGCACGGAAGCCTACCCCCTGGACAAACCCGCTGATCACAGTATGCAGACGAACTGTATCTGAGAGGGGTTCAGTTTCAGGCATGTTTGAGCTGTTTTTTTCCATACCGATAATATAGACCGACCCCGACAAATGGGATAACCACCAGTGCAACCGGCACAAAATAGGGCAATAACCGGTCTAAAGCCAGGCTGGTGATATTCACTCCCAAAACTTCCTTCTGCCAATGGTTATCCAATGTATTAAGCGAGACACCCAGAGCCGCTGAGGCGCCTTCAGAGCAGCCCATCCCGTCCAGGTAGCGCTGGATCAAGTGCTGGATGCCAGAGACACCATAAGTTGTGTTCAGGTAACGCATAAAAGATTCGGATTCGGCGTAGGCCAGGTAAGCATTTGAAGCATCCCGGGGGAATGCCTGGCAAAGGGCTGACATAGACAGCAGGGTTTTCTTCTGCCGGGCCACCTCGATGACAAGGGGGTAATCCGAGTTGGGATACAGCTCAACCATGGAAGCCAGACCTTCGACCAGCCAGGCGGGCAGGCGCGAATAAGCGCTGCCAGTGATCTGGTAAATGAGTACATGCGACAGCTCATGAGGTACCTGCTGTTCCATTTGAAGGCGCTGATCGGGTCCCTGGGGGAGCGAGACCCACACAACGCCCAGGTCCGGGCTGGCATGTCCAGCCACCCAGGTCATCCCACCCAGGTCGAGGGCGGACTGAAGGTCTTTGGCGTGCGAATAGACGTATATATCGATGGGTGAAGCGGGTGGGGCCACTGGCAAAATGCCCTGGTTGACCTTAAAACCCGTCTGGGCCACTTCCAATACCGATTGAGCAAAGGCCGCGTCGCCATCGATCCAATGGATGCGGAACAAGTTGCTGTCCAAAGTCTGCCAGGTGAAACGGTTATCGGTGTAGTCGAACCAGAACGATGGGCTGGTGACTTCTGGCGTCCCTGGGAGTTTTACTTTATACCAGTAATAAACCCGGGTAAAAGGACGCAGTGCGTCTTGTTTCAGATCGAGTTGGTAAACCAGGCTGCCGTCTGCTGCGGGGGTCTGGGGATAGATGCGAACATCCTGGGTGCGCGCGCTCACATACAACAGGGTTTGTTCAGGCGCCTGGTCCGATTGCAGGTTGGCGCGAAAGATGACCTGGCTGCCAAAGGTGTAAATGGGTGTTTGCGAGCTGATCCGCACGCCCGATTGGGTTGAGTCTTTTACTGAACGCAATAACGCCGGGTTGGGTCGCGTGAGGGGGTGCCATGCGCTGGCAATGAGGAGAAATAAAAGCGCTAAGCGGTACATGCTCTCGGTCCGGGATTAATGGATGCCAGGTTTTTGGTTAGTCAGGTTGTCGTCATCTTCAGGGGAGGAAGGTTGATCCAAATCTATCATCATGTCCGGGTCGTCCCCTATTTCCATATCAACCAGATCAAAGATGGCCATGTCTTCCGTAAAGGTGAGGTTGTCCAAGGCTTCTTCGATGATGCTGATCTCTTCGTCATCTTCCAGCTCATCCAGCAGCTTTTCAAGAGCCGGGCGTACTCCGTCTCCACCGATCTGTGACAGCGACCAGATGGCGGCTCTGACACAATTGTCATCAGCCGATTCTTCCAACAGGTCGAGCAGGGGTTGGCGGGCGCCTTCTAGCTGCAGCTCTCCCGCGGCGCGGACGGCTTCATATTGAATGGTTGGGTTGGCGTGATCGATCGATTTGAGAACAGCGGGCCCCCAGGACTGATCGGCGCTGCGGCCCATGGCAAACAGGGCGCTTTCCAACCATTCGGACGAATCGGCGTTGTAAGCCTTTTTGATCAAGCCGGGCACTTCGGGCCGGCTTGAGTAACCCAACGATTCCAGGGCCTTACGGCGGACCAGAGTCTGATCGCTGCCGCTGTAAGCCTTAAACAGGCTCTCCTCGATCGACCCGAGCAAATCATGGGGTAAATCTTCGATCTCACCCAGGAAGACGTAAGCCCCCAACCCGTTGGCTGCCGTGGCGCGGACGTTTACATCCGGGTCCTGTTCCAACATGCGGATAAAAATGGGTATGAGGCGGATGTCTTCGGCCTCCCACAACAGGCGGATGCCAAGCGCGCGGGCCTGGGGATCTGGGTCGTCCAGGGCCAGCCGGCCGATCTCTTTGAAAGTAATCAGCGTGTCATTTTCCGCCATCTCTCCGAGGTCGGAAAGCAAGGCGCGCCGTCTTTCCAGATCGATCCCGGGCCAAACTTTGAGCAGTTGGCTGGATAGGGCAGGGGTCAGGTCGGAAAATTGGTGCAAGTAAAGGGCAGGGAATGGTTGGGTCAGATCGAAGAGCGCATCGAGTACCGCGGAAAATTGGATGGGAGTCTGGCTTTTATTCGGCATGGGCGACCTCAAATATCCCCGCTAACGCGGAATGATGGGATTAATCACATCTTGAATGGTGATGATGACCATCAGGAGCAGAACGGCAGCAAAACCGATCATGTTGACGACGTTTTCATAACGGGCAGGGATGCGGCGGCGGATGACCAGCTCGGGCAGTAAAAAAAGGATGCGCCCGCCATCCAGGGCAGGGATGGGCAGCAGGTTGGTGAAGCCGAGAGCGATGGATATGGTGGCAATGAGCGACAGGCGAAAGATGGGCGCGCTTTCGGTCGGGTTGGTGGTTTGAGCTTGGGCGTCCAACTTGTTGGCTTGAGAATAAAAATTAAAAATGCCCACTACGCCCACCAGCCGCCCCTGGTCGGCCGGTACTTTGCCCGCGATCAGCCGGGCAGGTAAGGTGACCAGTTGTTGTACCTGCTGGTATGCGGCGGAAACCGCGCTGGGCACCGCCTGCGACCAGGAGATGGGCAGTGAGGGGTTATTAATGTTAATCCCCAACGGTCCTTCATTTGCGGGTGGATTGGTGCGCGGGGTCAGCTTGACGGTGGATTCCTGGGCGCTCCGGCGGATGGTGAGGGTTATCTCTTTACCCAGGTTAGCCTGGATCGTGCTTTGAAGTTTCTCGATGCTGTCCACTGCGACCTGGTCTACCTTGAGGATGATATCCCCCATTTTAAGGCCGGCCAACTGGGCAGGTGACCCGGCAGTGGTCTGTAATACTACAACCTGGGACAAATTGGGCATGCCCACCGTTTTGAAGGTCAAGACCAGCAGGAGTATACCCACGAGTATGTTGGCCGCGGGACCCGCTAACAGCACGGCCAGGCGTACCCACGGGCTGGCAGATGCCATCCCACCGGGAACCTCGGGGTCATTTTCACCCTTCGGGCGGACGAACGCGCCAAAAGGGATCCAGTTCAGGGTGAAATCGGTTTTTCCAATGCGAAACATGCGCAAGATGCGCGGTGGCAGGCCAAATCCGAATTCTTCTACCTCAATGTGGAACAGGCGAGAAACGATAAAGTGGCCAAATTCGTGAAAGAAGAGTAATAGACCCAGGAATATTACAAACTGGATCAAGGTGGTTATGAAATCCATGAGTTTACCTTTGTCAAAGTTTCAAAATAAATTGGTCCTCCAGAATTGCCCGTAGAATGGGCAATTCCTAAAGACCCGTTATATTACCAGTAATCTGAAAGTAATTATAGTCCGTTTTTGATAGATTTTTATAGGAAGAAGAAGGCTAAACAACCATTTATTCGGGGTTATTTTCAAGGGAAAGAATGTCATGCTGGGGCGTCCCAACCGGGATCCTTCGTCCTTCGCAA
>DAIQPZ010000238.1:0-3284 GCA_036787065.1 Anaerolineaceae bacterium
GATCCTGGTTGTGGCCTTCGTGTTGAGCGTGGCGATTGGGAGCGTTTATATTCCACCCACCACGCTGTTGGGTTTGTTTGCCAGCCATCTGGGCCTGCCACTATCAAAAGAGTGGTTGCAGGCCCAGGATACCGCCGCGGTGATCCTTTTCCAACTGCGCCTGCCTCGTGCCATATTGGTTGCGATGGTTGGCGCAGCCCTTTCAGGCAGTGGCGCCGCATACCAGGGGTTATTCCGCAATCCGTTAGCCGACCCTTATTTAATCGGGGTCGCCTCTGGTGCGGGTCTGGGAGCTGTGCTGGCGATGGCGATTAACTGGCCGGTTTCTTTTTTGGGGTTGACGGCTGTACCGGCGGCAGCTTTTGTGTTTGGCTTGATCAGTGTTGCTCTGGTCTATTTTATGGCGCGTGTCGGGCGAACCGTACCGACCACCAACCTTATCCTGGCTGGGGTCGCGGTCGGTTCGTTTGCCACCGCAGTGTCTTCGTATCTCATGCTGCGTTCGCAAGGTGACCTGCGCCGGGCAATTGCCTGGCTGCTGGGGGGCGGGACCCTTTCTGGTTGGAACCCGGTATTGGCTGCCTCACCTTATCTGGTCATTGGCCTGGGTACCCTGCTGGTGATGGGGCATGCGCTCAATGTGCTCCAATTTGGTGATGAGCAGGCACAACAACTTGGCTTGCCCGTTGAGACGGTGCGGCGCATTGTAATCGTCGCGGCGTCTCTGACGACCGCCGCCGCTGTGGCCTTCGCTGGCATTATTGGGTTTGTCGGGTTGGTGATCCCCCATGTGGTGCGCATGGCTTGGGGTGGAGATTACCGGCGCTTGATTCCCCTTTCTATCCTGTGTGGGGCCAGCCTGCTTCTGTTGGCTGATTTATTGGCGCGTGTGGTGATCAGCCCAGAGGAGCTGCCGGTGGGCGTCATCACTGCGCTGGTGGGTGCGCCTTTCTTCCTGTGGGTCTTGCGCCGTTCAAAAGCGCAGGCTTTTTGGTAATGGAGAACGAATCTATGGCCGTGTTAGAGGTAAACGCACTGAATGTATATTATGGGCTGCGCCATGTGCTTAAATCGGTTGCCTTTGACCTGTCTGCCGGCAGTATCTTGGGACTGATCGGTCCCAACGGCGCGGGTAAATCAACCCTCATCCGGGCGATCAGCGGTGTGGCGCCTGTGCGTTCCGGTCAGATCTTCTTAGGGGGACATGCCCTGGCTCAGCTCACCTCACCGCAGCGCGCGCGATGGTTGGCAGTGGTTTCTCAGGCGCGTAACCTGCCCCCGGCATTTACTGCCTGGGAAACGGTTGCCCTCGGTCGGACGCCATACCTGAACTGGCTTGGCCAGATTTCTGAACAAGATCAGGCCTGTATCAGCCGCGCCATGACACGTACGGATACACTCGAGCTGGCTGATCGCCGGGTTGGCGAGCTTTCTGGCGGGGAACAACAGCGTCTTCTCCTTGCCAGGGCCCTGGCTCAATCGGCGCCGATCCTGCTGATGGATGAGCCCACCACTCACCTGGATTTACAGCACCAGATCAACATTCTCAACCTGGTGCGTGAACTGGCTCATCAGGATGGTTTGGCGGTTTTGGTAGCTCTGCACGATCTAAATCTGGTGGCACGTTACACAGATAGGGTCATGCTTATATTGGATGGAGAAATCCAGGCGCAAGGTACGCCAGAAGAAGTCCTCAGACGGGATATCCTAAGCAGTGCATACCATCTACCGTTGCGTGTCATCCCGAATGGGCAGGGCAATTATCCTTTGATCATCCCGGATTGACCATACCACCCCGGCCATCAGCAAAATCCCGGTGAGTTGGCTGGTGGAGGCACGGAAACTTTTGATCATGTCAGGGGACGATCCACAATTCGGGCGACGATAGATTCAACGTGAAGGTCATCTCTTTCAAGTTATCTTTACGAGCGGCCTCAATCCCCATCACAATAAATTCTGCCATAGGCTGGATGTCACCCGTGGCCAGGGTGACGGGTAAAAATGGTGCGGTTGTTCCGGGGTTAAGGATGGGTGATTGCAGCAGCAAATTGGACCCCACGTCTACCAATGTTTGCAGGGGTAACGCGAAGGCTGGCACCATGAAACGGTGCGGCGACTGCCAGAAAGCCTGAGCGCTCGCGCTCTGGTCGCCAACCCCGTATAGCCGCCGTTGCAGGTTTACTTGCCCGGTGGCCACCCAGAATGGTCGGCCTTTTTTATCCGCCATTAACCCCGCGGCATAATTTACCACCAGGGGTTGGGTGCCTTTGGTTTCAGACAACAGTAAACCCTGACCACAGTTGGCACAGACCCAGGCAATCTCGTCTGGTTCGGCCGGTACAGGTGTCTGGCAGCGGCAGCAAATCAAGGGAACCAGCTCGATTGCCGGGGTCATTGGAATTTCTCCAGGGTGTTAATTACTTTTCCAAGTGTCTGCAGAGCTTCACTGCCTGAGGAAAAGTTGCCAACTGCGCCGGTCGTCCGTGCCGGCCCACTGCGAAATTCATATTGTTCACCGTAACGAAAAGCCCGGTATGAACCCGCCATCAAGCCAAAGCCAAAAACCAATGCAGCGATCGCAACCCAAAAGACGCCGTTGCTGTTGCCGTGGCTGTTCCCGCTCAAAGATAAGGCCAGGGCCGGCCCATCTACCCCGATTAAGGCGCCAGCCGCCATGCCAACCACTAAGATTCCTGCCCGGTAGAGCGTGTTACCAGGCGCCTTGCCATAAAGCACCTTACCTGAGGAGCCATCGATCACGATCTGAAAGGTGCGCCCGCGGTATTGGTAACGCAGCACCCACAACGGGTAGTAAACTACGCCCAGGCGCGGGCGGGCAATGCGAACGAAAAGTTGCGAAATGCGGTCCAGCCCGGCTTTCTGTTGGATGCGGGTTTGATATAAAGTGAACTACTCTCTCCGCTCCAATTTATCGGGCGTTGGCGGTTGAAAGAAAGTTATCCACTCTTTGAGTTTTGCCTCGGGGATATACGTTGCTCCTTGAGAAAGGTGGGCGTTTCTTATCGCAAGACGCTCCAGCAGTACCTCTTCCGCCACATTCAAGAAGTGGATTTCACTGCTCGCGCCTAATTGCGCGGCTCTTGCACGATAATCATCTCGTTCACTCTTTGCCCAGAAACAAAAATCGAGGATGACATTCACACCTAACACAAGCACGCGCGCAGCAATGCCCCAAAACATCGATTCGATGAGATCGTGCCTGGCGTCGTGCTCATCTTCTTCCACATCGTAACCAAAAAGACGCGTGTGCCATTCATCAGGTG
>DAIQPZ010000019.1:0-27065 GCA_036787065.1 Anaerolineaceae bacterium
ATATCCAGGGCAACCAGCTTCCCTACTTAGACAAGATGCGCTTCGATTACACCGCCAACACCGAGACCACCAAGCTCAAACTGGCCCAGGACGAAGTCGACATCCTTGGCATGCACGTGGTCACTATGGCCGAGTACCCCTATTACAAAGACAACATGGCTAAAGGCAACTACGTGGTGGGCGATTACATCTCCACCATGGGCGACCGCGTGACCCTGTTCCCACAACACAACATTTTTGATGAAAACGGCAAGCTCGATCCAGGCCTGACCGAGATCGTCCAAGACCCGCGCTGGGTGCAGGCATTATCCATGGCGATCGACCGCGAGGAGCTCAACCAGACCCTGTTCTACGGCACCGCTAAGATGGGTCCCCTGTGCCCCATGCCGACCTCCAAGTATTTCAAGCCAGAATATGCCACGGCCTTCACAGAATTCAGTAAGGATAAAACCAACGCACTACTGGATGCCATGGGCCTGAAGAAGGGCAGCAGCGGCATGCGCACGCGCAAAGACGGTTCTCCACTCCAATACCACATCGAAAATGCGGGGATCCGCGTGGGCCCTGTGGTCCCCAAGTTCTGCGAAATGATCGTTGCCTATTGGCGTGACGTGGGCATCGATGCCACCACCAAGGAAATCACGGAACAGATATACAACCAGCGCATGGGCAACGGCCAGGTTCATGTGGGCGTATGGCACGCCGACCGCTGCACCGACATGCTCCTGCATATCGAGCCGCAGTGGTTCATTCCGACCTCCAATGGCACCCAGGGCGGCTGCGATGCCCATTGGGGCCTGTGGTACCTGGCGCCAGACCGGAAAAAAGCCGGCCTGATCGAACCGCCGGCGGAAATCAAGACCCTGCTTTCCACCTTTGACCAGATGACCTCAGTCGTCGACGAGAACGAACGCGTCAAACTGGGCCAGCAAATCTTCGATTACCTGACCAAGACCCCCCTCGAAATCGGCACCGTTCTGGAGTGCCCGGCCCCGTTGTGCTTCAACAAGAACCTGCGCAACCTGCCGAAAGCCAAGTCCTACATTGGTTGGGATTCCTACGGCCTGTCCACCTATCACCCCGAAGCCTTCTTTTTCGTGGGTGGGCAGCATGCCTGATCCAGTTTAACTGACCGATTACTACCGGATGTAAGCCAAAATTTGCGCTTACATCCGGTAGTGCAATAGTGGTTAGTGGTTCACTCTTATCGCCATAAAACACCTCTCTGGGCTTCCGTGCTATGATTATTAGTAACTACTCACCCATGTAATGAAAGTTCCCGAATTTAAGGTGTTCGCGCTTACCTGGTAAGCGAAAACACCTTAAATTCGGGCCTTCTCCACGTGAATTTAAGCAGTTACGATTATTGAAATAAAATCAGATTGGGAGGAGCATTTCAATGGTTAATTACATCCTTATGCGGGTCATCAGGATGATCCCCCAGCTGTTTATTATATCCATCCTGGCGTGGGTGATCATCCAGCTTCCGCCAGGTGATATCGTCTCGGAACACGTTATGACGCTGCGAAATACAGGCCAGGCCATCAGCCAGGCTGAAATCGATCGCCTGACCAGGATGTACGGTCTCGACCAGCCCTATTGGGTTCGGTATGGAATGTGGATGGAAGGCATTATCCTCCACGGTGATTTCGGTTATTCCTGGACATATGGAAAACCGGTCAATGATGTGATTGGGTCGCGCATTGCCATGACCTTCTTCATTGCCATGCTGTCTTTTATCGTCTGCTGGGGCTTTGCCATCCCGGTCGGTATTCTGGTGGCAGTCAAACAATATTCTTTAACCGATTATATCTTCACATTTCTGGGTTTTATAGGATTGGCAGTGCCAGGCTTTTTGCTGGCACTGGTGCTGATGTATATTTCATTCGCGTGGTTTGGATTGAAGGTGGGCGGGCTGTTCTCACCGGAAATGCAAATCGCGCCGTGGGGCTGGGCAAAACTCGTCGACTTTTTGGCCCACATCTGGCTGCCGGTGCTCATCCTGGCCATCGGTGGGACAGCCGGACTGATCCGCACCTTACGCGCTACGATGCTGGACGAGCTGCGCAAGCAGTATGTTACCGTGGCGCGCGCCAAGGGTCTGTCTGAATGGAAGGTGCTCATCCTTTACCCCGTGCGTATCGCGATCAACCCAATCATCAGTACTTTCGGATGGCTGCTGGTCTGGTTCTTCTCTGGAGGAACCGTGGTAGAGATTGTGCTCAACCTGGATACCGCCGGGCCGGTCTTGTGGCGCTCCCTCATGACCCAGGACATGTACACGGCGGGCGCCTATATTCTCATCGTCGGCTTACTGACCACCATTGGCAGCCTGGTCTCTGACCTGCTACTGGCAGTGATCGATCCCCGCATCCGTTTCGGTGGAATGGAGGCGTCATGAGCGTAACCAGCCTGACCCCTGAAGACAGCAAACTGTCCCTGGGCAAGAATGGCAAGGAACAGGAAGCTCAAAAGGATGAAGCATTTTTTCGCGCCGGACAGTGGCAGTTGGTATGGTGGAAGTTCCGCCGGCACAAGCTGGCTCAGCTCGCCATGGTTGTGCTGGGCATTTTCTACTTCACCGCCATCTTTGCTGAAATCCTCACGCCCTATGACCCGCTGCATCGCATGAAGGAATTTGCGGCCTTACCCCCGACCGCCATTCATCTTCGGGATGCGCAAGGAAATATCCGTCTGCCCTTTGTATACCAGCTAAAGATGGCGCGCGATCCGAATACCCTGCGCCCCATGTATAAAGAAGACACCAGCGCGATCTCCCCGATAAAACTTTTCGTGCACGGCGACCCCTACAAAATGTGGGGCCTGATCCCCACGGATATCCACCTGTTTGGAACAGACCTTCAAGCAGATAAAAAGATTATCCCGTTATTCTTACTCGGCGCCGACAGCCTGGGTCGTGACCTCTTAAGCCGGATTATTTTTGGCAGCCGGATCTCATTGACGGTCGGATTGATCGGGATTGCTCTATCTTTCGTCTTTGGCCTGCTGCTGGGTGGGTTCGCCGGTTTCTTTGGCGGGTTAATTGACGAAGTGATCATGCGCGTGATCGATGTGTTGATCTCCTTACCTCAGATTCCGCTGTGGATGTCACTGGCAGCCGCCTTGCCGCAAGATTGGCCCCAGCTTGAGACCTACTTCTTCGTCACCGTCATCCTCTCCATTTTTGGGTGGGCATCACTGGCGCGCACCGTGCGCGGTAAAATGCTCAGCCTGCGCGAGGAAGATTACGTGATGTCTGCCAGGTTGGACGGCGAAAATGAATGGTCTATCATCACGCGCTATATGCTGCCTGGCTTTACCAGCTATATCATTGTTTCACTGACTATTTCAATTCCTGGCATGATCCTGGGCGAAACCACCCTCAGTTTCCTGGGGCTAGGCCTGCGCCCACCCACCATTAGCTGGGGCGTCATGCTGCAAGATGCCCAAACCATCCAGACAGTTTCTTTGCTTCCCTGGCTGCTCTGGCCGGTGGTCTTTGTGGTTGTTGCAGTTTTGATGTTCAATTTTCTGGGCGACGGCCTGCGTGATGCCGCTGATCCTTACGTCACATAGGAAGGGTTCTGATGGTAGAAAACGAAAAAGACCTTCTTGTTTCAATAAAGGACCTTCGCACTTATTTTTACCTGGCTGAAGGCGTTGTGCGCGCAGTGGACGGCGTAGACCTCGATATTCACCGTCGAGAGACCATGGGGATCGTCGGCGAAAGCGGCTGCGGTAAAAGTATCATGTCGCTGTCCTTATTAAACCTGGTTCCCCAGCCGGGCAAGATTATCAGCGGTGATATTTTGTATTACAGAGCCGGGAAAAACCCCGCTTCACCCAACATTTCGGACGTGATCAACATCACTAAACTTGATCCGAATGGAAGGGAAATTCGCGAAATTCGTGGAAACCAGATTTCGATGGTCTTCCAGGAACCTATGACAGCCATGATCCCGGTACGGACCATCGGCGAACAGATTACCGAGGTCATCACCCTGCACCAAAAGGTGGGCAAAGCCGAAGCGCGTGAAAAAGCCATCGAGATGCTGGCGCGGGTGCGCATGCCTAAACCGGAGCGGGTGATCGATGATTATCCTTTCCAGTTAAGTGGCGGCATGCGCCAGCGCGCCGTCATCGCCATGGGGTTGAGTTGCCGTCCCAACCTGCTGATAGCGGATGAACCTACCACAGCCCTGGATGTCACCACCGAGGCGCAAATCCTCAACCTGATGCGCGATCTGCAGCAAGAATTTGGGATGGCGATCATGTACATCACCCACAACCTGGGCGTGATCGCCGAGATGGCCGACAACGTGGCCGTCATGTACCTGGGAAAAGTGGTCGAACAGACCGACGTCAACTCGATATTTTTCAACCCCCTCCATCCCTACACGATCGGTCTGCTGGCATCCATACCCCAGCTCAGCGATGCGGTTGCTCATATCGATAAACGCCGCTTGAATGTAATCAAAGGCATGGTCCCTGATCCATACTCCCGAATTAAGGGGTGTCCTTTCCACCCGCGCTGTCCTCAAATGATCAGCGGAGTATGCGACCAGGAAGAACCAAAGGTTATTCAGAAAGGGCCCAACCACCTGGTCCGTTGCCATCTCTACAATTAAAACAGGCGATTGACCACCAGCCAGCTTACTGAATAAAAGTGATTGAGAGGATGCACCATTATGGTAAATCAAGAAAGCCAAACCGAACCTTTACTGGAAGTCACTGAGCTTAAAAAATATTTCCCAATCCGGCGCGGTTTCCTTAAGAGAGTTGTAGGGCATGTCAAAGCGGTTGACAATGTAAGCTTTTATATCAACGAGGGTGAAACCCTTGGACTCGTGGGTGAAAGCGGCTGCGGTAAAACGACCGCTGGCCGTTCCATCTTGCGCGCCATCGAGCCAACCAGTGGAAAAATAATGTTCCGTGATCCTGTCCTGGGTAGGGTCGATATCGCCGAACTGAACCATGATCAATTGAAGCTGGCCCGCCGCAACATGCGCATGATCTTCCAGGACCCTTACGCCTCCTTAAATCCAAGAATGACCTTGCTTGAAATCGTGGGGGCGCCTTTGCAAGCGATGAACCTCGATCACGGAAAGACCTTGGAAGATCGGGTCGCAGAGTTATTGGTGCGGGTGGGCCTCCGCCCCGAATATATGCGCCGTTACCCTCACGCATTCAGCGGGGGCCAGCGCCAGCGCATTGGCCTGGCCCGCGCCCTCGCCCCGAATCCTAAATTCCTGGTATGTGATGAGCCCGTTTCAGCTCTGGACGTGTCCGTCCAGGCCCAAATCTTAAATCTGCTCCAGGACCTACAGGGCGATTTGGGGTTGACCTACCTGTTTGTGGCTCACGATCTGAGCGTCGTTGCCCACATCTGCGACCGCGTGTCCGTCATGTATGTCGGCAAAATGGTGGAAATGGCTCCGACTCACGAGGTCTTCACCAGCCCCAAACACCCTTACACGGAAGCGCTGATGTCCGCCATCCCCAAGCCAGATCCCAGGCCGAGGGAAAAACGGATTTTATTGACCGGCGAAGTGGCCAACCCCGCTAATCCGCCTTCAGGGTGTTATTTCCACCCACGCTGCGCATATGTTAAAGATATCTGCAAAACTGAGGAACCCACTTTCGGGGAAATCACCCCAGGCCACTTTGTTAAATGCCATCGCGCAGGTGAATTGACACTTAGCGGCGCGCTGGAATTTGGTGCATTGAAATAATAAGTCAAAGCCTAACGCACGGAAAGATTCTTAAAAGCCTGGTGAATGCATTCACCAGGCTTTTAAGGGCATTTCATCGCTCTCGATCAGGGCGATCCCGGTAAAAATCGTCCTCTTGTAATGAAAGGATCAAATATGGCTGACAACACATTGCGAGACTGGAACAACCCCGCCGTCATTGGCATCAACAAGGAACCCGCTCATGCCACCTTAGTGCCGTTCGCGGACGAAGCCAGCGCGATGGGTGGAAACAGGCTGAGCTCGCCATTCTTTAAGTTGTTAAATGGCGATTGGCAGTTCGCCTGGGCGTCCAATCCCGCCGCGGCCCCAGAATACTTTTACAAAGAAGATTACGATGCCCAGTCGTGGGCCACGGTTGCCGTACCGGGCAACTGGCAATTGCAAGGTTACGACATTCCGCGCTATCTCTCATCCAGCTATCCTTTCGATACAAAGGATCTGCCTTACGTCCCAGAAGATAACAACCCGGTGGGGTCCTATCGCCTCACTTTTACTTTTCCACCCGAATGGAACGGCCGGCAGGTTTTTATCAACTTTGATGGGGTTGATTCCGCCTTTTACCTGTGGATCAACGGGCAAATGGTCGGGTACAGCCAGGACAGCCGCCTACCGGCTGAGTTTAACCTCACCCCCTATCTCCGACCCGGTGAAAACCTCCTGGCAGCGCGCGTCTACCGTTTTTCTGACGGCAGCTATCTCGAAGACCAGGATATGTGGTTCCTGAGCGGGATTTTCCGAGACGTCTCCCTTTTTTCTACACCCGCCGTCCACATGCGCGATTTTTGGGTCAAGACCACGCTGGACGGCGCCTATCAAGACGCTACCCTGGACCTGCACGTCAAAATAAAAAATTATTCCACTCAATCCGAGGCAGGTTTACAGGTCAAAGCCAGTTTATTCGATCCGGCGGGGCATGACCTCACAAACCTAATCTCGCCCACAACCGAGGTGCAAAACGGTGAAGAAAGCATCCTGGAATTATCCTGCCAGGTAGCTCACCCAGAGCTCTGGTCAGCCGAGCATCCGGTTTTGTATACCCTGCTCATAAAACTCGAAGATACGGGCGGGAAAACCTTTGAAATCGAACGCTGCCAGGTAGGATTTCGCCAGGTCGAGATCAAAATTGGGAAAATCTTGATCAACGGCAAGGCGGTGTTGTTCAAAGGCGTTAACCGCCACGAATTCGACCCCGATCACGGCCACACGGTCAGCCTCGAATCGATGATCCAGGACATCCGTTTGATGAAACAGTTCAATATCAACGCCGTCCGCACCTGCCATTATCCGGATGACCCGCGTTGGTACGATCTGTGCGACCAATACGGCCTTTACTTAATCGATGAAGCCAATATCGAAACCCACGGCGTTTGGGACCGCCTGACCAAAGATCCGCTATGGAAAGATGCTTTTATGGAACGCGGTTCAAGGATGGTGGAACGCGACAAGAACCACCCATCGGTGATCATCTGGTCGATGGGCAACGAGTCTGGTTATGGGCCGAACCACGCAGCCCTGGCGGACTGGATCCACCAGTACGACCCAACTCGCCCGGTCCATTATGAATCAGCCCGTAATGAGCCTTATGTGGATATGATCAGCGTTATGTATCCTACCCTGGACCAGTTAACCGCCCTGGCTCAAGCCCCCGGCGAAACGCGCCCGCTAATTATGTGCGAATACGGCCACTCGATGGGCAACAGCCCGGGTAACTTGAAAGAGTATTGGGATACGATCGAAGCCAACCCGCGCATCCGGGGCGGGTTTATTTGGGACTGGGTCGATCAAGGGTTCCGCCGCTTCACCAGCGAAGGGGAAGAGTGGTTTGCTTATGGCGGTGATTATGGTGATACCCCCAGTGATAAGAGCTTCAGCCTCAACGGCCTGGTCTTCCCGGATCGTCGGATTTACCCTTCTTTAATAGAATATAAAAAAGTCATCCAGCCAGTCAAGGTGGAAGCCGTCGATCTGCTGGCAGGAAAAGTAAAGATATCTAACCGTTATTTCTTTACGGACCTGTGTAAGCTGGAGATCAACTGGACGGTCAGAGCGGATGGCTGCCTGCTCCAGGGGGGGCGTTTACCGTGCCTGACCACCCCTCCAGGAGAGAGCGCGGTGGTCACCCTGCCGTTAGCCCAGCCCAACCTGGAACCTGGTGTTGAATACTGGCTGGTAATCAGCTTCACCCAGCCCGAAGCCACCCCGTGGTCAGATCAAGGACACGAAGTAGCCTGGGAGCAGTTTAAGCTGCCTTATGCAACCCCTATGAAACCCAAAGTGGATCCCGCCACACTACCCCAACTGGAGCTGCGCGATCTGGGGGATCAGGTCCTCATCAAAGGAAAAGACTTCAAGCTGCTGTTCGACAAAAAAGCCGGCTCAATCCAATCCATGGAATACCAGGCGGTAAACCTGGTATCGCAGGGGCCAAAGTTAAACGTCTGGCGCGCGCCGACCGAAAATGATTTGAATGCCTGGGGCAATGAAAAAGCGGCCTTGCGCTGGCGCGCTGCCGGTTACGACCAACTGGAAGAGGTGGTTCAACAGGTAACGTTAGAACAGACGTCTCCACAGACAGCCTGCATCCGGGTGGCTTCGGTCGTTCAAGTTAAGGATGGTGCGGTGCTTCCGCCGGTTGAAACCCAGGAGCAGCGCATGTTTATGTTTGAAATGAGATTGAACTACCTGGTCAGCGATGAGCTGCTGCAGGAACTCGCCCCTCGCCTGGATTTCGCCTTGAGCGAAATGCAAGGGCAGGAGAAACCGGCCAAAATCAAGGCACTCCTGACTGTGATGATTCAACAAAACCGTCTACCCGATCTTATGAAAACAATAGTTGCCCTGCTGGTCGAAAAGAACCAGCCTGTGCCAGATGAATTAAAGGCAGCCATCAGTGCCGGGAATATGGATCCCAAACCGGAGCCCAACGTGGCGGCCCATTTCGACTGTGTTTATACCTATACCATCCTTGGCAGCGGGGATATCGTTATTCGCACACAGGTCAAACCGGTTGAGGGACTGCCTTTCCTGCCCCGTCTCGGTCTGCAACTGACATTACCGGGTGGGTTCGAAACCTTTTCCTGGTACGGGCGCGGACCGCACGAAACTTACTGGGACCGCAAAGAAGGCGCGCAGGTTGGCCTCTACCAGGGCAGCGTGGACGATCAGCACGTTCCATACATCATGCCAGAAGAGAACGGCAACAAGACGGATACCCGCTGGGTGGCCTTAACCAATCCGGCCGGTTTGGGCCTGCTTGCTGCTGTCATGCCCGGTATGACCCGCATGGAGGTCAGCGCACACCATTACACAACCGAAGACCTGACCCGTGCCACACACACCTTCGAGCTAAAACGCCGGCCGGATATCACCTTGAACCTGGACACCCACCAGTCTGGTCTGGGCAGCGCAAGCTGCGGTCCAGGCCGCCTGGAAAAATACCAGCTCAAGGCAGAAGAAACAACCTTTACCATCCGGCTGCGCCCATTTTCAACCAAAACCAGCTCCCCAATGACGTTGAGCCGGCAGGAATTTAAAGGTTAAAAGCCATGCGACCGGATCAGCCCAAAAACTTACTGGATAAGACCGACCATTGGATTGCCGCGGGTATCAGCCTGGCCGGCTTGATCATTTACCTGCGTACCCTGGCCCCTGACATCCTTTTTGGAGACAGCGCTGAGTTTCAGACCCTGGCGTATACCCTGGGGATTACCCACACCACGGGTTACCCGGTTTATTTAATAGTCGTCAGAGCGCTCGGTCTATTGCCCATCCAAACCTTCGCCTGGCGCGTCAATGCCACATCCGCTTTGTTTGGCGCCCTGACCCTGGCGGGCATTTACCTGTTGGCCAGGCAGCTCACCACCCGCCGCCTGGGTGGCATCCTGGCCAGCGCCGCCGTCGCCCTGGGATACACCTTTTGGTCTCAGGCCATCATCGCCGAAGTGTACACCGCTTCGACCCTCACCGTTACCGGCATCCTGCTCTTATTGTGGCGCTGGCACGAGGCGCCGGCACAGAGAAACCGCGCCCTGTTTTTCGGCTCTTTTCTGGTAGGTATCGGCATTCACACCACGGTAGAACTGCTCACGCCCGCCATCGCGATCTTTGCCCTGTGGACCCTGGCCTCTCACCACCTGTCGTGGAAAGATTGGAAAAAGACCCTGCTGGCCGGGATTGCCGGAGCCGCCGCGGGGGCGGCGATTTTCTTCCTGGCATTCTTTATCATCGATCAAATCAACACACCGGCCAGTTTTATCAACGTCACCCTGATCCCCTCACGCTCGGCATGGGGCGCCAGCCTGACTGACCTGGATACCTACTTTAAACGGGTCTACGCCACCGTGGTCAGCCTGCAATGGCGCGGCGCGCTCTTCTCCGGCGACCCCAGGTTCATGTGGAACAGCTTCACGGGCTATATCGCGTGGATGGTCGCGAAAGATTTCACCCTATGGATGCTGCTGGTCGCAGCGGTGGGCGCATGGACCGTTTTACGCCGTCAGCCTCGCCTGAGTGGATTCTTGCTGATCGCCTTCTTCACCTTGCTATTCTTCATTGTGAATTACCAGGGCAATGGAAAAGACGTTTTCTACCTGGTCACTTACGTCTTTATCAGTATATTGATGGGCGCCGGAGCAGGCAGTCTGCTGGATATGGTTCAGGCCGCATTAAAGGACCGCCAGGGCTGGATTAATACAGCCTGTTATTGGGCTACCGCAGGGGTAATGGGGCTCTTCTTTATCCTGCCCTTCGCTACCTCGCGGATCGAGGCGCTCAAAGCCGGCAAAGGCACTTTTGTGGACGATCCCTACACCTATCCCTTGGATGACCTGACGCGACCGCGCCAGATCGCCATGGAACGGCTGAAAGTTGTTCCCGACGACGCCATCCTGGTGTTGGACTGGCAGACCTTGTACGCCACCTGCTACGTGGCAGTCGTGGAACAAGGGCGTACGAGCATCCGTGTGCGCGAAGGGTCCCCCTATCCCAGCCCAAACCGTCTGCCGGATACACTGGTTGATGAGCTTAAGAAGGATTTACAAGTGAGCCGCCCGGTGTACATTGACCACATTTACGACAACGTTTATGAAAACTTCAACGTCAAACCGGTTCGAGGCACCGATTTGCGTGCCCTGTCATTGCGTTAAAGTAATACCAACCTGCGTAAAAAGAGAGCCCTTATGCCCCATTTAAATTTTACCGAAGACGATTGGGCCCGCGTTGAACGGGACACTATGGCCTGGTGGGCCGGCGAATTAGATCGCCCGCTGGTTTACCTGGCCGCCACCGATCCCCTGCCTATTAAAAAGCCTTTTGAGTACTTGAGCAATTACCCAATTGATCTGCCGGCGGATACGATCGTCGACCAGGTCGAACCATGGCTGGCAGCTACGCACTATTACGGTGATGCCTTTCCCTGGTGGTGGGTCAATTTTGGCCCCGGCATCGCCGCCGGTTTTATGGGTGCAAAAGTCAACAGTGTCAGCGAACCTTCTGAAACCGTCTGGTTCACCACTCCATCTGAGACGCTTATAGGAGATCAAAAGTTGGAATATGACCCGGAGAACACGTGGTGGAAACGGGTCAAAGAGCTCACTGCCGCCATCGCGGAACGCTGGCATGGCCAATTGGCCGCATCCGTGACCGATTTGGGCGGCAACCTGGATATCCTGGCATCCCTTCGTGAAACCCAGCGCTTGCTGGTTGAATCAATCGATCAACCCGAGGAAGTGGGCCGCCTTGCGGCGCAGATCACCCACTTATGGATCCGCTATTACACTGAACTGGATGCCATCATCCGCCCTACCTGCCTCGGCACCAGTTGCTGGACGCCCATCTGGTCGACCGGAAAGACCTACATGCTGCAGTGCGATTTTTCCTATATGATCTCCCCGCGCATGTTTGAGCGTTACGTTGTGCCCGATCTGACGGCCTGCTGCGACTACCTCGACCACGGCTTCTATCACCTCGACGGCAAGGGTGAAATTCCGCATCTCGATCTGCTGCTGGGCATTCAGCGCCTGCGCGGCATCCAATGGATCCCCGGTGATGGCCAGCCTTCTCCCGACCAATGGCTGCCTTTGCTCAAGCGCATCCGCGACGGCGGCAAGTTGTGCCAGGTATTTGTTTCTCCTGAAGGGGCCCGGCGCATTGTCCAGAACCTGGGTGGGAAAGGCTTCTTGTTTGTCATCAACACCGATATCAGTGAGTTTAATAACCCGGACCGCGCTAAAGCTTTCCTGAAAACCTTGAAAGAAGAAGATATTTCATAGAAAAGGAAAATGGATCATGCCGCAAATGAATGATTGGGAAAATCCGACCGTGACCGGTCGCAACAAGCTGCCTGCCCATGTTCCCCTGGCCGCTTATACCAGCGCCGGCCAGGCCAAAACTGGCGGCCGCCTGCTTTCACCCTATTACCGGCTGCTCAATGGCGCGTGGAAATTCCATCTCGCCTCAAACCCCGAGCAGGCGCCGGACAGATTCTTCCGTGAAGATTTCGATGCTTCGGGTTGGGCCGAGATCAGCGTGCCAGGGAACTGGCAGCTACAAGGATTTGATGATAAACCCATCTACACCAACGTGGCTTATCCCTTTACACCCAACCCGCCATTTGTGCCCGCTGCGAACCCCACCGGATGCTACCGGAGCGCTTTTACGATCGACCCAGTCTGGGCCGGACGGGACGTTTTCCTGTTGTTCGAGTCGGTCGACTCTGCGTTTTATCTTTGGGTCAACGGTAAAAAAGTGGGTTACAGCCAGGACAGCCGCCTTCCGGCTGAATTTGACATTACTCCCTATGTGCAAGCAGGTGAAAATACGCTGGCTGTTCAGGTGATGCGCTATTCGGATGGCTCATATCTCGAAGACCAGGACATGTGGCTGCTGAGCGGGATCCAACGCGATGTGATCCTTTACAGCCGGCCAAAAGTCTGCATCCAGGATTTCACCGTGCGTACCCGTTTCGACGAACGCTATCAAGACGCCACCCTGTCCATCGAAGCATTTATCTCCAAGGTTGCGGATAGGGCTGCTTACCGGGTTGAGGCCATGCTTTACGATCGCGCCGGCCAACCGGTCTTCGCCGCCCCAGCCAGCGCAACTGTCGGCCAGGACACGGGATATATGGTGACGCCAGAGACCAAAACGGCTTGCGCTATGATCACACAGTCAGTCGCATGCCCCGAAAAGTGGACGGCCGAGATCCCAAACCTGTATCGCCTGGTACTCACCCTGATCGACCCCGCCGGTCAGGCGGTCAGCTTTGAGAGCTGCCAGGTCGGCTTCCGCCAGATCGAAATCAAGAACGGCATGATGGTTCTTAATGGGAAACGCCTGGTGCTGCGCGGCGTGGATCGTCACGAACACCACCCTGAGCGCGGGCGAGCCCTCACCGAAGAGGACATGCGCCGTGAAATCCGCCTGATGAAACAGCTCAATTTCAACACAGTCCGCACCAGCCATTATCCCGACCATCCCACCTGGTACGACCTGTGTGATGAATACGGCATTTACATCATCGATGAAACCAACCTGGAGACCCACGGCGTAGGGGGCGAGTTGAGCCACAGTCCCGTTTGGGCGCCGGCCTACCTGGAGCGCGCCATGCGCATGGTGCTGCGCGATAAAAACCACGCCTGCGTGCTGATCTGGTCACTGGGCAATGAATCCGGCTGCGGGCCAAACCACGCCGCGATGGCCGCCTGGATGCGTGCCTACGATCCCACCCGCCTGATTCATTATGAAGGCGGGCGGCCTGGGCCGGAGGTGAGCGACGTTTTTTCTGTCATGTACCCAGACCTGGGCTGGATCCGCACGGTACTGGCTGACCCCAACGAAAAACGGCCGCTGATGATGTGCGAGTACGCTTACGCCAAAGGCAATGCCAGCGGAAATTTTTATAAGTTCTGGGAAATGGTCGATACCTACCCGCGTTTCCAGGGCGGCTGCATCTGGGATTGGAACGATAAAGCATTGAAAGCGGTTAACGCCCAGGGCCAGATTTACTGGGCCTACGGGGGCGATTTCGGCGACGGCTTCAATTATCACCAGCCCAATGAGGATCCCCAGATGTGCTGCAACGGGGTGGTTGGGCCAGACCTCGAGCCGCATCCCGGGGCGTATGAGATCAAAAAGGTCCAGGCGCCGGTCGGGATTACTGCCCCCGGCATGCCCGATCTGATGGCGGCCTACCAGGCCGGAACTCTACACGCCATCCTGCCAGAGCTTGACCTGTCCGACCCGGCGGCGATCATGGAAGCGCTCAACCCAGACAATCTACAAACCGGCCTGTTAGGCCGTTATACCATTTGGAATAAATACCACAGCCAGACACTCCGCCATTTGGATATCTATTGGGAACTGGCTGAAGATGGCCGCCCAATCCAGTCGGGAGACCTGGCGCCGCTGGACCTTGGGCCGGACCAGAAGCAAATCTTGATAGTACCATTCGATCACACCCGGTGTGTAACACCCGGGGCTGAATACGCCTTAAAAATCAGCTTCTGTCTGAACGACGGTACAACCTGGGCGCCGAAAGGGCACGAGATCGCCTGGGAGCAGTTCCCAATCCCCACGGCGGCTGAACCCAACCCCATCCTGGCGCCGACTGCCATGGATCATCTAGAGCTGATTGACGATCCCGTTCTCCTCACCATCCAGGGCAGCGGTTTCATTGTCGTCTTCAACAAAGACACGGGGCTCATCCATAGCTTCCAGGCACATGGGCATGACCTTTTAAAATCCGGCCCAAGTGAAAATTTCTACCGCGCGCCGACTGATTTTGACTTGCTGATGGGCAATCCGAATGCCAGCATCCACCGCTGGCGCGCCGCCGGGCTGGACCGGCTGGTGCGAAAGCAGACCCGATTTGAAGTGACTCGGATCAGCCCCCAGGCCATCCAGGTGCGCAGCATGGCCCACCTCGCCCCCGAAGATAAACCCCACGGCATCGACAGCCAGGTGACCTATCGCTTGTATGGTAATGGCGAAATCGCGCTGGAAGAACGGGTTTCCCTGGACGACAACCTGCCCTATGTGCCGCGCATTGGCCTTGAATTGATCCTGCCCCGCGAGCTGGACCAACTGACCTGGTTCGGGCGCGGGCCCCACGAAAACTACGCTGACCGCAAGCTGGGCGCAGCCGTTGGCGTCTATCACAGCACCGTCACAGAACAGGCCACCCCTTATGTTTATCCGGGCGAATGCGGCGGGAAAGAAGATGTGCGCTGGCTCACCCTCACCGATCCGGCGGGGAACGGCTTGATGGTAATCGGCATGGATAAGTTCCACTTCGATGCCCTGCATTTCACCATTCAAGACCTGGAAAATGCCAAACACACCGCCAGCCTGACCCCGCGTGACAGCGTCATCCTGCATTTGGATGGCCGTCACATGGGTGTGGGTGGAGATGATGGCTGGATGGCCTCAGTCCACAATGAATATCTAATCTTTCCTGGGATTTATACCTACAGCCTGCGCCTGCGACCGGTCACTGCCGAGGACGATCCGTCTGAATTGGGCCGCGCGGCCCATCACCGGTTTTTTGAAATCTAAATAGGCTCATTAGGAGAAGGGGCGACCCTTGTGCCTACCAAGGGTAGGCACAAGGCCTACCCCTACCATGGCAATTCCCAAAGAATCCCTAAACACAACCTGGGAAAGCACACAAAAAATGTTACAATCAGCCCAAAATCCAAACATACTCGAAGAGGTGAATCATGTCCATTAAAATTGCAATGGTCGGCGCCGGTTCCATCGGTTTCACCAGGCGCTTGATGCGCGACATTCTGTCTGTTCCTGAACTGAGAGATAGTACTTTTGCTTTAACAGATATCTCCGAGTACAACCTTTCAATGGTGTCCCAGTTGTGCCAGAAAGACATTCAAAGCAGCGGCGTACCGGCCAAACTGGTTTCCACCCTCGATCGCCGGTCAGCAATAGCCGACAGTGACTATGTGATCTCTACGATCCGACAGGGTGGTCTGGATGCCTTTCAGTTGGATATTGACATCCCATTGAAATATGGGGTTGACCAATGCGTGGGTGATACCCTGTGCGCGGGTGGAATTATGTACGGGCAGCGCACCATCCCGGCCTTGTTGGATTTCTGCAAAGACATCCGCGAGGTGGCCAAACCTGGAGCCTTGTTTATCAACTATTCCAACCCGATGGCGATGAATACCTGGGCTTGCAACCAGTATGGCGGGGTCAAGACCATTGGCCTGTGCCACGGTGTGCAGGGCGCCCACTGGCAGATCGCCCATTGTGTGGAACGCTGGGCCAAAGCAAACGGCATGCTTGCGCAAGATACCACGCTCTCTCGCCATGAAGTGGACGTGATTGTGGCCGGACTCAACCACCAGACCTGGTTTATCAAGGTCGATTGGCGCGGGATCAACATGCTGCCCTATCTTCTTGAACTCTTCGAAACTGACCCTGAATATGCCCAAACTGAAAAAGTGCGCATCGACGTGCTGCGCCGTTTTGGTTATTACAGCACCGAATCGAACGGCCACCTGAGCGAATACGTACCCTGGTACCGCAAACGGCCACAGGAGATCAATCAGTGGATCGATCTATCATCCTGGATCAATGGTGAGACAGGCGGTTACCTGCGCGTGTGCACCGAAGGGCGCAACTGGTTTGAAACCGACTTTCCCACCTGGCTCAAAGAACCGGCCCTGGACCTGGCCAATTACGAACGCTCAGAAGAACACGGCTCTTACATTATCGAAGGGCTGGAAACCGGCCGGACTTACCGCGGCTATTTCAACGTGGTCAATGAAGGCCATATTACCAACCTGCCAAACGGCTGCGTGGTCGAAATCCCCGGTTATGTCGATCGCACCGGGATCAACATGCCCGTGGTGGGTGACCTGCCGATGGCTTGCGCGGCCACCTGCTCGGCGACTGCGCGTGTCCAGGAAATGAGCGTCGAAGCTGCCGTACATGCCGACGTGACCCTGCTCAAACAGGCCATGCTGCACGACCCGTTGGTCGGCGCAGTGTGCAACCCGGAAGAAGTATGGCAGATGACCGATGAAATGCTGGTCGCCCAGGCGCAATGGCTGCCGCAGTTTGCCAGCCAGATCCCCGCGGCCAAAGCGAGGTTAGCCGAAGCCGAGCGGACCGGTAAACGCGTTCACCTCATTCAAACTGAAGGCGCCGCACGTCTACACACCAAGACAGTAGAGGAAATGACCGCTGACCGCGCCGCCGCGATGGCCAATGCCGACGCCGCCGATAAAGGCAAAATGACCAAAAGCCAGGCCCATTAATTTTTTTTTGTTTCTCATTCGCAGTTAAAATAAAATTCCCCGCACAACGCGGGGAATTTTATTTTAATGCATCATCCACCTGCCAGCTTTTCCCCCAAAGCATGGGCTTTTTGAAGCAGATCTTTCTGGACCAGGATATCCCCCGGGTTAGAGGCAGTGCCGTACACCATCCCTGCTATGGGCATGTGCAGATAGCGGGCCATGTCTTCAAATGTGCGGATCGCGTTTACCGCTCCCGATGTGCAGGGGTCGGTATCGCCGTAAGCCAGGATAATCCCGAGAGTCTTGCCGTGCAGCGCATTACCCCGGGTTGTCTCCAATGCATACCAGCGGTCGATGCACAACTTGAGCTGCGCGGTGTAGGTAAACCAATAGATTGGGCTGGCCAATACAATCGCGTCAGCCTCGCGAAGTTTAGGATAAAGGGCCGTCATGTCATCATCCAGGATGCAGATGCCCTCGCCGGTTGACCCGTGGCAGCCTTCACAGGCATCACAGGGCTGGATGTGCATTTTACCCAGTTCAAAGCTTTCCACCTGCGCGCCGGCCGAGCGCGCACCATCGGCCACCTGGTCCGCCAAAACAGAACTGTTGGCATTGGTCCTGGGGCTGCTTTTAAGGATCAGGATAAATTTTTCAACCATCGAATCCCTCCCGTAACGTTCATTAAAACACGATTTCTTGTTTCTCCCTGGCCGAAAGATATGCCCCCTCTAAAAGCTGGGTCAGATTGCGCCCATCTCTCACCGAGATCGCCATCGGTGTGCCATGCAGGATCGCGCTGATCCACTGCTCAATCGGCATCGGCAGTGCATCCGGCAGTTTGGCCGGCGCGATTACACCCTGAATCCCTTCTGGCTCAAGGTGGCTGCTGGAGAGTTGGATCTTGCCATTAAAATCACGGCCCACAAAACCTTCGGTCCCATATATTTCGATTGGATTTGGCCCGGAGCGCTGCACCCAGGCGGTGTCTAAGATCCCCAGAGCCCCATTCTTGAATTCGACGATAATCGCAGAATTATCATCGATTGGGTAAGCGCTGGAGAACTGCTGGATCTTTGAAATCACACTCCTCGGTTCACCCATAAACCAGCGCATCACATCCACCGTATGGCAGCCAAGGTCAAACAGGGCGCCGCCGCCAGCCGGTTTTGCATCGGCAAACCAGGCGCTCCCATCGTGGAACCAGTGGTCGAGTGATGCACTGTGCGCCACCCTGGCACGCATCAGGGTGACTTTCCCCAGCCAGCCCTGGTCCAGAACGTGCTTCATAAATAAAAACTCCGGCCGCGTGCGGCTGGGAAGGGAGATCATAAATTTGACCCCACTCTTTTCCACCGCATCGACGATCTCATCCGCGTCCTGGGTGGAGATGGACAGGGCCTTCTCCGTAAAAATATGCTTCTTATACTTTAACGCGGCCTTTATCAATATTGGATGCTGGGAAGTATAGGAATTAATCACCACGGCGTCTACATTTGGATTGCTGACGACCTGCTCGAGATCCTCAAACACCGGCGCGCCAAACTTTTCTGCCGCGGCTTTTGCGCGGCCAGAATCATCTTCCCAAATACATTCGATCCGTGCATCCGGATGGCTGGCAACGGCCTGAGCATAACCGTTGGCGTGGACATGGGCAAAACTGAGCATCGCAACGCGTAACATGGTTCTTTTCTCCTTGTCTGGGATAAAAATATATGTTATTTTCCCTTCCTGAGGGAGGTAAGAGGAGCGGTAAGACTGGTAACTTTACGCTCTGATTAATTGTACGCCCAAATTGGGAGTTCGCGCGGATCTATAAACCTGGCCTGGAAGAAAGTTTCCAACTGATTAAGGAGAATTCCCAGGTGCATTACGCCTGGTCTACGTCTTTAATTTCGATTGTCCGGTCGACCACCATCCCCAGGCCAATCGCTTTGGACGCCGCCGCTGAGCGAGTATGGATGTCCAGTTTGGTAAAGACCGCTTTAAGGTGGCGCTTGACGGTGTTGGTGGTGATAAACAGGATCTCGGCGATCTCTTTATTGGTCTTCCCACTGGCCAAAAGCACCAGGACTTCCCTTTCCCGATCGGTCAGGCGCTCGAGCTCAGGGCTGAGAGTCTTACTGGCGGTGGCATCCTCCACCGCTTTTAAAAAAGCGCGCCGGTCAAAAGTTTGCTTTTCCAGATAAGCGAATATATCCTGCTCGACGTAAACCCGGTCGATATCCTGCGGGTTTGAATTACCGCTGACCACAATGGTGGGAATCCCACCGGCACGGATGTTAGCCAACAGCTTGTAACCGTCCAGCTCCTGAACCGATTGAGGCTTACCCGCGCCCGAATTGACCAGGGATAAGTCGACCACCGCAAGGGCAAAACTCTCCCGGCGCAGATAACCCAGAGCCTCGCCGTAACTATTGCACAACCGCACCTGGAAACTGGTATCTACAAGCAGTTCCGAAAGGATGCTGCGCCAGCCCGCATCATCTTCCACCACCAGCGCCGCCAGCTGCCTGGTTTTCAAGGGTTCATCCGGACCAGGTTTTACCGGTGCAGGTTGTTCCAGGGTGCCAGCCGGAAGAATCGTTGCCGGAAGGCTTGCCAGGGCGCGCCTGACTATCTCACGGAATTCCGCCCGGTTGAAGGCCTCCTTCCGCAGGCAGGTGAAGGCGCCGTGCTCCGAAAGCGCGCTGACCGCCAGTTCGACGGTGGCAAAACCGGTCAGCAGCACCGTTACACAGCCCGGGTCGAGCCGGTGGATAGCATCCAATACAGCCAGTCCATCCTTGTTATGGTGATCGCTGTTTTTCAAGGAAAGATCGACCACTGCCAGGCGGTGGGGCGTTTCGCGGAGCCTGGTCACAGCTTCATCCAGATTATCCGCCAGGTCCACCGCCAAACCGGCATCCATTAATATCTCTTGCAGGATCTGCTGCCAGGAGCGGTCATCTTCGACGATTAAAGCGCACAGGTTGGCCGGGGTCATCTTTTTTCCTCGGCCCGCGGCAGCTTGAGATGAAAGGTGGTACCCTGTTTGCCATCACTCTCAACCCATACCGAACCGCCCAGGCGCGCCATTAAAGTCTTTACCCACCACAACCCAAATCCCAGCTTGCCCGGTCGGGTGGTAGCGCGGCCCGAATAATTCATTTCGAAAATACGGTCGTGCAAATCGGACGGGATGCCGGGGCCGGTGTCGCTGACCGCCACCTCGACGAAACCATCCCCTTTGGTCCCGGTCAAGGTCACCACCCCTTCGCCATGCATGGCGTCTACGGCGTTTTCGATTAAATTGGCAAAGACCAGGGTCAGGCCGGTCTGCCCCGCCATGACCACCGGAAGGTCGTCCAGGGCCTCCAGGTTTATTTTCACCCGGGCAGGCAGATTAGCCGAATCGACCGCCGCATAGATGCAGGCGGAGACCGCGACCGGCGCCAGGTGGATCGGGCGCAGGTGTGCCAGATTTTCGCGCACGGTTTCCATGGCCTCGGCCGCGCTGCGTTCAATTTCTTTGAGGTTGTTGGCCAGGTACGGATCCGCCAGCACGGCCGGCATACATTTATCCTGGATACCCTGGATCCGCACCGGAATAGTGCCCACCTTATTATTCAAGTGATGCAGCAGGTTAGCGGCGATATCCCCAACCGCCGCAAAGGTTTCGGCCACGGCACGCTGCTCCTGAGCCGAACGTAAAGCCTCCTGGCGGGTGGCATTGTGCACCGCCAGGGCCGCGTAATACCCCAGGCAGGTGAGCACTTTTTTATCCCATTCCGACTCGGCGAAACGTCCCGGATCACTTCCGGCGCTGTACACGCTGAAGGCGCCCACCGGCTCAGGGTTATCACTATCCAACAATGGGACAATTAACGCCCGCGTCCAATTTTGCTCGCGCGCCAGGTCGGGCTGGTTGAAACGCGGGTCATCGCGCAGGCCGTCCACAATGATCGGGCGGCGTTCAAGGATCGCCTGCCCGGTCAGGCTGTTGTGCAGCGGGATGCGCTGGCTGTGCTGAGAGACCTGGTTGGCGGATTGTAAAACCAACTCCTCCCCATTGAGGATCCAGATCGCGCTTGTGGATGCATTGAGCAGGTCGCAGGCCAGTTCTACCAGGCGATCAAGCACGGTCTGGATGGGCTGGTAAAGGAGGATCTGCGCCACCTCTTGCAGAGCGTCCAGCAAGCGCGCCTCCTGAATGGCGATGACTGCCTGAGTAGCCAGGGCCTGTAATAAATGGCTGTCTTGTTCGGTGAACGCCTCCGGCACCGGGCTTTCCAGGTTCAAAACGCCTTCCATTCGACCGTTGGCGCCAATCAGGGGCACAGCCAACTCAGAACGCATCTCCAGGTCAGCATCCAGTGGGTAATAAATATGCGACCACGGCTCAGCCTGCAGGTCCGAGATCATCACCGCCTGGCGGTAGATGGCAACCCAACCCATTACGCTGTGTGTGTCAATCGGCAGTGTTTCGATCAGCGGGCGCGCCGGGTGCTCCTCGGCCACCGCGCGGGTTACCAGGTTCTTACCGTCTTTATCCACCAGGCGAAAAATGCCGTAGTGAGCATTGATCACTTCCAGGGCCATTTGCAAAATAGCATCAAGCGTTTCCTCGATGCGTAAGCGTGAGGAAATCAGCAGGCCGGCCCGGCGCAGGCGGCTTACCTCATCTTCTTTGCGGGCCAGGTCCTGCTGGACAATGGTTACCCGTCGCACCTGGTAAAAGGCCATGGCCGCCTGGTAGACAAAATTCTCGAGCATCAACAGTTCAACCTGGCTAAAACGGCGCTGGCTATTCAGACAGATGGACAGCGTCCCCAGGGTCTGCTCCGCCACAATCAGGGGAAAGCAGGCGATGGGATTAACTCGCTCGGCCAGGTCGTCTTCATTGTAGGAGAGGATCAACCTGCGCTGGCTGATGGCCAGGTTTCCCATGGCGTCCAGAATAGTTGGATCCACCAGGGCCGGATCGCCGCGCTCAACCTCAGCCACCAAAGCATCTGGGATAAAGGTGCGTCGTCCCTGATCATAAGGATAGACCAGCGCAGTCGCCCCAGGCAGGACCTTAACCGCCGTCTTGGCAATTAAATGCAGGGCGGAATCGATATGATTATTTTCTTCCGTGCCAATCCGGTTGATCGCCGATCCAATCCGGTTCAGGCCGGCCAACATATTTAATAAACGTTGGTCGGCATCTTTGAGCGACTGGGCCGCCAGGCTATCTTTTACGGGCGCATTGTGTTTCATAACAACCTGAACCAATCTCAAATAACCAGAGAAGCCGATTCTATA
The DNA here is from genome assembly GCA_036787065.1 of Anaerolineaceae bacterium. Taxonomy (GTDB): domain Bacteria; phylum Chloroflexota; class Anaerolineae; order Anaerolineales; family Anaerolineaceae; genus JAJYIW01. The sequence goes on from DAIQPZ010000019.1 coordinate 22,298, forward strand.
TCCAGGTAGAGTCGGGCATGCGGCGCCGTGCGCAAGATGGAGGCCGGGCAGGCGGTCGTAACCGGCCCGTTTAATGTCTTTTGCACTGCCTCATTTTTACGCCGCTCGGGTACGATGGCCAGCATCTCGCGGGCGGCTAACAGGGCTGGAATGGTCAGGGTAATCGCATGCGTGGGCACATCTTCCAGCCGGGCGAAATGGCCCTCGCCCACCTGCTGCCTCCGGCTGCGCTGATCCAGTTGAACAACCTTGACCCATTTTGGATCCTGAAAATCAGCAAAAGGCGGATCGTTAAACGCGATATGGCCATTCTCACCAATCCCAAGGCAAACCAGGTGAGCCGGAAATTCCCGCAAAAGACCGGCATAACGCTCACATTCGGCGATTGGATCGACCGCATCGCCTTCCACACCATAAAAAGACGCGGGATGGACGCGGTCCACCAGCTTTTCGTGTAAGAAACGCCTGAAGCTGGCCGGGTGGTCAGGACGCATGCCCACGTATTCATCCATGTGAAAAATAGTCACCCGGCTCCAATCCACACCGGGGAAACTGACCAGGTTGTGGTAAAAAGTGAGCTGCGAATTGCCAGTGGCCACAATCATGTGAGCTGCCGGCTCCTTTTCCAGGACCGAGGTTAATATGGAAACGGCCCGGGCAGCGGCAGCTTGCCCAAGGCTTTCATTATCGGCATAAATTTCTACGGGCAACAGCCCATAAGTTTTGGTAATTACAGGTTCAGGCATAGGTGCTCCTCAGCCAGGCCAATCAGGGTTGCGGTAAACGACTTTACCATTGATGCAGGTTGCCACAATGGCAACCTGGCCGGTCGCGTGATCCAACGCGAAGATCGTATTGGCAGTCTGCTCGAAAGATAATAAATGGGCTGGATTTAGCGTCACCATGCGAACGGCCTCCACCAGGCTGCAGCCAGCCAGCCGCACGGCATTCTCAACACCTTGAACGAGTGAAGAGGCTGAGCCCGCTAAATACTCCGTCCCGTACAACGATAATTTCCCATTGAGATGCAGCTCCACTTTACCACCCACCGGGGTTTCATACACACCCGGCGCCAGACCTGCCAGATTGGAGGCATCACTCACCAAAAGACAACCCTGAGGTCCTTTTACCTTGCAAAACACTTTCATCACATTGGCCGGCAGGTGAAACCCGTCAAAGATGAAACTGGCCACCAGGCGTTCCTCTGCCAGTTGGTCCCAAATCGGGTTGGGATGGCGTGGCAAGTTTACCTCAATCCCGTTGCCAAGGTGGGTCGAGAGGACAGCGCCGGCCTCAACGGCCGCTCGAATGCAGGCACTGTGGGCGTGGGTGTGTCCCAGGGCAGCGATTACCCCATGCTGGACCAGTTGGGCAATAAATTCAATCGCGCCTGGCAATTCCGGCGCCAGGGTGACAATACGGATGCGTCCCCCGGCAGCCTCCTGCCAACGGGTGAACTCCGCCCAATCGGGTGGCCGGATGGGCCCTAACGGGTGAGCACCACGGGCGCCATCCAGCGGAGAAATGTAAGGCCCTTCCAGGTGAATTCCAGCCAAACAGGCCGCCACCCATGGGTCTTCTTCATAAGCTCGTGCCAGGACACTCAGGCTGTTTTGAGTCTGCTCGAATGGGGCAGTAACGAGCGTCGGGCACCATGCGCTGACCCCCTCCTGCCATAGGCGCTGATTGATATGCCGGACACTATCCAAGCTCAGGAGCGGCGCATTGACGTCGTAACCGTCAAAGCCGTTTACCTGAAGATCGATCCAGCCCGGTGAAACATACAACTCGCCCGCCCGCTCAGTGGTCGGAGACAGGTCAAACGTCTCACCGCTGAAGGTAAGGATAAAGGGTTGTCCCGAGAAAACATCCTGTGCTACGTAAACCGCATCCATCACACATCCACCTGCTTTCTTCACCCATTAAACTTGGTTACTGCTCAGGCATCCGTTGAAAGGTCCGAATTTGAGGTGTTTGCGGGTGCTTCGCACCCGCAAACACCTCAAATTCGGGGTCTCTCTTTTCACAACCGAATAGTTACAAAAATTGTAACATGGCCCTAAAAGGGCTACAAGCGGAAGAGGGTGTGGTAAGGGACCCAATATGCATCGTTTAATTTAAAGCCGCAATCGGCTGAAAGGGATAAATTAAAAATAATTGCTTTCAGCCGATTGCTAGCTACCGGTAAATTACCTTAAGGAAGCACACCTAAACATCGAAGTAAAGCGAGAACTCATAGGGGGTAGGCCGGATCCTGACCGGATCGACCTCGTTCTCGCGTTTGTAACTGATGTAAGCTTCGAGCAAATCGGACGTGAAGACGTCGCCTTTGAGCAAGAACTCGTGATCGGCTTCCAGGGCATCCAGCACCGCGCCCAACGAACCAGGCACCTGCTTGATCAGCTTGGCCTCTTCGGCAGGCAGTTCGTACAGGTCTTTATCGACCGGCTCCCCGGGATCGATGCGGTTTTGCACGCCATCCAGGCCAGCCATCAGCAAGGCAGCAAAACACAGGTATGGGTTACAGGATGGATCGGGAGCGCGAAATTCGATACGCTTGGCCTTTGGGCTCTTGGAATATACCGGGATACGGCAAATGGCCGAACGGTTGCGTTGTGAGTAAGCCAGGTTCACAGGAGCTTCAAAGCCAGGCACCAGGCGGCGATAAGAATTGGTCGTCGGGGCAGCCAGGGCCAGCAGGGCTGACGAGTGCTTCAACAGACCGCCGATGTAATACTTGGCCGTGTCTGAGATGCCCGCGTAACCCGATTCATCATAAAAGACATTGGTGTTATCTTTCCACAAACTCTGGTGTACGTGCATTCCACTGCCATTGTCGCCAAACAAAGGTTTGGGCATAAAGGTAGCCGTCAGGCCGTTCTGGCGGGCCACATTCTTAACAATATATTTATAAATCAAAACCTTGTCGGCCATGCGGGTCAGTGCATCATAGTGCATATCAATTTCTGCCTGGCCAGCCGTAGCCACCTCGTGGTGATGAACCTCAACCTCAACGCCAACCTTCTCGAGCGCTAAGACGATCTTGCTGCGCACGTCCTGCTGGCTGTCCATCGGAGGAACAGGGAAATAACCTCGTTTGGCAGGAATCTGACCGCCCAGGTTAGGCTTGTAGTCGGTCCCACTGTTCCACCACCCTTCGACGCTGTCGATGTAATAGAATGATGAATTAATTCCACCGCCATAACGAACGTCATTGAACAGGAAGAACTCTGCCTCGGGGCCCCAGAAGCTCGAGCTGGCAATCCCAGTCTGATTGAGATAGGCTTCAGCGCGCTTCGCCACATAACGCGGATCGCGGTTATAGGGCTGGCGGGTGATTGGATCGTAAACGTCGCAGATAATCACCATGGTGGGCACTTCCAACACCTGGTCGATAAACGCTGAATCGGGATCGAGCATCAGCAGCATGTCCGACTCGTGGATTTCCTTGAACCCACGGATCGAAGACCCATCAAAACCGATGCCATCCTCAAATAACTCTACATTCAATTGTCGTACCGGGATGGTGAAGTGCTGCCACGTACCTGGCATGTCGGTGAATCGCAGGTCCACCATCTTGACATCCTTCCCCATCTTCACAACATCCGCTCCAGTTTTAGCCATCGCAAATTACTCCTTTCAACATCATAATTGCTTAACCAGGGCCGAAAAATTTGGGTTTTATGAGATTTAACGTGGGAATAGGCCGCATTTTGGGGTGTCAATGCGCGTACGCGGGTTCACACCCCAAAATGCGGGGATATACCACGGCAATTCCCATTGAACTAAAATTTTGGTTCCGGCCAATTATACATCCACTCACAACGATCAACTGCCTGTTGGCGGGTCGATTGTTCAAAACCTGATCAATCAGAACCGACTACCCACACCAGAATTGTTCCTGATTTTATTCTTTTTACAGCCCGCGTCTATTACCCAAATGGGTAATATCTATCGTCGAGCTTAGCGACTCCTCATTGACAAGGTCATTTCTAACCCATATAATGGCTCTACATATAAGGGCACCCTATGAAACCCCACCTCACCAACCACCTCGCTATCCTCACCCAGGCCAACGATGACAACCTGCGGGAACTTTTAATCTCCGTTGGCTTCGCCGATTTACCCACTGCCAGCCGCGTGATCCAAAACCTGGCCAAAGCAGAAGATACCCGGGCCTATTTGGCCGATCTTCTACCCAACCTGCTCACCGAACTGGCAAACGTTGCCAACCCCGACCGCGCCCTGGTCTACGTCGAGCGTTTTTCCAGCTGTGTGCCGGACCGCGCCGCCTTTTTGAGATCCTTGATAGAGAACCCCCGCAGCATGGAGATGCTGGTCAAGCTGTTCTCTGGCAGCCAGTTCTTGGCCGAAATTCTACTGCGCAACCCCGAATACTTCGAGCGCCTGAGCCGCCACAAGAACCTGGCAAAACAAAAGAGCATGGAGCGCCTCCTGGAAGAAGCCCGTGCGTTTATCCCAGCCCAGGCGCCCCTGGCGGATAAAATGGAAGGCGCCCGCCAATTCCAGCGCTGGGAACAACTGCGCATCGGTACCTGCGACATTTTCGGCTTTTTCGACCTGGTAGCGGTGACAGCCCAACTGTCTAACCTGGCCGAGAGCCTGGTCCGGCTGGTCCTGGATCTGCTGTCAGCCGACATGCACCTGGCACCCGATCAATTTGCCATCATCGGTATGGGGAAATTGGGCGGGCGGGAGCTGAATTACAGCTCCGATATTGACCTGCTTTTCATCGCCAGGTCAGACG
>DAIQPZ010000239.1:0-3277 GCA_036787065.1 Anaerolineaceae bacterium
CAATCAACCCGAAGGTGAGCAGCATGATTGGGATGCCAAACTGATTGAGCAGCAGGGGAGCGAAGACCTGGCCGATGGCAATGCCGATAAAACTGGCCACTAACGCCAGGCCTGAAGCGGTAGCCCGTTCCTGGATAGGGAACCATTTTGCCGCCACCGTGCTGACCGCATTGAGCATGAAGGGTTGGGCTACTGCAATCCCCAGAGTGGTCGCCACAACCAACGGATAGTCAGCAGCGAAGATACCCCGCAGGATGCCAAATACGCCCATCAGGATTGCGCCCAGGCTGACCGATTTCCGATAGCCGATAGTATCGATCGCCCATGCAATAGGGATGGATAAAGGCACGTAGACGATCATGAACAGCATGGCCAGGAACCCAATCTGCAGATCGGACACGCCATAATACCTGGCGGCAGGTCCGGTAATCGGGGCGAAACAGATCCACAGCATCTGGATGGTCAGGTTGATCGCCATAAAGACGGCCAGTTCAACCCAACGATAAGGGTAAGTTTTATAAGTGGAATCAGGCATCGGCGGCGCCTCCTTTATTATTTATAACCCATAGTGGGCAGAAGGGATGTTAGGTCTTAAGGAATTGCAGTGGTGAATCCCCGCATTTAGGGGTATGGGTGCTTTGCACCACCCACACCCCTAAATGCGGCCCATTCCACGGGAAATCCTGGAAAACTGCGATGTTTATTCTATAACATTTCTATAAAACTGGGTGGTTAAGAGCCGCAATATATGAATTGTTATCCAGGCGTACCCCTGTTATACTTGGGTTGGATTTTTTAGTCAAATACCGGCTGGCTTAATAAACTAATCGTTACGGCTCAGCAATGCGAAGAAAGTTACCGAATTTGAGATTTTTGTGCTGGTGAAACAAGAGCAAATACCTCAAATTCGGGTCTTTCTCACAGGGGTCTGAGTCATTATAACTAATCAATGCTTAGCACGCCAGTAGAGGAACTTGAGTTTATGCAGAGTTTACCAAAGTTGAATACAAAATTACAGGGGAAACGCGATTATGGGGAGCGGGTCGAAAAGATAATCTACGCGCGACAGGGTTTTTTAGCTTATGTCCCGCTGATTGGAGTTGTGTTTTTCCTTCTTGTTGCGGCGGTTGTCGAATCGTTCGTACCAAGTACTGATATGGCGCGGTATGAATGTTATGCCACGGCATTCTGGCGTGGTAATCAGACCCTGTCGCTTTTACCGGCCGGGCAGTGCCAGTTTATGTTTCAGTTCAACCAGTTTCATACCTTTCCATACGAATATCCACCTTTTTCCCTTTTGATTTTTTCGATCCCCCTGCCGCTGCCTATTCTCTCTTACCCCATCAAGTTTGCCCTGACCATGGCGGGGGTAGCGGCTTTGATTTTCTGGCTTTTGCTAAAATACGGACCGCGCGGATCAGCCGCCACCTTCGCGGGTTATTTACTGATTGGCGCAGTTGGGACCGCTTTTGCGCGTTTTGACTTAATCCCGGCGGCGCTGACCCTGCTGTGCTTGGTCCTGGCCGAGCGAAAACGCTGGACGCTGGCCTATATTGCCCTGGCATTGGGTGTGTTGGTAAAGATATATCCGGTGATCCTGCTGCCCTTCTTATTTATGGCAGAACAGCGCGACAGCCAATCGTTTTATTTTTCCCAGGCGCCATTAACCATCCGGACGATCTCCCATGAATTGTGGCGTGTCCTGCGCAGCCTGCCCAGGTGGCGGGTAAAGAACCTGTTGGTTGCGGTTGGAATCATGACTGTCACAATGGTGTTCTTTGGCGAGCTGAATTTCAGGGGGGCGGTGTTGAGTTCGCCCGCTTACATTTTCTTGCGCCCATTTCAGACAGAATCCGTCGGGGCGGTCATTTTATGGCTGGTATCGATGGCGGGTGTCCCGATTGTCTGGCAAGTTTCTTCTAATTCAGTAAATATCCTGAGCCCCATCAGCGATGTCATCGGGCAGGGTTCCGTGATCCTCCTGTTTTTAGGGTATATCTCTATTTTGATTATGTCGTGGCAGGGAAAAATGGATCTCGTCCAGGCCTCAATCGCCGCCTTGATGGTGGTCATTGTGACGGGCAAGGTATTTAGCCCCCAATACCTGATCTGGTTAATCCCGCTGTTGGCTTACAGTGGGGCCAGCAGCCGTATGTGGTGGTTAATTTGGGGGGCGACCTCCCTGTTAACGATTGCGATCTATCCGGGATATTATTCTTTGACCACCCACATGGCCGAGTTGCCTACTCTCACCGGTTTCATGCAGGTGATTTCCTCGAGGAATGAATTGTTTATCCTTCTGACAGTGGCTTATTTGCTTAATATGTTCAACTTGCGCCAGCGCGCGCCGTTGCCGGATGCGCGAGAGGGGATAATGGGTTAAACCTATTCGTAATCATAATATTTGACAGTGGGGCTGGCGGGCTACATGGCGTTATCGTGAAACGCATCAGATTTGAGGCCAATGGCCTATCGGCGAAGGAGATAGATAGAGATGGTGACTACATCTGAATTTATTATCCGGATTTTATTGGCTACGGCTCTGGGAGCGATCGTCGGTTTTGAACGCGAGCGCCAGCACCAACCGACCGGCTTGCGCACCTTGATGATTTTGACGATCGGATCGGCATTGGCTATGATGCTATCTACCAGCCTGGCGATCCAGTTCCGCGCGCTGGGTGTAAGCGGTGATCCATCTCACCTGGCGGCCCAGGTGGTTTCGGGGGTCGGTTTCTTGGGGGCTGGCGCTATCCTGCATTATGGTATCAATGTCAAAGGCCTGACGACTGCTACCAGTTTATGGACGATGGCCATTATCGGTCTGACGGTGGGCGCCGGCCACTACCTGTTCAGCATCCTGACCACACTGCTGGTCTTATTAATCCTGGTCGTCTTGAATATCATAGAAAAACGCTATATACACGTGTATTCGGATTTGACCGTGAGCATCAAAGCCGTTGACCGGCCTGGCATTATCGATGAAACCCGCAAGCTGCTGGTGGGTCGCGATAACACGGTTACGGTGGTCAGTATCAATAAAAACCTGGCGGATAATGTCATCGCGATTAACCTGGCGCTGCGCACCCTCAATGTTAACGCACTGGATAACCTGGTCGCGCAGCTCTCGTCTATTCAAGGGATGATTAAGTTTAAGATAGAGTGATGGTAACTGCTCAGCCATGCGAAGAAAGGACCCGAATTTGAGGTATTTGAGCTTACTTGGTAAGCTCAAATACCTCAAATTCGGGTCCTTTTCACAGGGGTCTGAGTAGTTCCA
>DAIQPZ010000093.1:0-10195 GCA_036787065.1 Anaerolineaceae bacterium
CACCAAGATCGACTACAAAGTCGCCGCGAACGACACACTCAGCAGCATAGCCGCTAATTACAATGTGACCATCGCCGCATTAAAATCTTATAACGGCCTGACCAATGATAATGTCTATGAGAGTCAGCCATTAAAGATTCCATTGTGTGAGCGAAAGGCCACGGCAGGTCCGACGCCAACCGCGACCTTACCACCGCCTTATGCGGCCCCCAACCTGCTGCTACCGCCGGATGGCGCAGCCTTCTCACTGGCCAACGACGTGGTGACCCTGCAGTGGGCCTCGGTCGGTTCACTGCGCCCCAATGAAATGTATGCCGTTAGCATTGAGGATGTCACGGATGGCACCGGGCGCAAGATGGTCGATTATGTACCCGACACGAAATATATCGTGCCAGCCACCTTCAGACCCACGGATAATAACCCCCACATCATGCGCTGGTGGGTGATACCGGTCCGCCAGAAGGGTAATACCTCAGATAGTAAGCCCAACTGGGAACCGTCCGGAACACCCAGCGCTCAGCGTGTGTTCAGTTGGATCGGTGTAGCAACAGGTGGTTCCACGGGTGCGACGTCGACCCCTAACCCTGTGCCAACCACCCTCTTGACCCCCACGCCAGAAGTAACGCCTACACCAAAGCCGTAGCTTCTTCTTTTTGAGACTCGAGGAAATGGGTTGCTTGCATCGCTGCCGCCGCACCCATTCCTGCGGATGTCACAACCTGACGATAATTTGGATCAGACGCTTCCCCGGCAGCATAAACGCCGGGGACGTTTGTTTCCATCAAAACATTGGTTTGAATATAACCCCGTTCGTCCAGCGTCAACTGCCCTTTGAACAGGCTGGTATTGGGGGTGTGGCCAACGAAGATGAATACGCCATCGGTGGTAAGTTCGCTGGTTTCACCCGTCTTAACATCGCGCAGGCGCACCGACTTGACGGCGTCCTTCCCCACGATCTCGGTCACGATCGTATTAACCACAAGGTTAATTTTAGGGTTATCTAACGCCCGGTGCTGTAAGATAGCGCCGGCACGCAGCGCATCCCGCCGGTGGATGATGGTAACGGATGAGGCATAGCGCGTGAGGAAGATGCCCTCTTCCAATGCGCTGTCGCCGCCGCCCACCACCACGACCTTTTTGTTCTTAAAGAACCACCCATCACACGTGGCGCAATAGGATACCCCCTTTCCAATTAATTCAACCTCGCCAGGCACATTTAAGTGGTTTGGGGTAGCGCCGGTGGTAACGATGATCGTTTCAGCCTCGTACACCTGGTTATAAGTTTTTATGGTGAACGGACGCCTGGAAAGGTCAACTTGTTCAACCGTATCAAACTCAACCTTTGCCCCGAAGCGCTCGGCCTGCTTCTGGAATAAGTCACCCAGCTCATCCCCGCCCACACCATCTGGAAAACCGGGATAATTTTCAATCACATGGGTTAATGCTGCCTGTCCATGCAGCTCCATTCCGGTTAAAACCAGGGGATTTAATTCAGCCCGCGCGGCATAAAGCGCGGCCGAAAGTCCCGCCGGCCCAGAACCGATCACAAGCACTTTCAAGGGTTCACTGCCTGAGCCTTCTGATTTTTTCGGATTGCCAGTTAGATTCAATTCCATATCTATTGCTCCTGTTTTTCCCTTAATTGATGGTCTCACATTGCGCGTGCCGCGCAATGTGAGACCATCAATTAACTAAGCGCGAGCGACATTCAGGGGTATCGTTTCTTATTATAAGATGCACAAAGAGATAAAAGGTTACAACGTTACCGCCGCATCCGTGATTTTTAAACCATCTTCGATGATTTTGAAACCCTCCAACAACTCTTCCTGGCTGATGATTAATGGCGGGATAATAATGCCATTGGCGCCTGTCACCGGCTCGATCAGGACGGCCGCAATGGTCTGGGGGCCTTCAAACCGGATGATCTCTTCCAGGTGATTGAGGTAATCCAGGCTGAAATCCTCCTCGCTGATATCCGGGGTCGTGCGGTGAAAGGTGGATCGATAACGGTAAGGGTCCAGGAAATGAACCACACCCGGCATCACCTCAGGCTCCCAGGCAACCCGGCGCGGGTCGCCGGTAGCAGCCAGCGCGCCGAAGGTGGCTCCGTGGTATGAGCGGTAGCGGGAAAGGATTTTATGTTTGCCCGTATACCCCCGCGCCAGCTTGATCGCATTTTCTTTGGCATCGGCTCCACCCAGGGTATACAAGAACCGGCGAATTAAAATCCAGATATCGTTTACCGTCCACGTCCCAAAAATAGACCCCCTGCGCACTTTTAATGGGGCTTGGGCTGACTTTATTCTGGGCCGACCAGGTCCAAAAATTATGCTCCAATGATAGGGGCAATATATCCTTATCGGGTAAATCGATCATAGGTGGAAATACCTTTCGACACGGACCAGATGATGGACTGTAAAAACAATCCTATCACAATTCTTTCTGTGAAAAGGTCCGAAAATGAGGTGTTCGCGGTTGCTCCGCAACCGCGAACACCTCATTTTCGGTAAATTTCACCTCAAGGCTGAGCAGTCGTTAAAAAAACGCGTATAATTAACTCTTTGATCGACCTGGCTGGCCACATCGCCACATAAACCCGAACTTAAGGAAAAATAATGTCGAACGCCTTGAACCAAGCTATCCAGTATGCTCATGAGAACCAAGCCGACTTTTTAGATGAGTTGAAGGTCCTGCTGCGCATCCCTTCAGTATCCACGGACCCGGAACATAAGCCAGATATGGAAAAAGCTGCCCGCCACCTGGCGGAAAAATTAAACCAGTTATCTTTTAAAAACGTCCAGGTCCTTCCCACTTCGGGGCACCCGGTTGTGTATGGAGAAACCCTTCGAGCTGGCAGCCAGGCGCAGACGGTCCTGATCTACGGTCACTATGACGTCCAACCCGCCGAACCGTTGGAGCTGTGGCAAAGCGAAGCGTTTGATCCCCAGGTGCGCGGCGGCCTGATCTATGCTCGCGGTGCGTCTGATATGAAGGGCCAGGTGATCGCCGTGATCAGCGCTTTGGAATCGCTCCTGGCAGTGGGCGGGTTGAAGATTAACGTCAAAGTGCTTTTCGAGGGTGAAGAAGAAATTGGCTCACCCAACCTGGATTCTTTTATGCAGAGCCACAAAGAGCTGCTCGCCTGCGACTTTGCGCTCAACCCAGACGGTGGGATGATCGCACCAGACATTCCCACCATCATTTATGGTCTGCGCGGCCTGGCTTATTTCGAACTGCGCGTTTATGGCCCGGCCCACGACCTGCATTCGGGCCTTTTCGGGGGTGTGGTCAATAACCCCGCCCAGGTGTTGTGCGAGTTAATCGCCGGCATGCACGATGATCAGGGACGGATCACCCTGCCTGGATATTATGATCGGGTCAGGCCGTTGTCGAATGAAGAAAGAGCTGAGATGGGGCGCTTGAATATGGGCGAAAGTTTCTATAAACAACAGACCGGGGCGCCAGAGTTATGGGGCGAAAGCGGGTACACACCCGAAGAACGCCTTGGCGCCCGCCCCACCCTGGAAGTTAACGGCCTATTATCGGGTTTTACCGACCATGGCTCTAAAACGGTCCTGCCCGCCTATGCCATGGCCAAAATTTCAATGCGCCTGGTTCCCGATCAAGACCCAACCGAAGTCCACCAGCAGTTGCGCCAATACCTGCAAAGCCGCGGTCCGAAGACCGTGCGCTGGGAGCTGGATGTAATGGCGGGTGGGCCGGCCTGCCTGACCGACCGCAACTTGCCCGCCACCCGGTCACTGGCCAGGGCCCTCGAAGTGGTATGGGGGAAAAAGCCGGTGTATAAGCGTGAAGGCGGCAGCATCCCCGTTGTGGCATCCATGCAGTCCATTTTGGGGGTCGAATCGGTCATCACCGGCTTTGGCCTGAGCGACGACGCCATCCACGCCCCCAACGAACACCTGAATCTTGGAAACTGGGCGCACGGCATTGATGCCCTGGTACACTTCTTTTATTTCTTAGGTGAAGCCCAATGAAACCAAAGATGCCATCATACGGGGGCCAGGCCGTCATCGAGGGGGTCTTAATGCGTGGCACGGCCTTCGTGGCCATGGCCAACCGTGCCCCAGACGGGCAGATTTCAATCACTACAGAAACCCTGAGCGGCATCTACCTGAGCGCCTTGGCTAAAATCCCCTTTCTGCGCGGGTTGGTGCTGCTGTGGGACGCGCTCGGATTGGGCATGCGCTTCCTGACTCGTTCGGCAAACATTCAAACCGGCGAAGAAGAAAAAATCGAGGGGCCAACCCTGTATATTTCCCTGGGGGTTTCTCTCCTCATCGGGGTGGGTATTTTCTTTGTAGCTCCGGCTGCCCTGGGCCAATTGGTCGAACGCTGGCTGCACTGGTCGGCACTGGGGAGCAATTTATTAGAAGGCGCCATCCGCTTAGCGGTCTTCATCGCCTATCTTTGGGGGGTCGGGAAGATGCCTGAAATCAGCCGTGTTTTCGCTTACCACGGCGCGGAACACAAGACCATCAACGCTTATGAAGCGGGTGTCGAGCTCGTGCCTGAGAAGGTGGCGCTTTCATCACTCCTGCATCCCCGCTGCGGCACGTCTTTCCTCTTAACCCTGGTCGTGCTGTCGGTAATCGTCTTTGCTTTCTTTGGACCCATGCCAATCCTCTTGCGCCTCGTCACGCGTATCGTCTTCATTCCCGTTCTGGCGGGTGTGGCCTACGAGTATATCCGCTGGATGGCGGGACATTTGACCAACCCGATCGTGGCACTGCTGATCCAGCCCAACCTGGCACTGCAAAAGCTCACCACCCGTGAGCCTGACCTGGGCATGCTTGAAGTTTCAATCGCTGCGTTTAAAACCCTTCTCGAACATGAGGATAAAAATCGCTTGACAACCCCTTAGAGGTCATTATACTAAGAAGTAATGGAACTGCTCAGGCCCTTGTGAAGAATCTTATCATGGCCATTATCGAGACTCTTCGGTCGCCAAAGCGCTTCCTCAGGGTGTCTCTTGAACGAAGAGTCACCCGCCTTGGGCTTGAACAGGGATAGGCAATGAAAACCTGGCAGGTGATTTTATTCAGCTTCTTGTGCGGGGTCCTAACCGCCGGAGTCATCCTGTTAATCGCCTTACCGCCACGCGGGGAGGCCGTTCAATTAGCCCCCTTACCCACCACACCGTCGCTCACCGTTTACGTCACCGGGGGAATCAACCAACCAGGCGTGTACGCTCTGCCACCCAACAGCCGGGTGAAGGATGCCATCCAGGCTTCGGGCGGCTCGTCTCCATCTGCGGATGTGAACGCGGTAAACCTGGCCGCCCTACTTCATGATGGAGAACACCTGGTGATACCCCTGACCGGCGAAACGAGTCCAACCCCTGCCGTACCGGGCAGTTCCATCACCCCATCCACCCCGGATTCGCCTTATTCAGCCGAAAACCCGCTGAATATAAACAGCGCCAGCCAGTCCGATCTGGAAAAACTGCCTGGCGTCGGACCCACTCGAGCCGCGGCAATTATCGCTTATCGTGAAGCAAATGGACCCTATAATCACGTCGAAGACATCCAAAATGTCCCTGGCATCGGCGCAACCACCTTTGAGCATCTCAAAGCCATGATTACGGTTGGATGAATAGAGTATAATGATCGCATGGACACGAAAACTATCGAACAAGACTTGAGAGACGCCCTGCGTGCGAATGATGGTACGCGCAAACGCACGCTCAGGATGGTGCTTGCCGCGGTAAAAATGGTGCAAGTTGAAAAACAATCCCCTGTGGATGAGGCCGGACTGATGGCCATTCTTCAAAAAGAAATCAAACTGCGCCGGGAAGCCGTATCAGAGGCCCAAAAGGCCAACCGTGCCGATCTGGTGGCCGCGAGCGAAGCCGAAATTGCTGTCCTTGAGGCTTATCTCCCCAAACCCTTATCCCAGGAAGAGCTGGTCGCACTGGCGCAAAGCATCATCGCCGAGATCGGCGCCACAGCCCCCGCGGATATGGGTAAGGTGATGAAAGTGCTTGTCGCCAGGCTTCAAGGGAGAGCACCGGGAGATCAAGCCAGCCAGGTCGTCCGCCAGCTTCTTCAAAAAGCCTGAAGGTATGTTTAATCAGCCTGTGCAGATACGGAGAAAATGGACGATCAACCGGACTGCCGTCAGAATCACCTTATTGGTTTTGACCAGTTTGTTATCGCTTGCATCTCTGGTACTGCCTGTGGCATTGAGACCCACGTCATTTCCACTCAAGGTGGGTGACGTTGCGCCGCAAGACATCCAGGCGTCCAAAGCATTAACCTATCAAAGTGATTTACTCACCGAACAGGCCCGGCGCGCCGCAGAAGAACAAGTCGCACCGGTGTATTTGCCGGTCGATCCTGGCATCTCTCGCCACCAGATCGAAAAAATGCGCGTGAGTTTAAATTATATCAACACGCTGCGTTCTGATGGATTTGCAACACTCGACCAAAAGATATCTGACCTGGCGGCCATGTCGGATTTGCACCTTACTACCGACACCGCTAATCAGATCGTCTTCCTCAATGAGAACCGCTGGCAGGTCATCCAGCAAGAATCGATCAACGTTCTTGAGCAGGATATGCGCAATGCCATCCGCGAAGATCGCCTCACCGACGCCAGGCGGGACATTCCCACCTTAATCAGTTTTACATTGCCGCAAGACCAGACGGCGATCATCACGGAAATCGTCACCCCATTTGTGGTCCCCAACACCCTATACAGCGCGGAGCAAACCGGTTCCAAAAAGGCAGAGGCGCGTAAATCGGTCGCGCCGATCAGCCGCGCATTCATCTCAGGCGAGCTGATCATCCTGCGTGGGCAGGTGATCACACCCCAGGATTGGGAAGCTCTACAAAAATTTGGATTGATCCAACCGCAGAGCCACAATTCCGATATCTTAGCGGTGGGGGTTTTAGTCGTCTTGTTGAGCGGGTTTGTCGGCATGTATTTCTATCGCCGGCGAGTGCCACCCATGGATGAGCTCAAAGGATTGGGGTTGATCTGCATCTTTTTCCTGGCCTTCCTGGTCGGCGCGCGTTATTTAATCCCCAACCGGACCGTGCTGCCTTATCTGTTCCCCCTGCCCGCTTTTGGATTGACCATCGCCGCGCTGTATAACATGGAGATCGGCTTGATCCTTTCCCTGGTGCTCAGCATCCTGGCATCCTACGGCCTGCCCAACACGCTCGATCTGATGCTATTCTACATCCTGACCAGTCTATTTGGCATCCTGGTGCTTGGGAAAGCCCGCCGGATTGGCTCTTTCTCCTCCGCCGGGATAGCGGTGGGCATCACCGGGATAGCCGTCATCCTGGCTTATCGTTTGAACGACTCGCTGACCGACCTGCTTGGGATCACCACCCTGCTGGGCGCCGCAGTGTTTAACGGGGTTGCTTCGGCCAGCCTGACCCTGTTGTTCCAGTTTTTGTTTGCCCAGGTGCTGGGTCTGACCACTTCGCTTCAACTGCTGGAAATTTCGCGGCCCGATCATCCGTTAAACCAGATCATTTTAAGAAATGCCCCCGGCACGTACCAGCACAGCCTCCAGGTGGCCAACCTGGCGGAGCAAGCCGCGGAAAGCATTGGGGCCGACGGCCTGCTGACGCGCGTAGGCGCCATCTACCACGATTCCGGCAAAGCCATGAACCCCCTCTTTTTTATTGAAAACCAGATCCCCGGGAAAATTAACCCACACGACGATGTGGATCCGGCGACAAGCGCAGCGACGATTATCCAGCACGTCGCCGATGGCATCCAACTGGCCAGAAAACACCGCCTGCCACCCCGCCTCCAGGATTTCATCAGCGAACATCATGGGACGCTCCTGGCGCGGTACCAGTATGCGAGAGCCATCAAATTGGCCGGCTCGACCGACCTGATCAACGCGGAGTCATACCGTTATCCGGGTCCCCGTCCCAGGTCACGCGAAACGGCACTGCTTATGCTGGCGGATGGGGTTGAAGCGCGCGCAAGGGCTGAGTTGCCCAAAGACGAGAACGAGCTGCGCACCTTGATCAAGAGCGTCTTTAACTTTGTTGAAAGTGAAGGCCAGTTGGATGATACCCACCTGACCCTGCGCGACCTGAGCCTCGCCGCGGATTCTTTCCACCGGACTTTAAGAAATTCGTATCACGCGCGCATCAAATATCCCGAGATTAAAACCACACCGGCCCGGCCCGGACTTCCATTTGAAACGCCGCAGCCCCTGCCATCCTCCATTCCCGATCCAAAAAACCAACCATGATCTATTTAACCCTTGACGATGACTATACCCACGACATCCAGGAGACCTGCGTTGAAACCAGCGCCTTAGCCGCGTTAAGCCAGCAAAAAGCTTCACCCGAGTCTGACCTGTCCATTGTTTTTACTGGCAACGCCGAAATCCAGGAACTCAATAAAACCTATCTGGACAGCAACCATCCGACGGACGTCCTATCTTTTCCAGCGGGAGAAATCGATCCGGATACGGGACATTTATACCTGGGGGATATCATCATCTCAGTGCCGCAGGCCAAAGCACAGGCGGAGGCAGGCGCCCACCCGCTGCAGCAAGAGATCGAAGTCCTGGTCGTGCATGGTGTGCTGCACCTGTTGGGTCACGACCACGCGGAAGATGAAGAAAAAGCCAGGATGTGGCTTGCGCAAAAAGAGATCCTGGCCCTTTGCCTTAACCCATTAGCCGCCCAATTTTAGCCATGCTGGTTTTTCTCCAGTCCCGCTGCCTATCGTTCAAACATGCCTTTGCCGGCTGGTATTACGTCATCCGCACACAGCGAAATGCCTGGATCCACACCATGGCCACACTGTGCGTGGTGGCGATGGCGATCTGGTTGCACCTGGGCGTGCGCGATTGGGCCGTGTTGGTTTTGACCGTCGCCATGGTATGGACAGCCGAATTCCTCAACACCGCCCTCGAGGCGGTGGTCGACCTGGCCAGCCCCCAACGCCAACCCCTGGCAAAGGTTGGGAAAGATGTCGGCGCAGCCGCGGTGCTCATCGCGGCGTGCTCGTCTGTATTAATCGGCCTTTTGATCCTTGGCCCACCCCTGTGGGGCAAGATCCAGGGCTGGTTTATTGTCCATTAACTGTTACCTACTCAAGCCCCTGTGAAAAGACCTGAATTTGAGGTGTTTGCACATGGCTGAACAAGTTACCATTAAATCACCTATACAAAGAAAAGCGAGGGAGTATGGCGCCACTTAGTTTTCGTTTCGGCACGGTCGGCTCACCCCTGTCCACCCCCAAGAAACCCGGTGGGAGCTTTGGCGCCGTCCAGCAGATTGTGGTCTTAGAGCTCTCGGCGCTTGAATTAGGCTGGGTTCAGTCGGTGCGCGTCACCCCCGAAACTTGCGAGACCATCCGCCGGCAAGCCGAGACGCTCGAGGTCGGCATCAGCGTGCACGCGCCTTATTTTATCAATTTAAATGCCAGCGAAGTTGAATGGCCCAATTCACGCAAACGATTGATGGATGCGGCGCATTACGGCCATCTGGCCGGCGCCACGGATATCATCTTTCATCCTGGCTCCTATTTTGAACGTCCGCCCGAAGAGGTGCTTCCCGGCGCCATCCAGCGTTTGCGCGGCTGCGTTGAAGAACTGCGTGACGCCGGAAACCCGGTGATTATACGTCCTGAGACGATGGGAAAGATCGCCATGCTGGGTTCGTTTGAAGATACCCTGGCAATGAGCGCTGCCATTCCGGGCGTCTTGCCCTGCCTGGATTTTGCCCATCTGCACGCCAGGGCCGGAGACGGCTCGATGAACACCCAGGCAGAATGGACTGCCCGCCTGATTGCTTATGCCAGCGTCCTGGGGGAGGCGTCCCTCCAACACTTACACGTGCACTTATCGGGAATTGAATACAACGCCAAGGGGGAGCGCAAACACCTGCCGCTCAAAGAATCGGACCTTGACCTGCAGGCTCTGTTTGCAGCGCTGACGCAAATGAATTGCGGCGGGCGCATCTTGTGCGAGAGCCCGTTAATGGAAGAAGATGCGCTCACCATGCGCGACCTATGGCGCACGCTGAACACATAAGAATGCACCTAACCCCGACCCTTCCCTGAAGGATATTGTTGGCGAATCGAAAAAAAAGCGCTAACATAAACCGACCACACTCACGTGGGGCACCAGATATGAACAATAGATCTGTCATTGCGAGGCTTTGCGAAGCAATCCAGATTGCTTCGCAAA
>DAIQPZ010000020.1:0-19155 GCA_036787065.1 Anaerolineaceae bacterium
CGCACCCGCAAACACTCAAAATTCGGGTCTTTTTCACACGTGTCTGAGCAGTTACCAATTACTTACCACTGTGCCTGATAACCACAGCTCCATCGCGTTATAATTTTCGGCACAAGACCATGGCCCCATAATGGGTCTATTCACCTTTGCCGATACCACTTTTTAAGCGCAAGGTATCCGTGGAAGTTTCGCCGGTGAGATTGTCGAGAAACGCTGGTGCAGCTCAAAACCGAGGGCAAGGATCCGTTCTTCGTCCACCAGGCCAAGCGTGTGTGCCTGGTAGACCTGGTGGATCAGGCTGCGTTTCACCTTCGGCGCCCACTGGATGCGCAGGCGTGTGTTATCGCCTACAATGTATACCAATCCTCATCCGGTGAAGCGACCACGAGAGGCGCAGGGGTTACCACCAGGCCGGCAGACCACCCCTGGCGCTGGTAGATGGGTCCAATTCCCCGATCGCCATAAGACGTGTGTACACGGGTATCCATCAGGCGCGTATAACCGCTGGATGGGTTGGTAGGATCGGGTAGAACCGCCAGGAGAGTATCACCACGCCATTGGAGGTCAAACCGGTACTGCTGGTAACCCGCATTGCCTACCCTGATCGATTCAGAGCGTTCAGGCATGGGGAAGGTGACTTCGATCACCGAACCGGCAGACTGGTGGCCAAAGAACAGGAAAGGACCGTCCTAGATGAAACGGACTGAAGATCCTTCTGATGTCTGAACACGGACATCCTCTGGGCCGCAGTAGGCCGGGCGCCGCCAGCGGAGATCGCAATCACGCGCCACGGTCATACGCACGCGCCCCTCGAAAGGCAAGAAACTGGTCACATGCACATCGGGAGTAGCCCGGTCCAGTGAGAGGTTGACACTGACCTGGTCACCTACGCGCGTCACGCTGTTTGACCACACCTGGTAAACGGCGCGCATCCCCGCGCCTGCGCAGCAGTTTTGCATAGCGCGGTTTTTACCCAGGTAGAGCGGACGCATTTCTTTCGTATGCACCCATCCTGGACCAAACTGTTCATGATAAGCCAGGAGACAGTGAGGCGCGCTCCACCCGGCAAATGCGCCCACAATCCGGTCGGATAAGCGGCTGCGGATGATTCCATCTTCGTCATCGCCGCCAGCCGTACCGATCCATGCGCCATCCCGGATCTGGCTCTCCCACAGATGGTTGCGGGCGGCTAACTCGACCACATCCCAATAAGCCGGGTCGACATGCCGTGCCAGCAGCAGAGCCACGTCCAGGTAATCCATCAGGGTACAGGTTTCGCAGGCAATCAAGTCGTCTTCGCGTTGGGCCATTTCGGGTATGAACCCAAAACGCGTGCTGATTGAACGAGCGTAATCAAACCCGGTTCGGGCGCGTTCGAGTAAATGCGCGTCACCCGCTACGATGGCGTAAGCCAAAGTCCCGGCAAGGGCCGATAGCGCGCCGTGCACGTGACCCTTGAAACTGCCATCCGGTTTAATCAAGTCAGAATGGTCGATCAGACCGCGCCCCATCCTGCCAGCAAAATCGATCCATTCGGGGCGGTTGAGGATTAAACCAGCCTGCAAGGCCGGGCGGATCAAGGTTCCGCCGAAATACAGACCTATTTGTTCGATGTAGGTATAATCGCCCTCACGAGTAGAACGGCGCAGCAGTTCGTCCATCATTTTCGTAATTCGCTGGCAAACTTCAACGTCTCCTGGCACATGCATGGCCCAGGTATCTAATGCATACAAAAGGCGAGATTGGTCAAACAGCTCGGGGGCGTGAGCTGAAATAGGCGATTCGGGCCGGTAAGCCAGGCCATCCTTATCAAAACGGCGGAACAGCCACGAGCGCAGCCTGTCTTTTGCCACAACTGGTGAGGCTATCACTGGTTCGACCAGGGCGACAGCTTCCCAATAACGCGCCGGTAAATCGATAAAGTCTGCCCAATCGGTGACGGCCTCAGGGGGTTGGGTGAGATAAACGTCGAAATATGTGCGACCCTGCGCATCGACTAACTGGTCGATATGACGCGCCCCGAGTTTGAGCATTTCTTCTAAAGACAGCGTGGTTTGTGGGATGATATTTGGGTCAGTTTCCATCATAATGCCCTTTATTATTAATCCATGGAGGCTGGTTCGAAGTAAATTCATACCGTTGATTTTATTAATTTTACAACATTAGCCCAATTTCGGGGCAAAGTGGGGACCCTTATGTGGGCCACACATTCACTTTTAATTCATTAATGACGGAAACTGAATTGAATATTTATTAACAAATCATTAACTCACATTAAGAAAGATTAAGACTTTTATCCAGTTTTTTATCAACAAGATTATTAAGGCTATACTAAAACGATATGACACCTCAGCCATGGAGAGAAAGTTTCTAAATATGAGATATTTGCACCTGGAAAGCAAGCGCAAATATCTCATATTCGAGCCTTTTTAGAGGGTTCTGAGAAGTTCCATCACAAAAAATAAATAGGATGGTTTAATTAAGATGCGTGTTGTGACATCGTTTGAAATTTCCCATATCCGTTTAATGTTGCTCTATCTTGACCCTGGCAGTGGCAGCCTGATCATCCAACTCATTATTGGTGCGCTTCTGGCCATTGGCCTGACCATCCGTATCTTCTGGAGCCGGATAAAGGCCTTTTTCTTGCGCAAGAAACCCGACCCAGAATCACCCAATTCGGGCGACACGAAAACCCCCGAAATCGATGAACGAAATTAACCGGGTTCCCGCATCTTTCCGCGATCCCAGTGGTTTTGTTTTTCAGCAAGACGGGCATCTCTACCGACAGGTGAACGAGGGTTATACATCGCATTACGAAACCCTGATGAACTCGGGGCTGTACGCATCCCTGGTGAAAAACAAAATGCTGGTCGCTCATCAAGAGGTAGCCATCAATTCCCCCTGGCAAGAAGGGGCTTATCGTATTCTGGAACCCACAGTCATTCCATGGATCACTTACCCGTACGAATGGTGTTTCAGCCAGCTTAAAGATGCGGCTTTGCTGACCCTGGCAATCCAAAAACTGGCAATACAGCATGGCATGACACTTAAAGACGCCAGCGCTTATAACATCCAATTTTTAAATGGCCAACCAATCCTGATCGATACGCTTTCTTTTGAAATCTACCCAGAAGGTAAACCCTGGGAGGCCTACCGCCAGTACTGCCAGCACTTCCTGGCCCCATTGACCTTGATGGTTTATCGAGATGTTTCGTTCAACCGTTTACTACAAGTCTACCTGGACGGCATCCCATTGGAACTGACCGACCAGCTTCTACCCATCAAAGCCCACCTGGATTTCGGACTATTTTCCCATTTACACCTTCACGCCAGGGCTCAAAGGAAATATTCCGGTAAAACCGCTCCGGCGCCCAGAGCGGGTCCCGAATTTTCACGCCTCTCCCACCAAGCATTGATCGAAAACCTGGAAGCAACCACGCAGAAATTGGCCTGGAAACCAACCGGTTCTGAATGGGCCGATTATTACAAATCGACCAACTATTCAGACCGGTCGTTCGACTCAAAGCTTGCGATCGTCAAGGATTATTTGCATCAGATCCAACCCGAACAGGTACTCGACCTCGGGGCAAACACGGGCATTTTCAGCCGGGTAGCATCCGCCATGGGCATTCCGGTCATTTCTACGGATTATGACCCCGGCGCTATCGAGCGCAATTATTTGGAAGTTAAACAAAAGAAAGAAACCAACCTGCTGCCCATGGTGTTGGATGTAACCAATCCCAGCCCAGGGATCGGCTGGAATAACCAGGAGCGCGCTCCATTCTTTAAGCGGATCAAAGCCGATACCTTGATGGCCCTCGCGCTGATCCACCACCTGGCCATTTCCAATAACTTACCCCTGGACACAATGGCTGAATTTTTCAGCCAGATAGGCCATTGGTTGATCATCGAATTTGTTCCTAAAGAAGATTCCCAGGTTCAACGGTTATTACAATCTCGCCGGGATATCTTCCCAAATTATTGTGCGCAGAGCTTTGAATCGGCCTTTGATCGTTATTTTGTTATCCACGCAAAAAAAGAAGTGGCCGAGTCGTCCCGGCAGGTTTACCTGATGGAAAATAAAACCTGGTCGTGAAGAAACAAAGCCTGATCTACCGTATCCCATTCTATCTTATTTTCTTAGGAATTTATCCGGTCGTATTCCTCTGGCTTGTTAATTTCCATCAGGTGCCCTGGTACGTGATCCAGCGCCCGCTCATTTTTAGCTTAGGCCTGACAGCCAGCGTCACCCTCATCAGTTTGCTCATCCTTCGCAATCTAAGAAAAGCGGCATTGGTAGCGGGGCTGTTCATATTTTTCTTCTTTTTCTATGGTCATTTTTATGATCTGTTCGAAGGTTGGAAAGCTTTTGGCTTCCTGCTTGGCCGGCATTTAATCACATATCCATTGTGGGCCAGTTTATTCCTGATCGGCTTGTTTACCATTCTGCGTTCCAAATCGCAATATCTATCCTTAACCTGGGCGCTCAACTTGATTCTTGGCGCCCTCGTCCTTTTTAATTTTGTCGAACTGGGTTATTTCAGCCTCAGCAGCAGGGAGGCTGATCATCCAGAACAATTAAAAGGTGAGATTAACACATCCGCCCTCCCTGCGGCTCTACCGGATGTTTACTACCTTCTCTCGGATGCCTATGACCGGGAAGATTTATTAGAGTCAGACGAAGGCCTGGACAACAGCCAGTTCATTGCCCAATTGGAAAAATTAGGTTTTAGCATTCCTGACTGCACCCAGAGCAATTACAATACGACCGTCTCTTCTATGGCAGCGACCTTGAATATGAATTACCTTGATGCCCTGGGACACACCTATCAAGAACTGGCCCCACTGGTTGATACTGAGAATTTCACAACTCAGCTCGAACCGCTCAGTTTAAATAACCGGGTGATACCATTCTTTACAAGTCTCGGGTACCAGATCATCACCCTTAAAACGGTATACCTTTTTGTAAATTTCCCCGATTCCGATATCGTGTACGACTTTCAATCCGGTTCCGGTTCGATGCAAAAGATCGAATCATCCAACTTCCAATATCTCTATATGCGCACGACCTGGCTGCGGGTGTTGGTTGAAGAAATGACGAGTTCTCCGAACCTCTTTAAAACCCTGCCCGACGGTCTCATCAGCTTTATTGACCCCCAATTCAGCCGGTATAACGGCTTTTATTATCAGACAGCCCAACAAAACTTGTACCAACTGGATAAATTGGAGACGGTAGCCCAGGTTCTCGGAAGAAAATTTGTCTATGCACATTTACTGGTAACCCATCCACCTTTTACCTTCACGGCTACGGGTGATCTGAGGCTGGATATGAACCAATCAGACCAGGCTTACGCCGACCAAATCACCTACGCCAACCAACGTTATCTGAAAATCATCGAAAACATCCTGGCGCAGTCTAAAACACCACCGATCATCATTCTCCAAGGCGACCACGCTTATGGGTGGGACCGCAAGGGAAAAGACGCCTTCAAAATTATCAACGCCTACTACCTGCCAGGTAAGGGGAATCAAGCGATCTACCCGACCATTACACCGGTAAACACCTTTCGCGTGATCCTGTCGCAATACTTTGGACAGAATCTTCCCCTCCTGCCCGACCAATCGATCTGGATCAATTCGCGATTTGCTGGGGGCTACGAAGTCGTGCCCCCCGTCTGTGTACATTAACCGGGTCTCCCACCTTATCATTCCTCGCCAACAACTTTTGCCCTATCCCAGGTACCCGCGATCCAAACGAAGAAGGAAACCCCTTCTCTCACCAAATCCTCCTGTGGTGTGATTCGAATCGGAATCGGTTACAATTTCGCTGATGAACGACGCACATACTTTCCCTTTTTTCTCATCGATGACCTTCACAAAGTAACTGTTCTGAAAATAGATTTTCATATTTTGTGGTGAAAATTTATTTTCATGACTGCTTCTCAATAAGGAGGTAACCTTATGGACCATTACGATATTTTGATCAAACACGCCCGGCTGCGTCACTTTCCGGATGAACTGATGGATATCAGTATCTCCGGTGGTAAGATAAACACCCTGAGTGGAACAATTGTCGGACAGGCCCAAACCGAAATCGACGCCAGGGGCATGCTGGTTACCGAGTCCTTTGTGAACCCTCACATACACCTGTGCAAGGTATACACCGCGCAGATGTTGGACGAACAAGCACTCAAAGATTATCACGGGGCCGGCATGGGTAAAGCCATGTCAGCCATCGAGCTGGCGACGCGTGTCAAAGACACCTATGCGGAAGCCTGGATTATTAAGAACGTGCGCAAAGCAGTGGCCCAGGCTGCCCTGTATGGCTGTACCCACCTGCGCGCCTTTGCTGACGTCGATCCAAAAGCCCGGCTCGAAGGGATCAAAGCCTTGATCAAGGCCAGGCAGGAGTTCAAAGGGATCGTAGAGATCCAGGTGGTGGCTTTTGCCCAGGATGGTCTGCTGCGTGAGCCTGGTGCTCAGGAATTGATGGTCCAGGCGATGGAACTGGGCGCGGATGTCGCTGGCGGGATTCCCTGGATCGAATACACCGAAGCCGACATGGCCAGGCACATCGAAATAATCTTTAACCTGGCGATTAAATACGATAAGGATGTCTCTATGCTGGTGGACGACGCCGGAGACCCTGGGCTGCGCACGCTCGAGCGGATGGCGCAGGAAACAATCCAGCGTGGCTGGCAGGGGCGTGCGTTGGCTCACCACGCACGCGCTTATGGCGCTATATCCCACCCCCTACTTGCAAAAAATCTCAGCGTTGTTGAAGCGCGCCGGCATGGGCGTGGTTTCCGATCCACACACCGGGCCGCTCCACGCCCCTGTCCGCGAGATGCTGGCCGAGGGCAACCTGGTTTGCCTGGGCCAGGACGACATCTCCGACGCCTATTACCCGTTTGGGCGTAATAACATGCTCGAAGTTGCCTTCCTTGCCGCCCACCTGTTGTGGTTCACTTCAATGGATGACATCAACACGCTTTATGATATGGTAACGACCCGCGCCGCTCAATGCATCGGGCTAAAAGGCTTCGAGCTTAAGCCAGGTAATCCGGCCAACCTGGTCGTCCTCAACCAACCAGACGTCCTTGAAGCGCTGCGTTTCCACACCGCCCCAGAACACGTGATCAGCCAGGGTATGCTGGTAGACAGCGAAAAAATGAAATCTATCGGGATGGTAGAGATATGTTAAAATAGCGGTTCATAATTAAAATAAGTGGAGGCTTCCATGTACAAAACACATTCCTGCGGCGAGCTTCTCCCCGCCCACATCGGGCAGCAGGTCACCCTGGCGGGCTGGGTTCACCGCCAGCGCGATCACGGCGGCGTTACTTTCATCGATCTGCGCGACCGCTCCGGTCTGGTGCAGATCGTCGGTAACCCGGATAAACCTGAGACGAAAATTCTCCAGGATGCCCGCTCCGAGTGGGTCCTCAAGGTGACTGGCGTCGTACGACACCGCCCAGAAGGCGCGGATAACCCAAGCCTGCCCACCGGCGAGATCGAGGTGGACGTGCAAAAGGTCGAGGTGCTCAACCCGGCCAAACCACTGCCTTTCCTGATCAACAAAGACGAGGACACCGACGAGAATGTGCGCCTGAAATACCGCTACCTGGACCTCCGCCGGGAACGCATGCTGGGTAACCTGGTCCTGCGCCACAAAGTAGTTAAATTTATGCGCGATTACCTCGACCAACGCGGTTTTATCGAAGTGGAAACCCCCATGCTGTTCAAAACCACACCCGAAGGCGCACGAGATTACCTGGTGCCATCCCGCGTTCATCCGGGCACTTTTTACGCCTTACCGCAGTCACCCCAGCAGCTAAAACAGCTCTTGATGGTAGCGGGTGTGGAACGCTACTTCCAGATCGCTCGCTGCTTCCGTGATGAAGACTTGCGCGGCGACCGCCAGCCTGAATTTACCCAACTCGACCTGGAAATGTCTTTCGTGGAGCGTGACGACGTGCTGACCCTGATCGAGGACCTGTTCACTGCCATGATCCCCACCGTCACACCCCACAAACGCCTGCTGTCTTCCCCATGGCGCAAACTGACTTACATAGAAGCGGTCAACACCTACGGCTCAGATAAACCCGACCTGCGCTTTGAGATGCCGCTGTTTGACGCCAGCGCGATCATGGCCGGAAGCGGCTTCATGGTCTTCCAGAATACGCTCAAAAACGGTGGAGTGATCAAATGCCTGGTGGCGCCAGGCGTCGCCGAATACTCGCGCAAAGAGGTGGACGACCTGACCGCCTTAGCCAAGGAACAGGGCGCTAAAGGCCTGGCAACCCTGGCCCTGACCGCCGAAGGGGTAAAGGGTACCGCGCAAAAATTCATCACCCCACCTGAAGTTGAGGCCTTGAAAACCTTGACCGGCGCTAAAGAAGGCGACCTGATTCTTTTCGTGGCCGATGGCCATGCGGTAGCCAATAAAACCCTGGGCGCTCTGCGCCTGCACTTCCGCGACCGCCTGTCATTGGTGGATAAAAACGTGATGGCCTTCGCCTGGGTAGTGGATTTCCCTATGTTCGAGTGGAATGAAGAGGACAAAAAGTGGGACGCCGCGCACCATCCCTTCACCATGCCCAAGGTGGAGGACCTGGCTAAGTTTGATACAGACCCTGCAGGCATCCTCTCAGACGCTTATGATATGGTCTGCAACGGTTATGAGATGGCCTCCGGTTCAATCCGCATCCACCGCCGCGACATCCAACTGAAGATCTTCCAATTATTGGGGTTGAAAGACGAAGACATCCAGGCTAAATTTGGCCACTTGCTCGAGGCCTTCGAATTCGGTGCGCCCCCTCACGGCGGGATAGCCCCCGGTATCGACCGGTTGGTGATGCTGTTGGCGGACGAGCCCAACATCCGCGAGGTGATCGCCTTCCCCAAGAACCAGGCCGCGCGCGACATGATGGCCGATGCACCCTCCCCGGCCACCGACAAACAGCTCAACGAGCTGCATATCCGGGTCGTAGGGGCGACCCTTCCTGGCTCACCCATACCCTGACCAGCCAGGGCGGGTCGCCCCTACGCCATCCATACTCACCGATACCCTGATCGTAAGGGCGACCCGCCCTGAATTTTTGAACCATTGGTATAAAAGGAAGGGTCGCCCCTACTCGATCACCACGACGGTGTGCGGTCCGACCGGGGGCAGCGGGATGGTGATATACCCATCCGAGAGGGAAAATTCCAGGGGTGATTCCTCCGGCGCCAGGTAAACCCGGTTCGGGGCCAATCCATCTGCCCGAACGGCCACACTCATCCCATACACCGGCCAGGCCTGGTCGACGTGTGGAATGGGTTGCGCGGTACGACGAGCCTGGTAATTGACGATATGCAAGATACGCCTGGCCGGTCGTCCGGAACCAGCCGGTTGGGAATGCAGGGAAAATTCAGTCCAACCCGGCCCGTGCGGTTTTATTAAGGGAGGTTGCATAAAGTGGCGCAGCGCCGCCTGGACTGCCGCGCGGTAAACCCAATAATCATGCTGGCGGTAAGCACTGAACAGCGGGGCCGCAAAATAAAGCAGGCCACCCTTTCGCGCTGCCAGGGGAGTCCCCAGGCCCTCACCTACCGGGGCGTGCTGGTGGCTGGTGAAGTGTTCCCAGGTGCGGTTGAACAGGGCCAGCTTGAGCTCGCCCAAAGTCTCTGCCCCCGCGACAGGCTGCACCTGGTGGGCCTGATTGTAAAACACGTAATCGTAATCTGCGTCCAACCCATCCTCGGCCAGGCCCGTATCCAGGCGCAGGTAGCATGGCACGGTGGCCACCCTGCCCTGGTATGTGACGGGCATACCGGGCAGTTGGAACATTCCACTGGCAGAGTCCAGCCCGGCCGTACCGCTCAGAACCAACCGGCCATCCCTCGCCAAGTAGTCCTCCAATTTTGCAAGCAAAGGCGGATCCAGGCTGGCTCTGTCAGGCAGCACCAACAACGGGTAACGGGAAAAATCGCTGGTTGGCTCGATGATGTCGAACTGGATGCCAGTCTCAAGGAAGATCTGTGCTGCGCCTTCCACGTCTGGGCTGTACGTCCCGGCCATAGGGTTAGCCCCGCTGGAGGAGCCCATCGCCAGGATAGCGGCCTCGGCCTGCGGGGTGGCATTTACCAACCAGGGTTCGAGACGCTCGATCCGCCCAAAAGAATGCGCCAGCAGGCGATAGACGGCCGGGTCCAGGCGGC
Organism: Anaerolineaceae bacterium; assembly: GCA_036787065.1. Classification (GTDB taxonomy): domain Bacteria; phylum Chloroflexota; class Anaerolineae; order Anaerolineales; family Anaerolineaceae; genus JAJYIW01. The sequence continues at coordinate 10,204 of DAIQPZ010000020.1, forward strand.
CATTTGGATGCAGTTGATCGCCCACACACACCTTCGCCCCGGCCGCCAGGATCGTCCCAACCTCATAATCCAGTTGGTCGGGCGTCTTCAACCCGCCAAAATCCGCCCATGATTTATGGAAACGTCCGGTCATGCCAACCGTTTCCAGGCCGTAAGTACGTGCCTGACGCCCCATAATGGGAAAATGGAGATAGCCCCAGGCATCGCCAGAAGTGGGCAGACTTTCGACTTCCAGGTGGGTCATAAAAGGGGTAAACTGTCCGACCCGCGAATTGACTGTGCCGTTATAAAAGTTCGTTGCGCGCGGCGCTCTACCCTTCACCAGGTCGCTGATGCGTTTGAAGAAGGCCGCGTCTTGCTGGTTGGCGTAGGCCCATACCGCCTGATCATCCGCCAGGTTAACCCCAGCATGGCGCATCTGTGCCTGGGCCCAGGCTGAGTAACTGGGGGGCCGTGAAACAAATGTCAAACCAGAAGCCATCCACCTCATAATCCGCCAGCAGTTCCTCCACCTGTTCAGCCACGAAGTCTGCGTAAGGGCTGGCCACGTCCAGCGTGGTCCAACCCCAGGCGCCCGAAAGGGGTGGGCGCATGGCGGCAGTCCCATCCTTATTGATGACAACCCAATCCGGATGTTTGATACCCGCCAGGTCGTCCCATTTAATCGTATAATAGATTGGGCAGCGGATGCCGGCGCGGTGCAGGGCCTCGATTTGCTGGCCAAGCAGGTCGAATTTCAAATTGGGATGCGGTGTGCCAACCCGGGTGGGGTAATAGGCGAATCCATGGTGGCATTTGGCAAATATATTAATCGAATTAACCCGCCCCATCTGGAGGGTGGCGACGAACTCATCCGGGTCGAAATGGATCCCCACGTCCTGGCACTGAGCCGACGTGTGAAAATCAAGGTGAAGCTGGCGGAAGGGTTGGTCATTGGAAGGCATAATCGTTCCGGTATAAAAAGAATGGAGAATTATTCAATTATAGTTGATAACCAACCGCCGGATGAAAAATGTTGACATCTGGCTTCAAACGTGCTATACCATATACGGTTTTGTAAACGATTACAGGAACCCAATTCATTCATGTCTTCTCACCCGGATCCTCACCATCCTGACCTCTCCCGGCGGCCCACCATTCACCAGGTCGCCAAAAAAGCCGGCGTATCAACCGCCACCGTCTCGCGCGTACTGACCGGGCGCGACAAGGTCAGCACTGAGCTGGCGGAACAGGTCATGCAGGCGATCCATGAGTTGAGCTACCGGCCCAACCGGACCGCCCGCCTGCTGCGTGCACGTAAGGCACAAAAGATTGGCCTGGTGGTATCGGATATCCAGAATCCCTTCTTTACCAGCGTGGTACGCGGGGTGGAAGACCTGCTGCAGCCGGACGGTTATGTCCTGTTGGTCGGGAATACGGATGAAGATCCCACACGCCAGACTGCTTACCTTGAAGCTCTGGTAGATGAAGGTGTGGCAGGGATCATCCTGGTGCCCACCAGCGGCGATCCACGCGCATATAAGGCCGCCAGCGCAAGCCAGTTACCCCTGGTCATCCTCGATCGGCGCATCGAAGCGGTCCAGGCCGACAGCGTGATGACCGATAACGTGGCTGCCGCAATGACCGCCACACGCCATTTGATCCGCCTGGGCCATACCCGCCTGGGTTTCATCGGCGGACTGGCACACGTCAGCACCGCCATTGACCGCGAGGCCGGCTTTAATCGTGCACTCAGCGAAGCAGGGCTGCCCACCAGCCATGGATCGATCCAACCGGGGAATTACCGCTTGCTCGGAGGTTATCAGGCCATGGCCCTGCTGCTGGACCAACCTGACCCACCCAGTGCTGTTCTGGTGGCCAATAACGTGATGGCCATGGGCGCGCTCCAGCTCATTTACGAACGCGGCCTATCCATCCCAAAGCAAATTGCCCTGGTAGGCTTCGACGACATTCCATGGGCCGTTTCCATGCAAACCCCGCTGACGGTCATCGCCCAGCGCTCCTACGAGATCGGCCAGAAAGCCGCCGAATTGGTGCTGGCACGCATTCAAGAGCCCGACCGCCCCTTTGAGCACATCTTGCTGCAAGCCGAGTTGATCATCCGCGCCTCGTGCGGAAGCCTACCCGGATAAAACCATCGGCCATGACTATTTACCACTATCGAATTTATTTCAAGGAGATTAAAGATGAACTCATCAGAAAGCTTCAAGACTCATTCACCTGCCAACCGCTGGGTCGGGCCTTTGCCCAAAATCGGCATCCGCCCAACGATCGATGGCCGGCGCAACGGTGTGCGTGAATCCCTTGAAGACGTCACCATGGGACTGGCGCGCGCGGTCGCGGCATTCCTGTCGGCCAACCTGCGCCACGCCAATGGCCTGCCAGTTGAATGCGTTATCGCCGACACGTGCATCGGCGGCGCCGCCGAAGCCGCCATGGCCGCGGCCAAATTCTCCCAAGAAGGCGTGGGGCTTTCCCTGACCGTCACGCCCTGCTGGTGCTATGGCTCAGAAACCATGGATATGGATCCACTGATCCCCAAAGCGGTGTGGGGCTTTAATGGCACCGAGCGCCCCGGCGCCGTCTACCTGGCAGCCGTACTGGCCGGCCACAACCAGAAAGGCCTGCCAGCCTTTGGAATTTACGGACATGATGTACAGGACGCGGGCGATAAGACCATTCCGGCGGACGTCCAGGAAAAGCTGCTGCGCTTTGCGCGCGCCGGCCTGGCAGCCGCGACCTTGCGCGGAAAAAATTACCTGGCGATGGGCGGCATCTCGATGGGCATCGCCGGATCGCAGGTCGACCCGGCCTTCTTCGAAAACTACCTGGGCATGCGCCTCCAAACGGTGGATATGAGCGAGTTTACCCGCCGCATCGAGGAACACATCTACGATGAAGATGAGTTCACCCGTGCGCTGGCCTGGGTTAATGCCCACTGCAAAGAGGGCGACGACCACAACGCCACGCAGCGCCAACGCAGCCGCGCCCAGAAAGATAGAGATTGGGCTACCTCGGTCAAAATGGCGCTGATCGCTCGTGATATGATGTCTGGCAACCCGCGCCTGGCTGCGACCGGCTTTGGCGAAGAAGCCATGGGTTTCAACGCCATCGCTGGGGGTTTCCAGGGCCAGCGCCAGTGGACCGATCACTCCCCTAATGGCGATTTCATGGAAGCCATGCTCAATTCGTCCTTTGACTGGAACGGCATCCGCGCCCCTTACATTATGGCTACCGAAAACGATGCTCTCAACGGCACCGGCATGCTGTTCGGCAACCTCCTGACCGGCACAGCCCAGATTTTTGCGGATGTGCGCACTTATTGGAGCCCCACAGCTATCCGCCGAGTGACCGGCTACACCCTCACCGGCAAAGCCGCGGGCGGTTTCATCCACCTGATCAACTCGGGGGCGGCCGCCCTGGATGGCTCTGGCCAGCAGACTAAGGATGGGATGCCGGTGATCAAACCCTTCTGGGATGTGACTCCTGAAGAAGCCGCGGCTTGTTTGAATGCCACCACCTGGTACCCGGGTAACACCGAATATTTCCGCGGAGGCGGCTGGTCGTCGCAGTTCGTCACGCGCGGGGGAATGCCAGTGACCATGTCACGCCTGAACCTGGTCAAAGGCCTTGGACCCGTGCTGCAAATTGCTGAGGGAGAAGTGGTGGACGTACCCGCGAATGTATACAATCTGCTCAACCAGCGCACTGACCCCACCTGGCCGACCACCTGGTTTGCCCCCAATCTGACCGGCAGCGGGCCGTTTAAGGACGTCTATTCGGTGATGAACAACTGGGGCGCAAACCACGGCTCGATCAGCTACGGGCACATCGGCGCCGATCTGATTACCCTGGCCTCCATCCTGCGCATCCCGGTATGTATGCACAACGTGCCGGAAGAAAATGTCTTCCGCCCCAGCGCCTGGACGGCTTTCGGCGCTCAGGATCCGATGGGCGCCGATTTTCGCGCCTGCCAGAACTTCGGTGCTTTATACGGCCGCTATTAAAATCTAACAACCCCCTCCCCTACCCCGTGGAGTCTGGCCTTTCAGCAAACAGCCAATGACCGCTGGTGTGCTGCTCGAACCTGTCCCAATGAATGGGGCTTGCGCGAGATAAAGGCTAAACTCCCGGGGTTTATATTTTTATTGAGGGTTTGATTGCTGCCAGCCTTTGCCATGCAAGTATGGCCCAGGGGAGCATGGCAAACAGCCCAACCAAAGCCGGTCCGTCCTGACCGATAATAAAGGCGGTAAAAACTGTCCCAAGGCCAGTGACCATATAGCTGCCTATCGCCAGCCGGTCAAATTCCGGGTGCGTCTGGCCCGGGCTAACGGGGGCCTTCGAGTGGAACAAAGACAACGCGCCAAAAAACAATCCATAGGTAACAAAGGTGGTTAACCACCATCCCCCATAGTTTTGTAAAGGCACCCCGAAATAGGGTCGGGTAACTGCCGCGCCATCCCAAACCCAATGACCCGCTTTCACCATCAAGGGATCCATCACCAGGTCCCAAGAGGTCATCACCAACCCACCTAACGCCGCTATGCCCAGAAAAGGGAAGAACCCGGCGTATTCGTTAACCCCCCTTACGCCAGAGAGCGTTCGCGCGATCACGAGGGATGGGTACATCATTATAAACCAGGCGAGAGGAATTAAAAAAGGCACCAGGTCAAGGAATTTTGGTCCCAATGAATGGGTGTAATGGTATGGGCCGTATACCAGGCCTGTGGCGACCCCAATACTTTCAAATAACAGGCTGATGACAAAACAAAACCCCACAAGCAGACCAGCCTGCCACCAACCCCAGCACTGCCCGGCATGTAAAACAGCAAAGGTAAAGGCGATCAGCGTCAGAAATGGGGTTAATGGCGGGGTAAGTGGAATAGGCGCTAGCAGGGCAACCACGCTGTAGAAAGTCAAAAGGATATAAACCGCCAGAAGCCCAGTCGTGATCCGGTAAAGGGTTGTTGTTCGATCAGCCATATTCCTCGATGCTTTTGTAACTGCTCAGCCATGCATAGAAAGTTCCCGAATTTGAGGTGTTTGCGGGTGCTTCGCACCCGCAAACACCTCAAATTCGGGTCTTTTTCATAAACTGAACACCTCGACCAGCCCAGAATATTGTTCGACGATGGCTTTCACGATCACCAGTCCAAGGCCGCTGCCAGGGAAACCGGTAGACGTACATCCAGCAGGACGAGGTGGGCATCATGATCGCAAATGTAGCGGATGCCATCCTCGCCTGATCGCTTGCTGACTACGCCAAATCCATGCAGCTCCAGCCAGGCCTGCAAACTGCTGGCCACGGCCGGATCATCCTCGATCATCAGCAGCTTGAATACCGTCTCGGTCAAACCCGGCTTTCTCCGTTTTGGACCGGGGCATCTTTGGTCTCCAATCGGGGTTTAAACCCGCCTGGCTCAGGCTTACCTTTCTCCTGATCGATGACTTCCAACGTTTCCAAATCCTGGGTCAGACTCCGGCGGCGGAGCGCCAGACTGACCAGGTAAATCGCCATGATCACGAAAATAACGATATAGCCGGCGACAAAATAATTCAAGGTATCAGCAGGTCCATTAGCTGGCATTATCAACTCCTTTCTTAAGAAAGCCTGAGCTTGAGCTGTTCGACTTTATCGGCCAACTCACCCAGGCGGATCCGGTGCCATAACACGTCCACATAAATTAGAGAAAAGACGACCAGGCTGGTCAAAAACGTTTGTAACATCCTGGCGGTCATATCAAAACTGCCCGTGGCCTGGGGGTCGCTTCCGCCGATCACCACCGGATGGATCGTGCGGAAAATGCGGATGGAAAAGAAGGTCAGAGGAACGCTGACGAAACCCAAAATGACGTATACCGCGCCGAAGCGCGCGCGTCGGTCCGGGTCTTCGATCCCCTGGCGCAGCATTAAGTAAGCCGCGTAGATTAACTCCATGATCGTCACGGTCGTCAGGCGCGGGTCCCAGGTCCACCAGGTATTCCAGATTGGCCGCGCCCAGATGGAGCCCATGATGATGGCAATCAGCATGAAGACCATACCGATCTCCACCGAGGCCAGCACAACCAGGTCCCAACGGCGGTTACCCGTCCGAAGATAAGCGATTCCAGCCCCCAACGACACCGTAAAGCTGAGCATTCCAACCCAGGCTGTGGCAGTATGGAAGTAAAAGACTTTTTGCACCAATCCCATGACCGCCTCGGTGGGGGCATAGAAGAACACCATGCCTGTTGCCAGAGTAAGGAGCAGTGCGGATGCATAATCCAGAATGGTCAGAACACGAGGTTGAGCTTGCATATTATCCTCTCTTTAACATTACTCTTCCACCACGTAGTCAAAGACCATAAAGGCTACCGCGGTGAAGATGACATCATAAACCACCAATAAAGTTAACCAGGGCTGGATGGCGGCCAACTCCAGGCCTTGCAAAAAACCGCTGCTGGCTTTGACGGCCGCAACCAGAAGCGGGATAACGATAGGAAACAACAGTATGGGCAGGAGGATATCGCGGGTACGCGCCTGAACGGCCATACTGGCCAACAACGTACCCACCGAGACATAACCCACCGCGCCCAAAAAGATCACCCAGATCAACCCGAGGTTGAACAGGTTGACATTATACAGGATGCTGTACAATGGCAGCACGATGGCAGCCACCAAAAGAATAAAAACCAGGTTGGCTATGACCTTAGCGAAATAGATCACCGACCGATCTACCGGAGCCAGGAGCAGGCCATCCAGGCAGCCATTGTCTTTTTCCACCGCCATCGAACGGTTCAAGCCAAGCGTCCCCGCAAAGGCAAAAGTGACCCACAGCACACCCGCAGTGACCGAAACACGCGTTGCGGCATCCAGTTCTAAAGCGAAGTTAAAGATCAAAATAACCAGCAAGGAGAAAACCAGCATACCCGATAACAGCTCGCGGCTGCGCATCTCGGCTACCAGGTCTTTCCAGACTACCGCCCCGATCGCCTGGAAGTAATGGCGGAAGGGTATGCTAGAAGCCACCGGGTGCGCGGGGATTTTTTCGACCTGTGAACGGACGTTCATTGCAACGCCTCGCGGTAAAAGGTCAGCAGCCCATCCTGATGGAGGGCCTGGCGTGCCACGGATGCCAGGATAACGCCGCGTGAAAGCACATCAAAACGCGAAGCCAGGTTGGCGGCTCGCACCAGGTCGTGCGAGGTCATTACCACCGTGCGCCCACGAGATGTGACCTGGCGCAACACGCCGTCCAGCATATCGCACGCATCCTGGTCCAGCCCCGTATAAGGCTCATCCAGAAGGAGTACTTCCGGATCGTGTAGAACCGATCGACCGATCGAAAGGCGCTGAGCCATCCCACGTGAAAAAGTGCGCACCAGGTCGCGCCTCCGGTTGGCCAATCCAACCAGATCCAGAATGGCGTGGACACGTTGATCCAGGTCGGTAATGGCATACATCCGCCCGTAAAAACGCAGGTTTTCTTCAGCCGTGAGATCGCCGTACAGCAGCGGTTGGTGCGAGACGACCCCTAACCGCTGGCGCACAGCGGAAGCCTGCCCGGGCAAAGCATATCCAGAGATGCGCACATCACCCAGCGTCGGACGCGCCAATGATGACAGGATGCGCAGAAAGGTGGTCTTGCCCGCTCCATTCGGACCCAGCAGGGCGACAAATTCGCCTGGCACAACGCGAAACTCGACCCCGCGCAGGATGACTTTGGGCCCAAACCGTTTTACCAGGCGATGAACTTCAATCATAATAACGCATCCTTCGACCCCGTTCTTAGCCTCAATGACCCAATCCCGAGGGTTTCATCCCCTGGTAACTGCTGCGCAAGCGTTCTTTTAATTCAGCCCGCCGGGTCTGATAAGCCGCATCAGGCAGGTGGCCCTCTTTGTGCAAATCATCCAGGGTTAGGATAGCGTCGATAATGGTATCCGCATCTTCATGAGCCACCGTCGCCGGGCTGGCAGGCTGTCTCTTTCGGCCTTTGAGACCACCCGAACGGTAGAACCACCACCCCGCCAGGGCCAGTGACACCAGCAGTACACTGCTGCCGATGATCAGATTGGTGGTACTCGAGCCGCCGGATGGGCCGCTAGAAGCCGTTTGCTTTGGTTGGCCAGACAGGCTAAACGACAGTTTAGAATCATTGGCAATATCATTGGCAGAATAGACGTGGAAGGTAATCCCTTGCATAACTTGCGAACCACTGTCAGTCAACTGACTGCTCTGGATGCTGATCCCATTCTGAGGCAGCAGCACGACCGCGGCTTTAATCGGCAGCGGAGCAGGCAGGCTCAGATCCAGGTGGTTCTGGTAGGGCATGTTGTAGGCAAATAAAACCTGGTGCTGAGCCACGCCCGGGGAGACGCTGGCTGTATCGCCAAAGCCATTAGGAGCGGAAAGATAGCGTTGTCCCAACTGGCCATCCTGGAACTGAAGATTGGTGGCTCCAACCGGCAGGCCAAAACGGATCACTGGCTGGCCGGGTGTAGACGCCACAATCACTTTGTTGGTCGGGTTAGTGATAATAAACAGTTCTACCACCTGGATGACTCCAGGCGTGGTGAAATCTAAAAAGACATGCATACGATCTACTGAAAGGGGCGACGCGTCACTTGAAGTGGCATGCACCGGGATGGGCAAATTCAAGCTGTTCGAACCAGAAACTGGCGTGCCCACATCGGAGCTAAATGTCACCTGGTTAAGGGTTACAGAAGTCATGAAGACACGACCCGCTGGCATCTCCACATTGGAAACTGTATAAGTGCCATCCGAATTGACCGGTGTGGTCAAATTAACAACCGGGGTGGTGCCGTCAAAACCTTGCAGGGTGACGTTCAACCCATTGGGAATATCCGTTGGTACGCCTGCATCAAAGGTGATCTTGCCTGTAATGACGCCAGCCGTTGATGTCTGACTGACAACCGGCGGAGTCTGAGTGCCGGCCCCTGTAGTCTG